>CAJBOO010000180.1 GCA_903956845.1 uncultured Burkholderiales bacterium
TGTTGCTGATGGTGTTGTCGCTGATGCGGCCAATCAAGGCGGCCAGTTGGGCGGCGCTGACCGGCAGTTCCTCAAACGACACTTCGCCGCTGTTCAAGCGTCTCGACACCTCACCCATGATCCAGTTGCTCGCCAACTTGGGCTGACCGCAAGCCTTGGCAGCGGCTTCAAAGTAAGCCGCCATCGCCTTGCTTTGGGTCAGTTGCGTGGCGTCATATTCGGGCAAACTGTATTGAGTGACAAAGCGCTCGGCCATCACGCGTGGCAACTCGGCCATCTCGCTTTTCACACGCTCGACCCAGTCGCGGCCAATCACCAGCGGTGGCAGGTCGGGGTCGGGGAAGTAGCGGTAATCGGCGGCGTCTTCCTTGGTGCGCATGGCGCGGGTTTCGCCGGTGTCGGGGTTGAACAGCACCGTCGCCTGTTGGATCGCATGGCCGTCTTCGATTTGCTCAATTTGCCAGCGCACCTCGTAGTCGATGGCTTGCTGCATGAACTTGAAGCTGTTCAAGTTTTTGATTTCACGGCGTGTGCCCAGCGGTTGGCCAGGTTTGCGCACCGACACGTTGGCGTCGCAACGGAAGGAGCCCTCTTGCATGTTGCCGTCGCAAATGCCGATCCAAGTAACGATCTTGTGCAGCTCTTTGGCATAAGCCACGGCCTCGGCGCTGCTGCGCATGTCGGGCTCGGTCACGATCTCCAAGAGCGGTGTGCCCGCACGGTTCAGGTCGATGCCGCTTTGACCAATGAAGTCTTCGTGCAATGACTTGCCCGCGTCTTCTTCCAAATGCGCGCGCACCAAGCGCACGGTTTTGTGGACGGTGTCTTTGCCCTCTTCCATGAAAAACGACACCTCGCCGCCTTGCACCACCGGGATCTCAAACTGGCTGATCTGGTAGCCCTTGGGCAGGTCGGGGTAGAAGTAGTTTTTGCGCGCAAAGATGCTGCGCTCGGCGATGTGCGAGCCCAGCGCCAAACCGAGTTGGATCGCGCGCTCCACCGCGGCTTTGTTCATCACCGGCAGCGTGCCGGGCAGGGCCAGGTCCACCGCGCAGGCTTGCGTGTTGGGTTCGGCACCAAAAGCGGTCGAGGCGCGGCTGAAAATTTTGCTTTGGGTCGAGAGTTGGGCGTGTGTTTCAAAGCCAATGACGACTTCGTAGCCGTGAACGAGTGGCGAGCTCATGCGACACCTCCGGGTGTGTGCAGGTGGTGGTCGGAGTGCAATTGGTATTGGTGCGCCACATTCAGCAACTTGGCTTCTTGCAAATAGTTGCCAATCAACTGCATCCCGACAGGCATGCCGCCTTCGCCAAAGCCCACCGGCAAGCTCATGCCGGGCAAGCCCGCCAAAGAAGCGGGCAGGGTGAAGATGTCGGCCAAATAATTCGCCAACGGGTCGTCCGACTTGTCCCCCAACTTCCAGGCCACCGTGGGTGCCACGGGGCCAGCGATCACATCGCATTGCTTGAACGCAGCTTGGAAATCATCAGCAATCATGCGGCGGATTTTTTGCGCTTGCAGGTAGTAAGCGTCGTAATACCCATGCGACAGCACATAGCTGCCGATCATGATGCGGCGTTTGACCTCGTCGCCAAAACCTTCGCTGCGGGTGGTTTCGTACATGTCTGCCAGGTCGCCAAAGTCTTTGGCGCGGTGGCCAAATTTCACGCCATCGAAACGCGACAAATTGCTCGAAGCCTCAGCCGGCGCGATGATGTAGTAGACCGGGATCGACAGTTCGGTGCGTGGCAACGCAATGGGCACCAACACCGCGCCCTGACCCACCAGCGTTTGCAACGCCTGGTCGATGGGCGCGCGCACATCGCTGGCCAACCCGTCGCCAAAAAACTCCTTGGGAATGCCAATGCGCAAGCCTTTGACGTGACTGTTCAAGGTCACAGAAAAATTTTCAGGGGCCAGGTCCAGCGAGGTGGAGTCGCGGTCGAGGTCTGCGCCGCACAACGCAGACAACAACAACGCGCAGTCTTCGGCGCTGCGCGCCATCGGGCCTGCCTGGTCCAGGCTGGAGGCAAACGCCACCATGCCGTAGCGCGAAGCGCGTCCATACGTGGGTTTGATGCCGGTGATGCCGCAAAAGGCCGCAGGTTGGCGGATCGAGCCGCCGGTGTCGGTTCCCGTGGCCGCTGGGGTCAGCCGCGCAGCGACCGCTGCCGCGCTGCCGCCTGAAGAGCCGCCAGGGATGCGTGACACATCCCAGGGGTTGGTCACGGCTTGGGCTTGTGCTGAGGGCACGGCGATGTTTTCATTCGCCGAACCCATGGCGAACTCGTCGCAGCTGAGTTTGCCCAAACTCACCATGCCCGCTTGCGCCAAGCGCTGCACCACGGTGGCGTCAAACGGCGAGCGGTAGTGCTCGAGCATGCGTGAACCGGCCGTGGTGGGGAAGTCGGTGGTGACAAATATGTCTTTGTGGGCAATGGGCAAGCCCAGCAGGGGGGAGGTATCGCCGGCGTCCAAGCGTTGCTGCGCAGCCGTGGCCTGGGCCAGGGTGGCGTCTGGGTTGAATGCCAAAAACGCGTGGTGGGCGTCGGCTTGGGCGCGTTGCAAAAAGTGCTGGGCAACTTCGGGGGCGCTGGCCTGTTGGGTTGCCAAGGTGGCGCGCAACTCGGTCAGGCTTTGCAGGTGCAGGGCTTTGTCGCTCATTCGATCACCTTGGGCACCAAAAACAGCCCACGCTCGACCGCCGGGGCGCTGCGTTGGTTGATGTCGCGCTGGTTGGGCTCGCTCGCCAGGTCTTCGCGCAGGCGCAAATGCATGCCGTGGGCAGCGCTGGCGACGTGCTCGCCCAGGTTGGGCATGGCGTCGATCGGGTGCGCCATGGGCACCACGCCGCGGGTGTCAACCGAGCGCATTTGCTCAACCACAGCAAAGAAATCGTTCAATTGCTGCTGTAAACGCTCACTGGTCGGGGCGTCAAAGCGCAAGCGAGACAACTGGGCCAGGCGTTGGATATCGGTGGAAGTCAAAGACATAGGTGTAGAGGTCGCATGGTCTTATGCCATGGTTCAGTCAGGGTGTTCAGGTATTATCTCGCCTTTGCTGGATTACCCAGAGAGGATTGTGATGTTTGGAGCATTTCGTCGGTATTTCTCCACCGACTTGGCGATTGACCTGGGCACAGCCAACACCCTGATTTATGTACGCGACCGTGGCATCGTTTTGGATGAGCCGTCTGTCGTCTCTATCCGTCACGAAGGCGGGCCCCAAGGCAAGAAAAGCATTCAAGCCGTGGGCCACGAAGCCAAGGCCATGTTGGGCAAAGTGCCCGGCAACATCGAGGCCATTCGCCCGATGAAAGATGGCGTGATCGCCGACTTCACGGTCACCGAGCAAATGCTCAAGCAATTCATCAAGATGGTGCATCCCCGCTCGCTGTTGAAGCCCAGCCCCCGCATCATCATCTGTGTGCCCTGCGGTTCCACCCAAGTCGAGCGTCGTGCCATTCGCGAATCCGCCTTGGGCGCGGGTGCCTCCGAGGTCTATCTGATTGAAGAACCCATGGCAGCGGCCATCGGTGCTGGTTTGCCCGTGTCTGACGCCTCCGGCTCCATGGTGGTCGACATTGGTGGCGGCACCACCGAAGTGGGTGTGATTTCACTCGGTGGCATGGTCTACAAAGGCAGCGTGCGCGTGGGCGGCGACAAGTTTGACGAAGCCATCATCAACTACATCCGCCGCAACTACGGCATGTTGATCGGCGAGCCCACCGCTGAAGCCATCAAAAAACAAATCGGTTCGGCCTTTCCAGGCAGCGAAGTGCGCGAAATGGAAGTCAAGGGCCGCAACCTGTCGGAAGGCGTGCCGCGTTCTTTCACGATCTCGTCCAACGAGATTTTGGAAGCCCTGACCGACCCGCTCAACAACATCGTGTCCGCCGTCAAAAACGCGCTGGAGCAAACCCCCCCCGAATTGGGTGCCGACATCGCCGAGCGCGGCATGATGCTCACGGGCGGCGGTGCCTTGCTGCGTGACCTGGACCGCCTGATGGCCGAAGAAACAGGCCTGCCTGTGTTGGTGGCCGAAGACCCACTCACCTGCGTGGTGCGAGGTTGCGGCTTGGCACTGGAGCGCATGGAACGACTGGGCTCCATCTTCACCAGCGAATAAATGCCACTCGGCACGCTGGACCGTTCACCGCCGCCTTTTTTCAAACAAGGCACCTCGGCGCTGACCAAGCTGGTGATCTTCAGTGCCATTTCGCTGGCGCTGATGTTCACCGACCAGCACTACAACATCGTTCAGCCCGCCCGCTGGGTGCTCTCGCTCATCGTCTACCCGGTGCAATGGATGGCGTTGCGGCCCCAGGTCATGCTCGACCACATGGGCAACATGTGGGAAGGCAAAGAAGAGGCTCAAACAGAAACTGAAAAAGCCCGCGCGCAATTGCTGGCGCAATCGGTGCGGACCACGCAACTCGAGCAACTCACCCTGGAAAACCAGCATCTGCGTGAGCTGCTGCAGTTGCAGGCGCGGCTCAGCACACCGGCCATCGCGGCAGAGGTGTTGTACGAGGCGGCCGACCCGTTCACGCGCAAAATGATTTTGAACAAAGGTGCCAACACCGGCGTCTTGACCAGCTCCCCGGTGATGGACGAGCTGGGCATCCTTGGCCAAGTCACCCGTGTGCACCCCCTGGTGAGTGAAATCACCTTGGTCACCGACCGTGAGCATTCGATCCCCGTGCTCAACACACGAACAGGCGCACGTGGCGTGGCGTTTGGGGAGTCCGGCGGGGCGCCGTTGCTCGAGTTGCGCTACATGGCCACCAATGCCGACATCGAAGTGGACGACATCCTCACCACCAGCGGCGTCGACGGTGTCTACCCTCCAGGCATTCCCGTGGCCAAAGTGGTCAAGGTGGAGCGCCGCGCAGATTCCGTGTTTGCGCGCATCTTGTGCGAATCCCTGGCACGTGTGCAAGGGGCTCGTCATGTCATGGTGCTCAGCCCCATGAAATCAGCCTTGCCCAATTTCGACGAATTACCTCCTGCACCGCAGCCTGTCCACAAAGGGGGTCGCCGATGATCATGCCGCGCGGTCACCAGTTGCTGTTGCCAGCCAACCCCTTGTTCATGCTGCTGACCTTGGCCTTGGCGTTGTTGCTCAACATGGTGCAAAGCATGGCCTGGTTGGGAAACGCCGCGTGGGCACCCGATTGGCTGGCCTTGGTGCTGGTGTTTTGGTGCATCCACCAGCCCCTCAAAGTTGGGGTGGGTGTGGCGTTTGTGCTGGGCTTGCTCACCGATGTGCACCAAACCTCTTTGCTGGGCCAACACGCGCTCACCTACACCGTTCAAGGCTTTTTGGCAACCATGATTCACCGCCGGATTTTGTGGTTTGACGTGCCTTCCCAAGCCTTGCAAGTCTTGCCTGTTTTCTTGGCGGCTCAAGTCCTGGAGTTGACGGTGCGCATCACCGCAGGCGGCTTGTTCCCAGGATGGGCCATGATGGTGGCGCCTGTGTTGCAAGCCATGTTGTGGCCGCTCATCACGGTACTGCTGTTGGCGCCTCAGCGTCGTGCCCCCGACCCCGATAAACACCGGCCTTTATGAGTTTGCTGCGCAACGTCGAATACGACCTTCGACGCTTTCGCGCGAGGGTGGTGGTTGCGACCATGGTGGTTTTTTTCGCCTTTGGACTGCTGTTCTTGCGCTTGGTCTATTTGCAGTTGTGGCGTTACCAAGAGTTCAATGCCCAAGCCGAAAGCAACCGCACCGCCATCGTGCCGATCGTGCCCAACCGTGGCGTGATCATGGACCGCAATGGCGTGGTGCTGGCCACCAACTATTCCGCCTACACCTTGGAGATCACGCCATCCAAAGTGGTGGCCCCGTTGGACGAGGTGATCGAACAATTGGGTACCTTGATCGATATCCAGGGCCGTGACAAACGCCGCTTTCGCAAGTTGCGCGAAGAATCCAAGAGTTTTGAATCGGTGCCTATCCGTACCCGTTTGACAGATGAGGAAGTGGCTCGTTTTGCCGCCCAGCGCTACCGCTTTCCGGGGGTTGAAATCCGCGCCCGTTTGTTTCGCAACTACCCCTACAACGAATTGGCCAGCCACGTGATTGGCTACATCGGGCGCATCAACCAGTCGGAAAAAGAAAAGCTCGAAGAGTCTGACAACGTGGGCAACTACCGTGGCACGGATTACATCGGCAAGTTGGGCGTCGAGCAAAGTTACGAGCGGCAACTCCATGGCCAAACCGGCGTTCACCAAATGGAGACTTCGGCTGGCGGTCGAGCGGTGCGCCGCTTGCGCAGCAGCCCCGCCACCCCAGGCAACACCGTGGTGCTGTCCCTCGACATCAAACTGCAAAAGTTGGTGGAAGATTTGTACGGTGAGCGTCGTGGTGCCTTGGTGGCCTTGGACCCGAGCAATGGCGAGGTACTGGCCTTTGTCAGCAAGCCCACGTTTGACCCCAACTTGTTTGTCGAGGGGATCGACACCAACAATTGGCAAAAACTCAATGAGTCGCCTGACAAGCCCTTGCTCAACCGTGCTTTGCGCGGCACCTATCCGCCAGGTTCGACGTACAAGCCCTTCATGTCCTTGGCGGCATTGAACACCGGCAAGCGTTCGCCCAGTTTCTTGGTGAGTGACCCAGGTTTTTTCATGTTCGGTAACCACCGCTTCCGCGACGACAAAGAGGGCGGGCATGGTTCGGTTGACATGTACAAGTCGATTGTGGAGTCGTGCGACACCTACTACTACACCTTGGCGCGTGACATGGGTGTGGATGCGATCCACGACCAAATGAAGCCCTTGGGTTTTGGGCAACTCACCGGCATCGATATCCAAGGCGAGTCGCGTGGCATCTTGCCCTCCACCGAATGGAAGCGCTCCAGTTACAAACGAGCCGAGCAGCAGCGCTGGTATTCGGGTGAAACCATTTCTTTGGGCATTGGACAGGGCTACAACAGCTTCACCATGCTGCAGTTGGCCAATGCCACAGCCATCTTGGCCAATGGCGGCGCCCGCACCCGCCCGCACTTGGTCCGCGAGGTCAAAGACGTGGAGACCAAAGAAAGCCAGCAGGTGGTGAAGGATCCGCCCCAAAGCATGGGCTTCAAACCCGAGGACATCGAGGTCATCCGACAGGCCATGATCGGTGTGAATTTGGAGGGCACCTCCGCAGCCAGTTTCGCCAGCGCGAGTTACACGAGTGCAGGCAAAACCGGCACGGCCCAGGTTTTCACGATCAAGCAAAACGAAAAATACAACGCGGGCAAGATCGATGAACGCCTGCGCGACCATGCCTTGTTCATTGCATTCGCTCCCGCAGAAAACCCCAAAGTGGCGCTGGCCATGGTGGTGGAAAACGCCGGTTTTGGAGCCCAAAGTGCGGCTCCCATCGCCAGACGGGTGTTTGATTTTGTGCTCATGGGCATGTATCCCTCGCAAGAAGACTTGGAGGCAGTGCAAAAAGGCTTGGCAACGCGACCGATCGGCAAACCCCGCCCAGTCGCCAGCATCCCTTGGCCACCCAAAGCCACCAACGTGCCTGATGAAACCGCCTTGGGCGAAGAATCAGAATAAGCGCCCGCCCACAACGGCGTCGACAAAGCCAGCCAAGGCGGACAGTCAGGTGACGATGAGCAGGCCCATGGGGCAGGGATGACTTTGGCGAAAAAAAAGCACCGTTGTGCGGTGCTTTTTCCATGTCACGCTGACGGGCGGTTGACCATCGCGTGTTGTTTATCTCCTCGTACCCTCGTTGACCGGACACCAAGGCCCGGGCGAGTCAGTGAACTTTAGAGCTAAACGGCGGCGCAGTGTCCTAGGGCTTACCCCGATTCAAGGCGTTTTGGCGGCCTGAATCAGCAACTCTGCTGCGCGTTCAGCCAGCATCAGCACCGGGCTGTTGGTGTTGCCACTGGTGATGCTGGGCATCACGCTGGCGTCCACCACGCGCAAGCCCTGCACCAGACCGCCCCGACCATCGCGCACCCGCAACTCGGGGTCGACCACCGCCAAGGGGTCATCCAAGCGGCCCATGCGGGCAGTACCCACTGGGTGAAAGATGGTGGTGCCAATGTCACCCGCCAGCCTCGCCAAGTCTTCGTCGGTTTGAAACTGCGTGCCGGGTTTGTACTCCTCTGGCTGGTACTTGGCCAGCGCAGGTTGCGCCGCGATGCGGCGCGTGAGGCGCAATGAATCGGCAGCCACTTGGCGGTCTTGGTCGGTGGCCAGGTAGTTGGGTGCGATCAGGGGTGCTTGGGCGAAGTGGGCGCTTTGGATCTGCACGGTGCCACGGCTGGTGGGGTTCAAGTTGCACACGCTGGCGGTGAAGGCAGGAAAGCGGTGCAGCGGTTCACCAAAGGCATCCAAGCTCAGTGGCTGGACGTGGTATTCGATATTGGGCCAAGGCTGGCTGGGGTCGCTGCGGGTGAAGGCACCGAGTTGCGAAGGCGCCATGCTCATGGGGCCACTGCGTTTGAACAGGTATTCCATGCCGATCTTGGCTTTGCCCCACCCACTGTTGGCCAAGGTGTTCAAGGTGGTCACGCCCTTGACCTTGAAGACCGCGCGGATTTGCAAATGGTCTTGCAAGTTGTCGCCTACGCCCGGCAGGTCAATCGCAGGCGTGATGCCGTGTTGCTGAAGCAGCGCAGCCGGCCCGATGCCAGACAGCTGCAAGAGGTGTGGCGAGCCGATCGCGCCGGCGGCCAGCACCACGGCTTGGCTGGCGTGTGCGGTCACCATCTCGTGGCCGTTCCACACCTGCACACCTGCGCAACGCGTGCGGCCATCGGGCAGGTTTTCCAGCAACAAGCGACTGACTTGCGCGTTTGTCCACATTTCGAAGTTTGGGCGGCCATAGCAGGTGGGTCGCAAAAAAGCTTTGGCCGTGTTCCAGCGCCAGCCGTTTTTTTGGTTCACCTCGAAATAGCCCACGCCTTCGTTCGTGCCTCGGTTGAAATCCGGGGTTGCGGGAATGCCCGCTTGCACCGCTGCTTGGGCAAAGGCGTCCAACACATCCCAGCGCAAGCGTTGTTTGTCGACTCGCCATTCGCCACCCGCCCCGTGCAGGGCGTCGCCGCCCAAATGGTGGTCTTCATGGCGTTTGAAATAGGGCAGCGCGTTGTCCCAACGCCAGCGAGCGTCACCGGTGACCTCGGCCCAGTGGTCGTAGTCACGCGACTGGCCGCGCATGTAAATCATGCCGTTGATGCTCGAGCACCCCCCCAAGACCTTGCCACGCGGGTAGCGCAGGCTGCGTCCATTCAAACCCGCTGAGGGCTCGGTGTTGAACAGCCAGTCTGTGCGTGGGTTGCCGATGCAATACAAATACCCCACAGGGATGTGCACCCAGTGGTAATCGTCTTTGCGGCCTGCCTCGATCAGCAAAACCCGTTTGCTGGCCTTGGCGCTCAGGCGGTTGGCCAGTAAACAGCCGGCCGTGCCAGCGCCAACGATGATGTAGTCGAAATCGGTGTCGCTCATGGTGAGAACACCGCCTTAGGTGGAGGTCGGCATGACGAACTCGGCACCCTTGGGCGTGCTCTCAGGCCAGCGCTGCATGATGGATTTTTGCTTGGTGTAAAAACGCACACCTTCTTCACCGTAGGCGTGCATGTCACCAAACAACGAGCGTTTCCAGCCGCCAAAACCGTGCCAGGCCATGGGCACGGGAATCGGCACGTTGATGCCTACCATGCCTACCTGGATGCGCCGTGAAAACTCCCGCGCCACGTTGCCATCGCGGGTGAAGCAAGACACGCCGTTGCCAAACTCGTGGTCGTTGATGATCTGCACGGCAGTGGCAAAGTCAGGCACCCGCACACAAGCGAGCACGGGCCCAAAAATTTCTTCCTTGTAGATGGTCATGTCGGTGGTGACATGGTCAAACAGCGTGCCGCCCATCCAAAAACCGTTGTCGCAACCAGCACCTGCGGATGCGCCCTTGAAGCCTCGGCCATCGACCAGCAAGCGTGCGCCTTCTTTTTCGCCTTGGGCGATGTAGCCGGTGATGCGGTCATGCGCGGCTTGGGTGACGATGGGGCCCATTTCAGCCGCCAGGTTTTCGCCGTTGAGCACTTTCAAGGTTTGGGTGCGTGCTATCAGTTTGGGGATGACTTTGTCGGCCACATCGCCGACCAAGACTGCCACGGAAATCGCCATGCAGCGCTCGCCTGCCGATCCGTAAGCCGCACCAATCAGTGCATCGACCACTTGGTCTAGGTCGGCGTCGGGCATGACCACCATGTGGTTTTTGGCGCCACCCAAGGCTTGCACGCGTTTGCCGTGGTGGGCGCCGGTTTCATAGATGTAGTTGGCAATCGGCGTAGAGCCGACAAAGCTCACCGCTTTGACGTCGGGGTGAACCAACAACGCGTCGACCGCCTCTTTGTCGCCTTGCACCACGTTGAACACGCCGTCGGGCAAGCCGGCTTGCTTGAGCAAATCGGCCATCATCAAGGCGGGCGTGGGGTCGATCGGGCTGGGCTTCAACACAAAGGTGTTGCCCGCGGCAATGGCCACGGGGAACATCCACATGGGCACCATCACCGGAAAGTTAAAGGGCGTGATGCCCGCCACCACGCCCAAGGGCTGGCGCAGGGTCCAGTTGTCGATGCCAGTCGACACCTGCTCGGTGTAGTCGCCCTTGAGCAATTGCGGGATGCCGGTGGCGAACTCCACGATGTCGATGCCACGCGCGACTTCGCCTTGAGCATCCGTGAACACCTTGCCATGCTCGGCTGTGATGGCATGGGCCAAGGCGTCTTTGTGTTGATTCAGCAACTCCAAAAACTTGAACATCACGCGCGCACGGCGCAGCGGGGGCGCATCCGCCCAGGCAGGGAAGGCCGCTTGGGCGGCGGCCACGGCCTGCCTCACATCTTCACTGTCGCCCAAGGCCACTTGCGCGGCGACCGCGCCCGTGGCTGGGTTGGTCACGGCTTGTTTGCGGGCGCTGTGCCCAGCGGTGGGGTGGCCGTGGATGTGGTGACCGATCAGGGGTGCGCTCATGGGTTTGTCTCTTGGGGATCAATGGATTGACAACCCATTATCCAGAAGTCAGTCAAAGACCATCGGATGGCAAGGGTGTCCGGCGCTTGAACATGCCCCAGCCCTCCATGCGCAGCACCTCGTCGCCGTGCTGGTTGAACATCTCCCACAAGTTGCGGGTCATCCCTAGGTCGGGACGTCGCCCCATGGGTTTGGTTTCGAGCACCGTGGATTGCAAACGCAGCGTGTCACCCGGAAACACCGGTTTGCGCCACTGGATGCCTTCCAAGCCGGGCGAGCCCATGCTGGAGGTGTTGTTCAAGAAGTTGGTCACCATCAAGCGCATGGCCATCGCGCACGTGTGCCAACCGCTGGCGCACAAGCCGCCGAATACCGAGGCTTGGGCAGCTTCATCGTCCAAATGAAATGGCTGAGGGTCAAACTGGCTGGCAAAGGCGATGATCTCTTCTCGCGTGGGGGTGATGGTGCCCAGGTCACGCACTTGCCCAGCCTCGAAGTCTTCCCAGTACAGCTTGGTTGGGGACATCATCGGCCTCCCGACACGTCCACCAAACTCATGGTGGTGTAACTGGCCGCGTCGCTGAGCAACCAAACAATGGCTTGTGCCACCTCTTGGGCGGTGCCGCCGCGACCCATCGGGATGAGGTGCTGCAGGTCTTTCACCCGGTTGGGCTTGCCACCCGAGGCATGGATGTCGGTGTCGATCAAACCGGGGCGCACCGCATTGACCCGGATGTTTTCGCCGGCGACTTCTTTGGCCAGCCCCAAGGTGAAGGTGTCGATCGCGCCTTTGGCGCTGGCGTAATCCACGTACTGACCGGGCGAACCAATGCGCGAGGCTGCGCTCGAGACATTCACGATGCTGCCGCCTGTGCCGCCATGCTTGGGGCTCATGCGCCGCACGGCTTCACGGGCGCAAATGAAACTGCCCAACACGTTCACTTCGAACATGCGCTTGAGGCGAGCCACGCTCATTTCATCGACCCGTGCGTAGACATCGACCACGCCCGCGTTGTTCACCAGGCCTCTGAGTCGACCCATGTGCGCGTCGATCGCCTCGAACATGGCCATCACCTCGGCTTCTTCGGCCACATTGGCTTGAAACGCACGCGCTTGGCCACCGGCGGTTTCGATCTGCGCCACCACCTGGGCAGCCGACTCGGCGTCTTGGGCATAGTTCACCGCCACCGCCCAGCCTTGGCTGGCGGCCAAGACGGCAGTGGCCGCGCCAATGCCACGGCCGCCGCCGGTAACCAGCAAAATGGGTTTCAAGGTTTGGCTCAAGGTGTCTCCCAGGCGCGGCGCAGCGCTGCAATGAAATAGTAGGATGCCGCATCAAGGCTTGCGGCGCGGCAAGCGAAAAAGATAACACGACTGGAACGCAGCATGTCACTCACGATCGATTACTACATGGCCCCCCAAAGCCCCTGGACCTATTTGGGCCACGCCCGCTTGACCGACATGGCGCAAGCCCATGGTGCGCAGGTGCGCATCAAGCCGGTGGACATTGGCGGACAAATTTTCCCGGCCAGCGGCGGCTTGCCCTTGGGTCAACGCGCACCGCAACGCCAGGCCTACCGTTTGGTCGAGTTGCAGCGCTTTTCACACTTGTTGCAATTGCCCCTGAACCTGCATCCCCGGTTTTTCCCGGTTTCGGGCGACGATGCCGCACGGTTGATCATCGCCGTGGCTTCGCAAGATGGCGATCACGCCGCGATGCAACTGTGCGATGCCTTGCTCAAGGTGGTCTGGGTGCAAGAGCGCAACTTGGCCGACCATGCCGTGTTGGCCGAGGTTGTGCATGAACAGCAGTTGCCGGCTGAACGCTTGTCGCAATCGCTGCAAGCCAATGTGCAGGCCGTCTACCAAGCCCATACCGAAGAGGCTTTGGCGCTGGGCGTGTTTGGTGCACCCACCTACGTGGTTCAAGGCGAATTGTTTTGGGGCCAGGACAGGCTTGATTTTTTAGAGCGCCGCTTGCAAGCTGGCTGAAGGAGCAAAGCGCATGGGACAACTCATCGATTTAAGGGCTGAAGATGGCTTTGTGAGCGAGGCCTATTTGGCTCAGCCCAAGCTCAAGCCGCGGGCAGCGATTGTCATCCTGCCGGAAATTTTCGGCGTCAACAAACACATCCGCGCGGTCGCAGACGGGTTTGCCATGGCGGGTTTTTTGGCCATCGTGCCAGACACCTTTGCCCGTTTGAAAACGGGTGTGGAGTTGGGTTACACCCCTGAAGACATTGCCCAGGGCCGCTCGCTCAAAAACCAGGCCGAAGCCTTGCCCGCGCCTGGCGTCTTGGCCGAGGTGCAAGCTGCCGTTGCCCATGCAGACCAAGCCGCTGGCGGTTTGGTGGGCATCGTTGGTTACTGTTGGGGTGGCTTGTTGACCTGGCGAGCCGCTGGCCAAATTCAGGGGCTGAGCGCAGCCGTGAGTTATTACGGCGGCGGCATGACCTTGCCCGACGAACGGGCCAGGCAGGCGGTGTGTCCGGTGTTGGCCCACTTTGGCAACCAAGACCCGATCATCCCCATGGACACGGTAGAGGCCTTTCGACAAGCGCAGCCCCAGGTGCAAGTCGAGGTGTATGACGCTGACCACGGTTTCAACTGCGACCACCGGGGGTCTTACAACGCACCCGCGGCCGACCTGGCTTTAGAGCGCACCTTGGCGTTTTTCATCCGCCACCTGGGCGACTGATTCAGCTTTCTTGGCGAAGCTTTTCAGCCGCAGCGATGGCGAAATAGGTGAGCACGCCATCCGCGCCTGCGCGCTTGAACGCCAGCAAACTCTCCATCATCACCCCGTCATGGTCGAGCCAACCGTTGTGCGCCGCGGCTTTGAGCATGGCGTATTCACCTGACACTTGGTAGGCGAAAGTGGGCACCTTGAACTCGTCTTTCACGCGGCGCACGATGTCCAGGTAAGGCATGCCGGGCTTGACCATCACCATATCGGCGCCTTCGGCGATGTCCATGGCCACCTCACGCAAGGCCTCGTCGCTGTTGCCCGCGTCCATTTGGTAGACCTTCTTGTTGCTTTTGCCCAGGTTGCCTGCCGAACCCACGGCGTCGCGGAAAGGCCCGTAAAACGCACTCGCGTACTTGGCGCTGTAGGCCATGATCCGGGTGTGGATGTGCCCTTTGGCTTCCAAGGCGTTGCGAATCGCACCAATGCGCCCGTCCATCATGTCGCTGGGCGCAACGATGTCCACGCCTGCCTCGGCTTGGGTGAGCGCTTGTTGGACCAACACGTCAACCGTTTCATCGTTGAGGATGTAGCCGGTGTCATCCAACCAACCATCTTGGCCATGGCTGGTGAATGGGTCCAGCGCCACATCGGTCATCACACCCAAATCCGGGAATGCTTTTTTCAAGGCGCGCACCACACGCGGCACCAAGCCGTCGGGGTTGGTGGCTTCTCTGCCGTCCTCGGTTTTCAGGCTGGGGTCGATCACCGGAAACAAAGCCATGACAGGGATGCCTAACTTGACGCATTGCTCAGCCACCGGCATCAGCAAATCGAGGCTGACGCGCTCAACGCCTGGCATGGAAGCCACGGCCTCGCGTTTTTTCTGGCCATCCAGCACAAACACCGGGTAAATCAAGTCGTTCACGCTCACGGCGTTTTCGCGCACCAAGCGGCGGGTGAAGTCATCGCGGCGCAAGCGGCGCGGGCGGGTGGCAGGGAAGTGGGTGGGTATGGTCATGGCGAAATTGTGCCGCAAGGCACTGGCCAGACTTTGGGGTGAAACCCGAGGTGGCCAAGCCCTGGCCCCAGCCACTAAACTCAGTCCATGCTCTGGGTCAAAGCCTTTCATATCGTTTTCGTGGCCAGCTGGTTTGCCGGCTTGTTCTACCTGCCACGTATTTTTGTCAACCTCGCCATGGTGGACCCGGGTTCCATTTCCGAGCGTGAACGTTTGTTGCTCATGGCCCGCAAACTCCTGCGCTTCACCACCCTGTTGATGGTGCCCGCCTTGGGTTTGGGTATGTGGCTGTGGCTGGGCTACGGCATTGGCTGGGGCCCGCAAGCCGGCTGGATGCATGCCAAGTTGGCCTTGGTGCTGCTGGTGTTGGTCTACCACCACCTGTGCATGCGCCACCTGCGGCATTTTGAAGCAGGCCAAGAACACCATTCCCACATGTGGTTTCGCTGGTTCAATGAGCTGCCCGTGCTGCTGATGGTGGCCGTGGTGGTGCTGGTGGTGGTCAAGCCTTTTTAAACAGCCATGACAGTCACCCAACGCCGAACCACGGCCTGGACCCTGGTCTGGTTGTGCGTGTTGGTGATTTCTTACGCCAGCCTCTATCCTTTTGACGATTGGCGCAACCAAGACATCGCGCCATGGTCGTTTGTGGGTGCGCCGTGGCCTCGCTACAACACCGCCTTTGATATCTGGAGCAACCTGCTGGGCTACATGCCCCTGGGTTTCTGGTTGTGTTTGGCCGCGATGCGCAGCGGCGTGCGGCGGCCTGGTTCGCTGGCCTTGGGTGGCGCAGGTGCATGGGTCTTGTCCTTTGTGCTGGAGTCAGCGCAGAGCTTCTTGCCCATGCGTGTGCCCTCGCAGTTGGACTGGATGACTAACACCTTGGGCGGCATCTTGGGTGCTGTGCTGGCAGCCATCTTGGAGCGTCGCGGCTGGCTCTACCACTGGGCCCAATTCAGACAACACTGCCTGGTGCCTGACGCCGGCGGCAGCTTGGTGCTGATGGTGTTGTGGCCCTTGGCCTTGTTGTTTCCAATGAGTGTGCCCTTGGGGCTGGGTCAGGTGCTGGCGCGTTTGCGCGAGACCGTGCTGCAAGATTTTCCTCAATGGCAGTGGTTGCACCACATCCCGGCCGATGGTTTTTTGGTGGGCTTGTCCCCTTTCATGGTGGTGGTCTGCGTGGCTTTAGGGGTGCTGGTGCCCGCCTTGTTGGGGCAGAGTGTGCTGCGCAAGCCCGAGCAACGCCATGTCTGGGTGTTTGGCGTGGTGGTGGCCGCCGTCTTGTTCAATGCCTTGTCGGCTGCCTTGACCTATGGCCCGGCCCACGCCTGGTCTTGGTTAGACGCTTCGGTGTTTGCAGGTTTGGCTTGGGGGTGTTTGCTCTCCTTGCTGGCCCTGCGTTTGTCGTTGGCCTGGACACTGGGGGGCATGCTGCTGGCGCAATTGCTCTTGATGCTGTGGGTCAACCAACTCACCGCCAGTGTGTATTTGTCTCAGACCGTGCAAACCTGGGAGCAAGGACGCTTCATCCGCTTTCATGGTTTGACCCAGTGGCTCAATTGGTCGTGGCCTTGGGCTTTGTTGCTTTTGGGGTCTGCGCGCTGGTGGAGGGCCCTCAAGCCAGCCCAGCGACAGCCGGCCCTAGAATGAAAAGATGAGTTCAAACAGTTACTTCAAACACCACGTGTTTTTTTGCCTGAACCAGCGTGAGGCGCCGCGCGAAAGCTGCGCCAATCACGCGGCACAAGAGGCCTTCAAGCATTGCAAATCCGCCATCAAACACGCAGAAATGGGTGGGCCTGGCGGCGTGCGCATCAGCCAAGCGGGTTGCCTGGACCGTTGTGCCGGTGGACCGGTGATGGTGGTGTATCCCGAGGCGGTTTGGTACACCTATGTCGACAACAAAGACATCGACGAGATCATGCAATCCCACTTGAAAAACGGACAAGTGGTTGAACGCCTGCGCCTGGGCGACGATGTCGGACATTGAGCCGTGTCCCTCAGTCAACGCCTGAGCTTGCAGGTTGACGGCCGGGCCGTCGAAGCGGTGTTGGATCGACCTGACGGCGCGTCGCGTGGCTTGGCGGTGATCGCTCATCCGCATCCCTTGTTTGGCGGCACCATGGACAACAAAGTGGTGCAAACCCTGGCGCGAGCCCACGTGCAAACGGGCTGGAACACCTTGCGTTTCAATTTTCGAGGCGTAGGCATGAGCACTGGCGAACATGACAACGGACTTGGAGAGGCGCAAGACCTGTTGTCCCTCATGGATCAACTGGCGCCCCTGGGTCCCTTGGCCTTGGCCGGTTTTTCTTTCGGTGCCTATGTGGCGGCTCAGGCGGTGCAAGCCTTGTGGCCAACAGGCCGTTTGGCAACCACCATCCTGGTGGGAACGGCCGTGCCTAAATTTCCGGCGCCCGCATTGCCGCCTGAGGCCCATGCCCAAACCTTGGTGATCCACGGCGAGCAAGACGACACCGTGGCTTTGGCGGGGGTGATGGATTGGGCTCGCCCCCAACAACTGCCGGTGATGGTCGTGCCCGGTGGGGGGCATTTCTTTCATGGACAATTGCCCTTGCTCAAATCCTTGGCCTTGCGCCACCTCCAGGCCTGACACGTCTTCATCTTTCATCGGTTTTCATGACAAAACAGTTTTCACTTTGGTTTGCCGCGTGTGTCCTCAGTTTGTCGGCGCAAGCCCAGGTACCACAGGCCCCTGATATCGCTGCCCGCGCGTACTTGCTGTTGGATGTCACCGCCAACCAAGTGTTGGCACAAAAAGACGCAGACGTGCCGATCGAGCCCGCCTCATTGACCAAGTTGATGACCGCTTACTTGACCTTTGATGCATTGCGCAATAAAAAAATCTCGCTGCAACAAACGCTTTCTGTCAGTCCGAAAGCCTGGAAGATGCCTGGCTCGCGCATGTTCATCGACCCGAAAATGCAAGTCCCTGTCGAGGACCTGATCAAGGGCATGATCGTGCAGTCCGGCAATGACGCCACCATGGCATTGGCCGAAGGTGTGGGCGGCACCAGCGAGCATTTCGTGCAGATGATGAATGCCCAAGCCAAAGCATTGGGCATGCTCAACACGGCATACAAAAACCCAGAAGGATTGACCGAGTCGGGGCACACCACCACAGCACGTGATTTGTCGATTTTGTCTGTCCGCCTGATGCAAGACTTCCCGGATTTCGTGGGCTTCTACGCGATCAAAAAATACCGCTATGCAGGCACCCCTGCCGCCAATGACACCAACCGCAACCTGTTGTTGTTCAGGGACCCCACGGTGGATGGCCTGAAAACTGGCCACACCGATGCGGCAGGCTTTTGTTTGGTGGCCACGGCCAAACGTGATTTCCCCAACTTGCAAGGCCGTCGATTGGTGGCCATCGTCCTGGGGGCCAGCAGCGAAAACGCCCGTGCCGAGGAAGCCCAAAAGCTCTTGAACTGGGGCTACACCGCCTATGACGGCATCAAACTGTTTGAAGCCAACCAAGCGGTGGTCACGCCTGCCGTGTTCAAAGGCAAAGAAAGCCAAGTGGGTTTGGGTCGCCCTGCACCCATCGTGGTGGCGGTGCCGCAAGGACAAGCAGCCCGCTTGAAAACCTTGGTCACCCGCCCCGACCCCTTGCTCGCACCGTTGCAAAAAAACCAACAAGTCGCCACCCTCAAAGTCATGTTGGACCAAGTGCCTTTGGCCGACATTCCCTTGCTGGCGCTGACGTCGGTCGAGGAAGCTGGTTTTGTTGGCCGCACATGGGACTCGCTCACCCTTTGGCTCAAGTGACTATTTAGGTATTCATTTCGTGAGCTGATTCGGACAATTAGGCCAACCCCGCCATCACTGCTATACTGTCAGGCTTTTCGGAATTTACCGAACCCTGTTACGTTGAAGGACGTTTTCAATGCCAACCATCAATCAATTGGTGCGTCATGGACGCGAGGTCGAAAAGACCAAGTCCAAGAGCCCTGCGATGCAAAATTCGCCCCAGCGCCGTGGCGTTTGTACACGCGTGTACACCACCACTCCGATAAAGCCAATCTCTGCGCTGCGTAAAGTAGCCAAGGTTCGCTTGACCAACGGTTTCGAGGTCATCTCCTACATCGGCGGTGAAGGCCACAACTTGCAAGAGCACTCTGTGGTGTTGGTGCGCGGCGGTCGTGTCAAGGATTTGCCAGGTGTGCGTTATCACATCGTGCGCGGTTCACTCGACTTGCAAGGCGTCAAAGACCGCAAGCAATCTCGTTCCAAATACGGCGCCAAGCGCCCCAAGAAAGCCTGATTTTCATCAGGTGCTGTGCAGGCTCTGGCTGGGCTTGCCGCAGCAAAGACCCGTTAGAGCGAACCTGTTGTTCGCGCGGGTCGAGTAAGTGGAGGCCTTCATGGTCTTCGCGGGTGTGCAAAGCACATCCAACTGAAACACAAAGGAAGCAACATGCCACGTCGTCGCGAAGTCCCGAAACGGGAAATACTGCCTGATCCTAAATACGGCAACATCGAACTCTCTAAATTCATGAACGTGGTGATGGAAAGCGGCAAAAAAGCTGTCGCTGAACGCATCATCTACGGCGCTCTGGAGCAAATCCAGGCCAAATCTGGCAAAGACCCCTTGGAGCTCTTTAGCCACGCCATCAACAACGTCAAGCCCATGGTCGAGGTGAAATCCCGCCGCGTCGGTGGTGCCAATTACCAAGTGCCGGTTGAAGTGCGCCCTGTGCGTCGCTTGGCTTTGTCCATGCGTTGGATCAAAGAAGCCGCCCGCAAGCGTGGTGAGAAATCCATGGCACTGCGGTTGGCCAACGAATTGCTCGAAGCGGCTGAAGGCCGTGGCGGCGCCATGAAAAAGCGTGACGAAGTTCACCGCATGGCTGAAGCCAACAAGGCCTTCTCACACTTCCGCTTCTAAGAGCGCCCGCCAGGCGGGTCTCTTGGCTGGCTGGGGTCGTCGTTGCGTTGTCACGTATTTTTCGCACGACCTGCTTAGACTGAGACCTGCTCGCTACCCACCACAAGTGGTGTAGCGATTTTTTGTTTTTAATTGAATTCCCAAGAGGTTGATCCATGGCACGCAAGACTCCTATCGAGCGCTATCGCAATATCGGTATTTCTGCCCACATCGATGCAGGCAAAACCACCACGACCGAGCGCATTCTTTACTACACCGGCGTGAACCACAAAATCGGTGAAGTGCACGACGGTGCCGCCACCATGGACTGGATGGAGCAAGAGCAAGAGCGTGGCATCACGATCACGTCAGCGGCCACCACCTGTTTCTGGAAGGGCATGGATGCCTCTTTCCCTGAGCACCGCATCAACATCATTGACACCCCTGGACACGTTGACTTCACCATCGAAGTGGAGCGTTCTATGCGCGTGCTCGACGGCGCTTGCATGGTCTATTGCGCGGTGGGTGGTGTGCAACCCCAATCTGAAACCGTTTGGCGTCAAGCCAACAAATACAAAGTGCCACGCTTGGCCTTTGTGAACAAAATGGACCGCACTGGTGCCAATTTCTTCAAGGTCTACGACCAAATGAAATTGCGCTTGAAAGCCAACCCCATTCCCATCGTGATCCCCATTGGCGCAGAAGAAAACTTCCGTGGCGTGGTTGACTTGCGCAAGATGAAGGCCATCATTTGGGATGAAGCTTCCCAGGGCATGAAATTCACATTCGAAGACATCCCAGCCGAACTGGTGGAAGACGCGAAAAAATGGCGTGAAGGCATGGTCGAAGCGGCCGCCGAAGCCTCTGAAGAGTTGATGAACAAGTACCTCGAAGAAGGTGACTTGACCGAAGCTGAAATCACCCATGGTCTGCGCATTCGCACCATCGCCAGTGAGATTCAGCCCATGATGTGCGGCACGGCTTTCAAGAACAAAGGCGTGCAGCGTATGTTGGATGCGGTCATCGAGTTGATGCCTTCCCCCATCGACATCCCGCCTGTGGGTGGCACGGATGACGACGAAAAAGAAGTCTTCCGCAAAGCCGACGACAACGAAAAATTCTCTTCACTCGCGTTCAAATTGATGACCGACCCGTTCGTCGGACAACTCACTTTCGTGCGTGTGTACTCCGGCGTCTTGAAAAAGGGCGACACGGTTTACAACCCGATCAAAGGCAAGAAAGAGCGTATCGGTCGTATCGTGCAAATGCACGCCAACAACCGTGAAGAAGTCGATGAAATTTGCGCTGGCGACATCGCGGCTTGCGTGGGTTTGAAAGACGTGACCACCGGCGAAACCTTGTGCGATCCCGACAACATCGTGATGCTCGAGCGCATGGTGTTCCCAGAGCCTGTGATTGCACAGGCTGTCGAGCCCAAGACCAAAGCTGACCAAGAAAAAATGGGCATCGCCTTGCAACGCTTGGCGGCTGAAGATCCTTCCTTCCGCGTCAAGACCGACGAAGAATCAGGCCAGACCATCATTGCCGGTATGGGCGAATTGCACCTCGAGATCATCGTGGACCGCATGAAGCGTGAGTTCGGTGTGGAAGCCAACGTGGGCAAGCCTCAAGTGGCTTATCGCGAAACCATCCGCAAAACCATTGAAGACAGCGAAGGCAAGTTTGTTCGTCAGTCTGGTGGTAAAGGTCAATACGGTCACGTGGTCTTCAAGATCGAGCCCAACGAAGCTGGCAAAGGCTTTGAGTTTGTGGATGCGATCAAGGGTGGTGTGGTTCCCCGCGAATACATCCCTGCCGTGGAAAAAGGCGTGATCGAAGCCTTGACCGCTGGCGTGCTCGCTGGCTACCCCGTGGTGGACGTCAAAGTGACATTGCACTTCGGTTCTTACCACGATGTCGACTCGTCAGAAATGGCGTTCAAGATGGCGGCCATCTTTGGTTTCAAAGAAGGCTGTAAAAAAGCCAGCCCCGTTATCCTCGAGCCCATGATGGCCGTGGAAGTCGAAACCCCTGAAGACTACGCCGGTAACGTGATGGGCGATTTGTCCTCACGCCGTGGCATGGTGCAGGGCATGGAAGACATGGTTGGTGGCGGCAAAGCCATCAAGGCAGAAGTGCCCTTGTCCGAGATGTTCGGTTACTCCACCACCTTGCGTTCCATGTCTCAAGGTCGCGCGACCTATTCCATGGAATTCAAACACTACACAGAAGCACCTCGCAACGTCGCAGAAGCGATCGTGGCAGCCAGGGCGAAGTAAACACAAACAGGTCATCTCAAGCCCTTCATGGCTTGGCTGACCTTGCAGACCAAGCGTGTCTGCGACGGTGCGCCGTTTTGTCACCCGTGCAAAACGAATCAGCAGTACCGTGCAGACGTAAAACCAAACACGGGCATTGTTCTTTGGAGAATTGAAAATGGCAAAAGGCAAGTTTGAGCGGACCAAACCGCACGTGAACGTGGGCACGATTGGCCACGTTGACCATGGCAAGACGACGCTGACAGCGGCGATCACGACGATTTTGTCGGCTAAGTTTGGTGGTGTGGCCAAGGCCTACGACCAAATTGACGCGGCGCCTGAAGAGAAGGCTCGCGGCATCACGATCAACACCGCGCACGTGGAGTACGAGACACAAAACCGTCACTACGCGCACGTGGACTGCCCTGGACACGCTGACTATGTGAAGAACATGATCACGGGTGCGGCGCAGATGGACGGCGCGATTTTGGTGTGCTCGGCCGCTGACGGCCCCATGCCCCAGACGCGTGAACACATTTTGTTGGCACGCCAAGTGGGTGTGCCTTACATCATCGTTTTCTTGAACAAGTGCGACATGGTCGACGACGCCGAATTGCTCGAGCTGGTCGAGATGGAAGTGCGCGAGTTGCTCGACAAATACGATTTCCCTGGCGACACCACACCGATCATCCACGGCTCAGCCAAGCTGGCTTTGGAGGGTGACAAGGGTCCTTTGGGCGAAGAGGCGATCTTCAAATTGGCCGAAGCGTTGGACACCTACATCCCCACACCTGAGCGTGCGGTGGATGGCGCGTTCTTGATGCCTGTGGAAGACGTGTTCTCGATCTCTGGCCGCGGTACCGTGGTGACAGGTCGTGTTGAGCGCGGCATCATCAAGGTGGGTGAAGAGATTGAGATCGTGGGTATCGTTGACACGGTCAAGACCACGTGTACTGGCGTGGAGATGTTCCGCAAGCTGCTGGACCAAGGTCAAGCGGGCGACAACGTGGGTATTTTGTTGCGCGGCACCAAGCGCGAAGACGTGCAGCGCGGCCAAGTGCTGTGCAAGCCCGGTTCGGTCAAGCCACACACGCATTTCACGGCTGAGATTTATGTGTTGAGCAAGGATGAGGGCGGACGCCACACACCTTTCTTCAACAACTACCGTCCCCAGTTCTACTTCCGCACAACGGACGTGACCGGCGCGATCGAGTTGCCAGAAGGCAAAGAGATGGTGATGCCTGGTGACAACGTGTCGATCACGGTGAAGTTGATCCACCCGATTGCGATGGAAGAAGGTTTGCGCTTCGCGATCCGCGAAGGCGGCAAAACCGTTGGTGCCGGTGTGGTTGCCAAGATCATTGCTTAAGGAAACAACATGTCTTCAAAGCAAAAAATCCGCATCCGCCTCAAAGCATTCGACTACAAATTGATCGACCAATCCGCGGCTGAAATCGTGGACACGGCCAAGCGCACCGGCGCGATTGTCAAAGGCCCCGTGCCTTTGCCAACCCGCATGAAGCGTTTCGACATCTTGCGTTCACCTCACGTGAACAAGTCCAGCCGTGACCAACTTGAAATCCGCACCCATCAACGTTTGATGGACATCGTTGACCCCACCGACAAAACAGTTGACGCTTTGATGAAGCTCGATTTGCCAGCCGGTGTGGACGTCGAAATCAAATTGCAGTAATACAAAAGACGTCTTCACAAGAGACGCTGACGTTGGATTGAGCTGAAGGCTGGCACATGGCTGGTTTTCAGCTACAATCCAAGGCTCTGCGCAAAAGCGCGGGGAAATTATCAACCTTCTTTCATACACCAAACGCAGTTGCCAATTGAAGTGACCGCGGTGAAAGTTTTGGAGAACAACATGAGTCAAAGCAATCGATTGGGATTGCTGGGCCGCAAGGTGGGCATGATGCGTCTGTTCACTGATGATGGGGACGCAGTGCCTGTCACAGTGGTAGATGTTTCTAACAACCGCGTGACCCAGGTCAAAACCCAAGAAAATGACGGCTACGTGGCCTTGCAGGTCACCTTCGGCGCACGCAAAGCTTCGCGTGTCACCAAGCCGCAAGCCGGTCACATGGCCAAAGCTGGCGTTGAAGCCGGTGAAGTCACCCAAGAATTCCGTGTCACCGCAGAGACCGCAGCGCAATACCCTGCCGGTTCTTCTGTGCCTGCCGCCGCCATCTTCACCGTTGGCGAAAAAGTGGACGTGCAAGGCACTTCCATCGGTAAAGGCTTTGCGGGCACCATCAAGCGTCACAACTTCCGCTCACAACGTGCGTCTCACGGTAACAGCCGTTCGCACAATGTGCCCGGCTCCATCTCCATGGCACAAGACCCCGGTCGCGTGTTCCCAGGCAAAAAAATGTCTGGCCACATGGGCGATGAAACAGTGACCACCCAAAACCTCGACGTGATTCGCATCGACGAAGCCCGTCAATTGTTGTTGATCAAAGGCGCAGTGCCTGGATCAGCCGGTGGTTTCGTGACTGTTCGTCATGCCATCAAAGCCAAATCCAAGGGAGCCAACTGATGCAAATCGAACTCCTGAACGACCAAGGCCAGGCTTCTGCCAAATACGACGCGCCTGAAACATTGTTTGGCCGTGACTACAACGAAGATTTGGTTCACCAGATCGTGGTCGCCTACCAAGCCAATGCACGCCAAGGCACACGCGCTCAAAAAGACCGCGAACAAGTCAAGCACTCCACCAAGAAGCCGTTCAAGCAAAAAGGCACAGGCCGTGCTCGCGCTGGTATGACTTCTTCGCCCATCTGGCGTGGAGGCGGTCGCGCTTTCCCTAACAGCCCAGAAGAAAACTTCACCCAAAAGATCAACAAGAAGATGTACCGCGCAGGCATGGCTGCCATCTTCTCTCAGTTGGTCCGTGAAGGCCGTTTGGCAGTGGTTGACTCCCTCAAAATCGAAGCGCCCAAAACCAAGTTGCTGGCCTCCAAATTGAAGGCCATGAACCTGCAGTCCGTGTTGGTCATCTCTGAAGAAGTCGATGACAACTTGTACTTCGCAGCACGCAACCTGGCCAACGTGTTGGTGGTTGAGCCGCGCTATGCCGACCCCGTCTCTTTGGTCCACTACAAGAAAGTATTGGTCACCAAGGGCGCTGTCGACAAACTCAAGGAGATGTTCGCATGAGCACCACCAAATACGACGAAGGCCGTTTGATGGCTGTGTTGGTTGCGCCCATCGTGTCTGAAAAAGCCACCATGGTTGCCGAGAAATCTAACGCAGTCACGTTCAAAGTGCTGCAAAACGCCACCAAGCCCGAAATCAAGGCCGCAGTTGAACTCATGTTCAAGGTCGAGGTGCAAGGCGTGTCTGTGGTCAATATCAAAGGCAAAACCAAGCGTTTTGGCCGCTCTGTTGGTCGCCGCGATCATGTGCGTAAAGCTTATGTGACGCTCAAGGCCGGACAAGAGCTGAACCTGTCTGGAGAGGTGGCTTAATCATGGCAGTCATCAAAATGAAACCAACCTCACCCGGTCAACGGGGTGTGGTCAAGGTCACGCGTGACCATTTGTTCAAAGGCCCAGGTTTTGCACCCCTGCTGGAACCACAGTTCCAAAAAGCGGGTCGCAACAACAATGGTCACATCACCACCCGCCACAAAGGCGGTGGTCACAAGCACCACTACCGCGTGGTCGACTTCCGTCGCGTCAAGGATGGCATACCTGCCAAAGTTGAACGCATCGAATACGACCCCAACCGCACAGCGCACATTGCACTGGTTTGCTACGCCGATGGCGAGCGCACCTACATCATTGCGCCACGCGGTTTGGAAGTGGGTGCCACGATTCACAGCGGTTCAGAAGCACCGATCCGTGCTGGCAACACTTTGCCCATTCGCAACATCCCCGTGGGTTCAACCATCCACTGCATCGAGTTGCGTCCTGGCAAAGGTGCTCAAATCGCTCGCTCGGCGGGTACTTCAGCCACCTTGTTGGCACGTGAAGGCACCTACGCTCAGGTGCGTATGCGCTCAGGTGAGGTTCGCAAGATCCACATCGAATGCCGCGCAACGATTGGTGAAGTCGCCAACGAAGAACACAGCTTGCGCCAATTGGGCAAGGCCGGTGTCAAGCGCTGGATGGGTATCCGCCCAACCGTGCGTGGTGTGGCCATGAACCCAATTGATCACCCACACGGTGGTGGTGAAGGTCGCACAGGCGAAGGTCGTGCTCCGGTTGACCCATGGGGCAACCTGACCAAAGGCTACCGCACCCGCAACAACAAGCGCACGCAAGTCATGATCGTCTCGCGTCGCAAGAAATAAGGGTTAACACATGACACGCTCACTCAAAAAAGGCCCGTTTGTGGACCACCACTTGTTGGCCAAAACGGAAAAAGCCGTTGCCACCAAGGACAAAAAGCCCATCAAAACTTGGTCACGCCGTTCGATGGTGTTGCCTGATTTCATCGGCTTGACCATCGCGGTCCACAACGGCAAGCAACATGTGCCGGTCTATATCACCGACCAAATGGTGGGTCACAAGTTGGGCGAATTCGCCTTGACGCGGACCTTCAAAGGCCATCCGGCGGACAAAAAAGTCCAGAAGAAGTAAGGAGCAGCTATGGAAACACGTGCAGTCCTGCGAGGTGTGCGCTTATCGGTCGACAAAGGCCGTTTGGTAGCAGACTTGATTCGCGGCAAAAAAGTGGACCAGGCTTTAAACATCCTGACCTTCACACAGAAAAAAGCAGCGGGCATTGTTAAAAAGGTGCTCGAATCCGCCATCGCCAATGCCGAGCATAACGATGGCGCGGACATTGACGAGTTGCGCGTCAAGACCATTTACGTGGAACAAGGCGCAACCCTCAAGCGTTTCACAGCGCGTGCTAAAGGCCGCGGCAACAGCATCAGCAAGCCCACATGCCATGTGTATGTGACGGTCGGCAACTGAAAGGTCTAGGAAGATATGGGACAAAAAATCCACCCCACCGGGTTCCGCCTGTCGGTCAGCCGCAACTGGGCCAGCCGCTGGTACGCCTCTAACAAAGACTTCGCCGGCATGCTGGCCGAAGACATCAAGGTGCGTGAGTACCTCAAGGTCAAACTCAAGAACGCGGCTGTGTCGCGCATCTTGATTGAGCGCCCTGCCAAAAATGCCCGCATCACCATTTTTTCCGCACGTCCAGGCGTGGTCATCGGTAAAAAAGGTGAGGACATTGAAAACCTCAAGAAAGAATTGGCCGCGCGTTTGGGCGTGCCTGTCGCCGTCAACATCGAAGAAGTGCGCAAGCCTGAAATCGATGCCCAACTGATCGCAGACAGCATCACCCAGCAGCTCGAAAAGCGGATCATGTTCCGCCGCGCCATGAAACGCGCCATGCAAAACGCCATGCGTCTGGGTGCCCAAGGCATCAAGATCATGTCTGCAGGTCGTTTGAACGGCATCGAGATTGCACGTACCGAGTGGTACCGCGAAGGTCGCGTGCCACTTCATACTTTGCGTGCTGACATCGACTACGCCACCTCTGAAGCCAAAACCACTTACGGCATCATCGGTGTCAAGGTGTGGGTCTACAAAGGTGACACCTTGGGCCGCAACGATGCACCTGCTGCACAAGAACCCCGTTCAGATGACGAGCGCCGCCCACGCGGTCCCCGTCGCGATGCTCGCCCCGCAGGCGATCGTCCTCCAGCCCGTGGCGCTCGTCGTCCAGCTGGCACCAATGCCGCACCGGCGGATGGCAGCGATAAACCCGCTGAAGCCACCGATGCTCCCAAAACCACCGTCAAGCGCGTCCGCAAGGTAGCCGCGCCCGCATCCACTGGCACGGCTGCGGACGGCAAAGGAGAATAAGCATGCTGCAACCAGCGCGCCGTAAATACCGCAAGGAACAAAAAGGTCGCAACACCGGCATTGCCACCCGTGGCAACACCGTGGCGTTCGGTGACTTTGGCCTGAAATCAACCGACCGCGGTCGCTTGACAGCTCGCCAAATCGAATCCGCTCGCCGTGCGATTTCCCGTCACGTCAAACGTGGTGGACGCATTTGGATTCGTATTTTCCCCGACAAACCCATTTCCCAAAAGCCTGCAGAGGTTCGCATGGGTAACGGTAAAGGCAACCCCGAGTACTACGTGGCTGAAATTCAGCCCGGCAA
Organism: uncultured Burkholderiales bacterium; assembly: GCA_903956845.1. GTDB lineage: Bacteria > Pseudomonadota > Gammaproteobacteria > Burkholderiales > Burkholderiaceae_C > Limnohabitans. Next base: position 27,991 of record CAJBOO010000180.1, read on the forward strand.
GGTGTTGTATGAAATCGTCGGTGTGCCCGAAGAACTCGCGCGTGAAGCATTCCGTTTGGCAGCTGCCAAACTGCCTTTGCGCACCACCTTTGTTTCGCGCCTGATTGGCCAGTGATTCAGGAGACAACATGAAAACATCTGAATTACGCCAAAAAGACGCCGCTGGTTTGCAAACCGAAATCAAGGAATTGCAAAAAGCGCATTTCAACATGCGCATGCAAAAAGCGACTCAACAATTGACCAACACAGCGCAAATGAAAGTGGCCCGTCGCAGCATTGCACGCGCCAAAACCATTTTGGCCGAACAACAAGCCAAGGCGAAGGAGTGAACATGACAGAAGCCAAGAAATCACTCAAGCGCACCTTGATCGGTAAAGTGGTCAGTGCCAAGCGCGCTAAAACCGTCACCGTGTTGGTCGAGCGTCGCGTCAAGCACGCGCTGTACGGCAAGATCGTCGGCAAATCGAGCAAATACCATGCGCACGATGAAACCGGTCAATACCATTTGGGCGACGTGATCGAGATCACCGAAAGCCGTCCCATCTCCAAAACCAAAAACTGGGTGGCTACTCGCCTGGTTGAGAAAGCACCAGCGGTTTAAGACCTATTCCCTGACCTTCTCACGGTTTTGCCTAAATGACCCACAATCGTGGGTCATTTTCATTTCCAGGAGCAAACAGCATGATCAAAGTTGGCGACACCATCCCCCACACCACCCTGATGGAATATTCTGAAGTCGAGGGCAATGGTTGCAGCATAGGCCCCAACCCGGTGGACGTGGCCAAGGCCACCGCTGGCAAGACCATCGCTTTGTTTGCCCTGCCAGGTGCTTTCACCCCGACGTGTTCAGCCAAGCATGTGCCTGGTTACATCGAACACCATGATGCATTGCTCGCCGCAGGTGTGGATGAAATTTGGTGTCTGAGCGTGAATGACGCCTTTGTGATGGGCGCTTGGGGGCGCGAATTGCATGCGGCTGGCAAGGTGCGCATGATGGGCGACGGAGACGCTGATTTCGCCAAGGCCACCGGTCTCACGCTGGACCTCACCGGCAAAGGCTTGGGATTGCGATCTAACCGCTATTCCATGCTGGTCAAAGACGGCAAGGTCTTGACCTTGAACGTGGAAGGCCCTGGCAAATTCGAGGTGAGTGACGCAGGCACCATGCTGTCACAGGTCAAGCACTGACCCTTGCCTCAAGGTGAAGCCTCAGCCAAGCTGAGGGCTTCACAGCCCAACCCTCGTGTCAATCAGAGCACGTGTTGGGCTTGCAAGGCAGCGATGTCATTGGCGTCCAGTTGCAGCCAGTCTTGCAAAACATCCTGGGTGTGCTGTCCCAAGAGGGGCGGTGGCAAGTGATGTTGTACGGGCGTCTCGCTGAGTTTCATCGGGCTGGCCACCAACTTCAAGTCGGTGCGTAAAGGGTGACGCCACACCTCCACCATGTCGCGTGAGACGACTTGTGGATCGGCAAACACCTCGGCCAAATCATTGATGGGTCCGCAGGGTACTTTGGCGGCCTCCAGCTTGGCCAGCCATTGCGCTTTGCCTTGGGTCAACAATACCTCTGCGAGCATGGGCACCAAGACATCGCGGTGACGAACGCGGTCGGGGTTGCGCACAAACCGTTCATCAACAGCCCACTCTGGGCGACCTAAACATTCACACAGCTTGGCAAATTGCCCGTCGTTGCCCACCGCCACGATCATGAAATCACGCCCCCCGGTTGGCTTGGCCGCTGTCTCAAAGACTTGGTAAGGCACGATGTTCACGTGCGCGTTGCCCATGCGTCCAGGCGGTGGTTTATTCAGTGGCAGGTTCACCAAATGGTTGGCACCCAAATTGGCCAACATGGCCACCTGTGTATCCAGCAAGGCCATGTCAATGTGTTGGCCTTGTCCGCTGTGTTGTGCATGCCGCAAGGCAGCCAAAATTGCCACCGTAGCGTACATGCCAGTGAACAAATCCACCACCGCCACGCCGACCTTTTGGGGGCCGCCGCCCGCGTCATCTCGCTCGCCGGTGACGCTCATCAACCCGCCCATGGCTTGAATGGCAAAGTCGTAGCCCGCGCGGTGTTGGTAGGGGCCGGTTTGACCAAAGCCCGTGATGCTGCAATAAACCAATTTGGGGTTCATGTGCTTCAGCGCTTCAAAGTCAAGTCCATAGCGCTTCATGTCGCCAACCTTGAAGTTCTCGACCAGCACATCGGCTTTGGCAGCCAAGCGGCGAATCAAGGCTTGTCCTTCGGCCGTTGAAAAATCGCAAGTCATGGACCGCTTGTTGCGGTTGGCGCCCAAAAAGTAGGCAGACTCTGCGCTGTCTTGTTGGTCTGCCGTGGGTAAAAACGGCGGGCCCCACCCCCGTGTGTCGTCCCCGCTGCCAGGACGCTCAACCTTGACCACATCAGCGCCCAAATCTGCCAGCGTTTGGGTGCACCAAGGCCCAGCCAAGACACGTGATAAATCCAAAACGCGGACACCATCTAAAGAGTTCATGGCCGCATTGTGACTCAGCCGGGGGCAAGGGTGATAATGCAGGCAAAGGCCACCGCCCACATGAGTACACGCATACTTTTAATCGCACACGCCCCCCTTGCCCATGCCTTGCGCGAGTGCGCCTTGCATGTGTTTCCAGAATGCGCAGAGGCTGTGCTGGCCGTTGATGTGCCGCCACACGAAGCGCCCGAGGACACCTTGACAACGGTGTTGCAACTGATGGCACAACACCAGGCACAAGACACCCTGATCCTGACCGATGTCTTGGGGGCTACCCCCGCCAACGTGGCACAACGCGTGGCTGACGATGTGCAGTCCAAGTTGATTGCAGGTGTGAATCTGCCCATGCTGCTGCGAACCGTTTGCTACCGCCATGAAAGCTTGGAAGACCTGGCCAAACGGGCGCTGGACGGCGGTGCCCAAGGCGTGCTGCAAGTGCCCTGCGTTCCCACAACCCCCACCCACTGAAACCACTGTGATCAAACAAACCACCACCGTTGTCAACAAATTGGGCTTGCATGCCCGCGCTTCCGCCAAGCTCACCAAAATGGCAGGCAGTTTCCCTTGTGATGTTTGGATTGCGCGCGGCGAACGCCGGGTGAATGCCAAAAGCATCATGGGCGTGATGATGTTGGCCGCAGGCATGGGCGTGGACATCACACTGGAAACCGATGGCGAACAAGAGCAGGCAGCGATGGATGCTTTGCTGGAATTGATCACCAACAAATTTGGTGAAGGCGAGTAAAGCAGATGACCTTTTCCATCCACGGCTTGGCGGTTGCGCGTGGCATTGCCATTGGACGCGCCGTGCTGGTCGCATCGAGCCGGGTGGATGTGGCGCACTATTTCATTGAGCACAGCCAAATCGATGCCGAGTTACAGCGCATCACCTCTGCCCGTCAATCGGTGATGCAAGAGGTGCAACGACTGCACCAATCTGTGCCTAAAGATGCCCCCCCTGAGCTGGCTGCCTTGCTTGAAGTCCACATGATGATGCTTCAGGATGAAATGCTGGCCGATGGCGTTAAGCATTGGGTGACCGACAGGCTTTACAACGCTGAGTGGGCATTGACCTCCCAGCTCGAAGTCGTGACCCGTCAGTTTGATGAGATGGAAGACGCATACCTGCGAGAGCGCAAAGGCGACCTAGAGCAAGTGGTTGAGCGCTTGCTGCGCCACATGAAGGGCTTGCCAACCGCTTTGCCGCAGCCCACCCCGCGCAAAAGTGCTGGCGGCTGGCAACAAGACCAGTTGCTCGACGACAGCCATGACGTGCCCTTGGTGTTGATTGCCCATGACTTGTCGCCGGCCGATATGCTGCAATTCAAACAAAGTGTGTTCACTGGTTTTGTCACCGATGTCGGCGGCAAAACCTCGCACACCGCCATCGTGGCCCGCAGCTTGGACATCCCCGCGGTGGTGGGCGCTCGCAATGCCAGTCATCTGGTTCGTCAAGATGATTGGGTGATCATCGACGGCGACGCGGGCGTCATCATCGTGTCGCCATCAACGATCATTTTGGAAGAGTACGCCTTCAAGCAACGCCAAGCCCAGTTGGAGCGTGAGCGGTTAGCGCGCTTGAAAAAAACGCCAGCCGTCACCTTGGACGGTCAAAAAATCGACTTGCTGGCCAACATCGAATTGCCCGAGGACAGCCAGCAGGCGCTGGCCATGGGCGCGGTCGGTGTGGGTTTGTTTCGCAGCGAGTTTTTGTTCATGGGCCGAGAGGGTCAGTTGCCCAATGAAGAAGAGCAATACCAAGCCTATAAGCGGGCTGTCGAGGGCATGAAGGGCCTGCCGGTCACGATCCGCACGGTGGACGTGGGCGCAGACAAGCCGTTGGACCGCACGGCCAAAGACGAGGCGCACCTGAACCCAGCGCTGGGTTTGCGTGCCATTCGCTGGAGTTTGGCAGACCCAAGCATGTTTTTAAGCCAACTGCGAGCGATTTTGCGATCGGCCGTCCATGGCCAAGTGAACCTGTTGATTCCCATGCTGGCCCATGCGCGTGAAATACGCCAAACCTTTGAGTTGCTGGTCCAGGCGCGCAAGCAACTCGACAAACGAGGCGTGCCCTATGGCGACGTCAGGGTAGGCGCCATGATCGAAGTGCCTGCTGCCGCCTTGAGTTTGCCGCTGTTTTTGAAGTATTTTGACTTTTTGTCCATCGGAACCAACGATTTGATCCAATACACCTTGGCGATCGACCGTGCCGATGAGCAGGTCGCACACCTGTATGACCCTTTGCACCCGGCCATCCTGCATTTGTTGGCCGACACGATTTCGCAAGGTGCCGCAGCGGGCAAAGAGGTGAGTTTGTGTGGCGAGATGGCGGGCGACCCGTCTCTGACCCGATTGCTCTTGGGCATGGGCCTGCGGCACTTTTCCATGCACCCGACCCAATTGTTGCGGGTCAAACAAGAGGTGCTGCGTTCTGACGCTACGCGCTTGAAGCCTTGGGCCTTGAAAGTCATTTCAGCCGAGGAGCCTGCGGTTGAGATCCTCAAGAGCTGAGGAGTCAGGGCAACTGGCCGCCGTTGAACACCGTGAAGTCGGTGTAAACCGTCTCTAAAGGAAACCGTTGCCCACGTGCATGGTCTTCGGCGCACCGGATCAAAAGCCTGCTGCGGTGCTTGTCTTGGGTGGCATGCATCTCATCCAAACCCATCCACAGCGTGCGCACAATACCTTCGTCGAGCTGGCGTTGGGGCTCAAAGTCACCCAATGTCCCGGTGAAAGCAAACCGCAAGTAGGTGATGTCTTCGGCCGGTTCATTTGTTGAGGCGGGCTTTAAAAACCGCGACAGGTAAATGCCGACCAAGGCAGTGGGGGTGAAATGGAAGGCCGTTTCTTCCAATACCTCGCGGACACATCCCTCGAGCGGGGATTCGCCCGGGTCCAGATGGCCAGCTGGGTTGTTGAACATCAAACCCTTAGGCGTGTGCTCTTCCACCAGCAGGTAGCGGCCATCTTTTTCGATGATGCCAGCGACAGTGACACTGGGCTTCCAACGTGGGTTCATGGTGGACAATAGGCCTTTTGATGGGTGTTTGTTGAATCTGCGATGATTCTCGCCCAGTGAGTGGAGGAGAAAACCATGCTGATTGGCGTGCCTGCCGAAACCACGGCGGGCGAAACCCGTGTTGCCGTGACCCCTGAAACGGCCAAAAAAATCATTGCCCAAGGGCACCAAGTCCTGGTGCAGTCTGGCGCTGGCGTGGCTGCCAGCGTGCCCGATGCCGCTTACGAAGCCGCCGGCGCCCAGATCACCGACGCCGCGGGCGCTTTGGGTGCCGAGTTGGTGCTCAAGGTGCGTGCACCATCTGCTGCCGAATTGGCGCACATGAAGTCGGGTGCTGCCTTGGTTGGCATGCTCAACCCCTTTGACGCCGAGGGCCTGCAACGCATCGCCGCAGCGGGTGTCACCAGTTTTGCGCTGGAAGCCGCACCGCGCACCACCCGTGCCCAAAGCATGGACGTGCTCTCTAGCCAAGCCAATATCGCGGGCTATAAGGCCGTGATGATCGCGTCGGACAAATACCAAAGATTCTTCCCCATGCTGATGACCGCCGCTGGCACCGTCAAGGCTGCCCGCGTGGTGATCCTGGGTGTCGGCGTGGCAGGATTGCAAGCCATCGCCACCGCCAAGCGTTTGGGCGCGGTGATCGAAGCTTCTGACGTGCGCCCCAGCGTGAAAGAACAGGTTGAGTCCTTGGGCGCCAAGTTCATCGACGTGCCTTACGAGACCGCTGAAGAAAAAGAAGCCGCCGAAGGCGTGGGCGGCTATGCCCGCCCCATGCCACAAAGCTGGCTCGACCGCCAAAAGCTCGAGGTCGCCAAACGCGTGGCCCAGGCCGATGTGGTCATCACCACCGCCTTGATCCCTGGCCGCGCCGCACCTGTGCTGGTCACGGAAGACATGGTCAAGTCCATGAAGCCGGGCTCGGTCATCGTCGACTTGGCCGCGCCTGCCGGTGGCAACTGCCCCTTGACCGAAGCCGGCCAAACCGTCATCAAGCATGGCGTGACTTTGGTGGGTGAAACCAACTTACCCGCCTTGGTGGCCGCCGACGCAAGCGCACTGTATGCCCGCAACGTGTTGGATTTCCTCAAACTCGTGCTGCCCAAAGACAAGGGCTTCACTGTGGACCTCGAAGACGACATCGTGGCCGCTTGTTTGATGACCCAAGGCGGCGACGTCAAAAGGAAATAACCATGGACCACACCATCACCAACCTCATCATCTTCGTGCTGGCCATTTACGTGGGCTACCACGTGGTCTGGAACGTCACCCCCGCGCTGCACACGCCTTTGATGGCGGTGACCAACGCGGTCTCGGCCATCATCATCGTGGGCGCCATGTTGGCCGCCGCGCTCACCGTCACCCCGCTGGGCAAAACCATGGGCGTGTTGGCCGTGGCCTTGGCGGCGGTCAATGTGTTCGGTGGCTTCTTGGTCACCCGCCGCATGCTGGAGATGTTCAAGAAAAAAGCCCCCAAGGCAGGAGCTGACAAATGAGCATGAACCTTGTGGTGCTGCTGTATTTAGTAGCCAGTATTTGTTTCATCCAAGCCCTCAAAGGCTTGTCGCATCCCACCACCTCGATCCGAGGCAATGTGTTTGGCATGACCGGCATGGCCATTGCGGTCGTGACCACGGCGGCCTTGATCTTCAACCAAGCCGGTCAGCTCGGACAAGTCGACCCCGTGCAAGGTTTGGGTTGGGTGTTGCTCGGCCTGGTGATTGGCGGCGGCGCCGGCACCGTGATGGCGCAGCGCGTCGAGATGACCAAGATGCCCGAGTTGGTTGCTTTCATGCACAGCATGATCGGCCTGGCCGCGGTGTTCATCGCCATCGCGGCGGTGGTCGAGCCCGCTGCCTTTGGCATCGTGGCGCAAGGCCTGGGCACCTTGGACATTCCCAACGGCAACCGCCTCGAGTTGTTCCTGGGTGCAGCGATTGGCGCGATCACCTTCAGTGGCTCGGTCATCGCCTTTGGCAAGCTCTCGGGCAAGTACAAGTTCCGCTTGTTCCAAGGCGCACCTGTGGTGTTCGCCGGTCAACACATGCTCAACCTGGTGATCGGCTTGGCCACCTTGGGCCTGGGCGTGTACTTCATGGTCACGGGCAACTGGGACGCATTCTTGGTGATGCTGGCGCTGTCGTTTGTGCTGGGTGTGTTGATCATCATCCCGATCGGCGGCGCGGACATGCCGGTGGTGGTGTCCATGCTCAACAGCTACTCCGGCTGGGCGGCGGCGGGCATTGGCTTCTCCCTCAACAACAGCATGTTGATCATCGCGGGTTCGTTGGTGGGCTCGTCTGGTGCGATCCTGAGCTACATCATGTGCAAGGCCATGAACCGCTCGTTCTTCAACGTGATCTTGGGTGGCTTCGGCGGCGAGGCTGGCACGGCCGCGGCGGGCAGCACCGAGCAACGCCCCGTCAAGAGCGGCAGCGCCGATGACGCGGCTTACATCTTGGCCAATGCCGAGACCGTGATCATCGTCCCGGGCTATGGTTTGGCGGTGGCACGTGCCCAGCACGCGGTCAACGAATTGGCCGAGAAGCTCACGCACAAAGGTATCACCGTCAAGTACGCCATCCACCCCGTGGCTGGCCGTATGCCGGGCCACATGAACGTCTTGTTGGCCGAGGCCGAGGTGCCTTACGACCAGGTGTTCGAGATGGAAGACATCAACGGCGAATTTGGCCAGGCCGATGTGGCCATCATCTTGGGTGCCAATGACGTGGTCAACCCCGCCGCCATGATCAAGGGCTCACCGATTTACGGCATGCCGATTTTGGAGGCCTACAAAGCCAAGACCATCATCGTCAACAAACGTTCGATGGCCGCGGGTTACGCCGGCTTGGACAACGAACTGTTCTACATGGACAAAACCATGATGGTGTTTGGCGACGCGAAAAAGGTCGTCGAAGACATGGTGAAAGCGGTGGAGTGAGTTGACAGGTACGCCTGAGGCACGCCCATGAAGCCAGTGGCCATCATGGGCGCTATGCAAGAGGAATTGGCCGGCCTCAAGCAGGCGTTGCAAGGCCTGCACACCGTCAAGTTAGGCTCGCGCCAAGTCACCACCGGTACCTGGCATGGGCACCCGGTGGTGTTGGCCCTCTCGCACATTGGCAAGGTGGCAGCAGCCACCACGGCGACCGCCTTGATTGAACGCTTTGATGTCACCGAGGTGATCTTCACCGGCGTGGCGGGCGGTTTGGCCCCTGGGGTGAACGTGGGGGACATGGTGGTGGCCACCGAGTTCCTTCAACACGACATGGACGCTTCACCCCTGTTCCCGCCCATGGAAGTCCCTTTGTATGGCCGCGCCCATTTCCCCACCGATGTGCGCTTGACGCAAAGCCTGACCAAAGCCGCGCAAGACATATTGAAAAACCCTGGTCAATGGCTGGACCTGGATGTGCTGCACGAGTTGCATGTGCAGTCGCCCAAGGTGCATGCCGGCCTGGTGGTCAGTGGCGACCGATTCGTGTCTACCTCGGGCGAAAGCAAGGCTTTGCAGCAGCGCTTACCCAAGGCCTTGGCGGTGGAAATGGAAGGCGCTGCGGTGGCACAGGTGTGCTTTGATTACGGCGTGCCCTTTGCCGCGGTTCGCACGGTGTCAGACCGGGCAGATGACAGCGCCACCCATGATTTCGCGCGTTTCATTCACGAGGTCGCTGGGCGCTACAGCTTGGCGTTGATCGGCACCTGGCTGGGCCAGCGCTGAAGGTTTATTTCAGCCAACCGCGCTTGCGGAAATACCACATAGGCACCACCGCACTGGCGGCCATCAAGGCCACCGCAAAGCCATACCCATACTCCCATTGGATCTCAGGCATGAACTGGAAGTTCATGCCGTAAACGCTGGCGATCAAGGTAGGCGGCAGCAATGCCACACTGGCCACCGAGAAGATCTTGATGATCTTGTTTTGGTTGATGTTAATGAAACCAACGGTGGCATCCATCAAGAAGTTGATCTTGTCAAACAGGAACGCCGTGTGGCTGTCCAGCGAGTCGATGTCACGCAAAATTTGACGTGCATCCTCGAACTGTTCGGTATCGAGCATGCGCAAACGCATGGCAAAACTCAAGGCGCGGCGGGTGTCCATCATGTTGCGGCGAATGCGGCCATTCAAATCCTCTTGGCGGGCAATTTCGCCCAGCACTTCGCCGGCCAGTGCGTCGGTCACATCGCCCGACAACACCATCTTGCTGACTTTTTCGAGTTCGTCGTAAATGCCCTCTAAGGTGTCGGCGGAATACTCTGCATCGGCGGAAAAGAGTTCAAGCAACACATCTTTGGCGTCTTCAATCAAGCCGGGGGCGCGGCGAGCTCGCAGTCGCAACAAGCGAAACACCGGCAGGTCTTCATCGTGGATGGAGAACAAGACCCCGTGGCTTTTGAACGCATCGTTGTGCTGGTTCAAGATGAACGCCACGCGTACCGCACGAGGGTCGTCAGGGTCGGCGATCAAAAAGTCAGAGCGGATGTGCAGTTCGCCGTTGTCCTCTTCGTAGAAACGCGCAGACTCCTCGATGTCCTCGTCCATCGCGTCTTCAGGGATGGTCACCCCAAAGTGCTGGCTGATCCAGCGTTTTTCTTCGGGCGTGGGCGACTCCAGGTCTACCCAGATCGGTTGGAATTGGGAAAGCTCTTCTTGTGAAGAGATTTCTTCTTGAAACAAGCGGCCATTGGCCAGCGAAAAAATGTTGAGCATGGCAATCTCAGTGCTGAAGTGAGCGGGTCAAAAGGGTTGAGGTGCGCTTTCGACTCGGCTCGGCTGGATGCCGGAGTGAATCGAAAGCTACCGACTAGGGTAGGTTTCCAAGGATGACTCCATCTGTAGCGATGTTGGAATTATGGCACCGCAACATATCAAGGGCTCGACTGTTAGAGTCCATGGGTTTTCTCTGTCAGATCCTCCATGCACACCACCTTGACGCCACGCCGCGAACACTGGCTGTTATTGACCTTGGCCGGTATCCAGTTCACCCACATCGTGGACTTCATGATCATGATGCCCCTGGGGCCGCAACTCACCGCCTTGTTTGCCATCACCGATGCCGAGTTTGGCTTGCTGGTCTCGGCCTATACCTTTGCCGCAGGTGCAGCGGGCCTGTTGGCCGCTTCCTTTGTCGACCGATTTGAGCGCAAGCGCTTGTTGCTGTGGCTCTACCTGATGTTTGGCTTAACCACCCTAGGCTGCGCTTGGGCCCCCAGCTATGGCTGGCTGATGAGCGCTCGGATCGCAGCAGGCGTTTTTGGCGGCATCTTGTCGGCCATGACGCAAACCATCATTGGCGATGTGATCCCGTTCAACCGCCGCGGCCGCGCAACGGGTTTTGTCATGACCGCCTTTGCCATGGCCAGCGTGGTGGGCGTTCCCAGTGGTTTGTTTTTAGCCAACCATGGGGGGTGGCACATGTCGTTCTTGGCGATCGCGGTGATGTGCACCTTGATCGGGGGCATGGCGTTGCTGAGCCTGCCACGCTTGAGTGCCCACATGGCGCAGGCTCGGGGACAACACGTGTTGTTTGCCATCCGTGAGGTGTTGGCTGATGCCAACCACCGCAGGGCTTTGTATCTGTCCGCGGCCATGATGTTTGCGGGCTTCACCATCATCCCCTACATCACGATTTACACCCAAGCCAACCACGTGTTGCTGCCCAGTGAAATTCCCTACATTTACCTGTGTGGCGGCGTGGTCACTTTCTTTTCCTCGCGTTGGGTGGGTGGTTTGACGGACCGCATCGGTAAACGTCTTTTGTTTCAGCGCATGGTCTTGTTGGCCATGGTCCCCATGACCTTGACCACACTCATGCAGCCCATGCCCTTGTTTTGGGTACTGCTGATCTCCACCAGTTTTTTCTTCACCATGAACGGGCGCATGATCCCTGGCATGGCCTTGTTGACCTCTGCGGCTGTGCCCCAGTTTCGAGGCACTTTCATGGCATTGAATGGCGCGGTCCAGTCGGTGTCGATTGGGCTGGCTTCGTGGGTAGGGGGCATGCTGATCCAGCGCAATGACCAAGGCCAGGTCACGCACTATTGGCTGTGTGCACTGGCAGGCATGGCGGCTTCGTTGCTGGCCTACCGATTGGCCAGCCGGGTAAAGGTGCACACGGCTGAGCCCGCGCAGGCAATGCCTGCCGAAGCGGGTTAACGCTTAAGACCACGCCTTTCAGTTCTTTTGGGCACGCGTTTGCTTTTTTGGGCGACTGGGTGCATAGTGGAATCACCTGTCTTGGTTCAGGCGTGTGGCTTGAGTCAGCGCACAGGTGCTTTACTGGAGGGTTCGTATGAATTTAACGATCAGCGGTCACCACCTTGAAGTCACGCCTGCTTTGCGTGGCTACGTCACCCAGAAACTCGACCGCATCACGCGACATTTCGACCAAGTCGTTGATGTGCGCGTGCTCTTGTCGGTGGAGAAGCAAAAAGAAAAAGAAGGGCGACAGCGGGCAGAATGCAACATCCACGTCAAAGGCAGCGATCTGTTTGCCGAATGCGCACACGAAGACTTGTATGCCGCTGTGGATGAACTGGTGGACATCCTCGATCGGCAAGTGGTGAAACACAAAACCCGCTTGCAAGACCACCACCATGTGAGCCCCAAACGCGAATACATCAACTGATCACCCCACCCCAACCCACAACCGCCTGCCCGTCAGGCGGTTTTTTCATGGTATTTTTGTAATTATTTATAACTAAATATTAACCCTAGCTTGACACCTTTTCTGGGTGCATAATCAGCCCCCAATCATGAACAGACTCGCTGCCATCTTGCCGACTGCACAAGCCCTTGTGCAGGTAGACGCCACCAGCAAAAAACGCGCTTTTGAGGAGGCCGGTTTGCTGTTTGAAAACCTGCATGGCTTGAACCGTGCAATGGTCGCTGACAGTTTGTTTGCCCGTGAGCGTTTAGGTTCCACGGGTTTGGGCTACGGCGTGGCCATTCCCCACGGGCGCATCAAAGGCATGAAGTCCCCCTTGGCTGCGGTGTTTCGTCTGCGCGAGCCCATTGGTTTTGACTCGCCCGACGAAAAACCGGTCAGCTTGATGATTTTCTTGCTGGTCCCTGAAGCCTCTACCCAAAAGCACCTGGAAATCCTGTCTGAAATCGCCGAAATGCTCAGCGATGCCATGCTGCGCGACAAGCTCAAAGCCTGCAACGACGCCACAGAGCTGCATGGCTTGATCAGCCGTTGGCAATCGATCCAAACCGTTTGATTTTCCCGCTTTGAAACCCACCGCCATCAGCGCAGATGTCTTGTTCGAGGACTTCAGGCAGAAGCTGGGTTTGCAATGGGCAGCGGGTCAAGGTGCATCAGAGCGTCACTTTGACGAAGTGGCTGTGCGCATGGCCCGCTCAGGCGCCGATTTGGTCGGCTACCTCAACTACATCCATCCCTACCGTTTGCAAGTGCTGGGTGAGCGTGAAATCGCCTACTTGCAAGACTGCGAGCCAGCGGTCACCGAGCGACGCATTGACCGCATCGTGACCTTGGAGCCGCCTGTCTTGGTGGTGGCCGATGGGCAAACGCCGCCCCCCTCCTTGCTGACTTTGTGCGAGAAAGCTCAGATCCCATTGTTCATGACCGATGAGTCGGCCGCCTTCGTGATCGATGTGTTTCGTGCCTACCTGTCCAAGCACTTTGCCGATCGGCTCACCCTTCATGGTGTGTTCCTTGACATCTTGGGCATGGGCGTACTGATCACTGGCGAGTCTGGCTTGGGCAAAAGCGAGTTGGGCCTGGAGTTGATTTCACGTGGCCATGGCCTGGTGGCCGATGACGCGGTGGACCTGTACCGCATCAACCAAACCATCATTGAGGGGCGCTGCCCAGCGTTGCTGCAAAACTTGCTCGAGGTGCGTGGCATTGGTTTGCTCGACATCCAAGCCATTTTTGGGGAAACCGCGGTGCGTCGAAAAATGCGCCTGAAGTTGATCGTGCATTTGGTGCGCAAAGAAACCTTAGAGCGCGATTACGAGCGCTTGCCGCATGAACCCTTGATACAGGATGTACTGGGCATCGGTGTGCGCAAGGTGGTGATCCAGGTGGTTGCCGGGCGCAACATCGCGGTGTTGGTGGAAGCTGCAGTGCGCAACACGATTTTGCAGTTGCGCGGCATCGACACCTATGAGAAATTTGTCGAGCGCCATCGGCAAGCGATGAGCAGCAACCCATCTGACGATTGATTCGCCTTAACCGGCTTCTTTGAAAGGGCAGGGCTTGCGGGTGCAGTGGGCATAGAGACTCAAGGCATGGTCCGCAATCTCAAAGCCCTTGGACAAAGCAATGTCGTGCTGCCGACGTTCGATTTCAGCGTCAAAAAATTCTTCCACACGACCGCAATCCAGACACACCAAATGGTCATGGTGTTGTCCTTCATTGAGTTCGTAAACCGCTTTGCCGCTTTCGAATTGGCTGCGGGTGAGCAACCCCGCTTGTTCAAACTGCATCAAGACCCGGTAAATCGTGGCCAAACCGATGTCTGCACGCTCTTGTAAAACCAGGCGGTAGACATCCTCGGCGCTCATGTGTCGCTGCTGGCTTTTTTGGAACAATTCCAAAATCGTCAAGCGGGGCACGGTGGCTTTCAAACCGGTATTTTTCAAATCACCAATGGACTGCATGTTGACCTTTCGCATCCAAGGGCTTCGCGCAAAACCCATCGTTACAATGGTTTCATCATAGCCTGCTTGACCTCGATCATGAATCATTTGCGACTCCTTCTGGCCCGCGGCTGGACACTTGTGCTTGCAGGCTTGTTGGCTGCTTGTTCCACCATCGACGACCCGGTAGCCAATGCACTGCACAAAGTCACCCCCTACCGGGTTGAAGTGGTTCAAGGCAATTTCGTCTCCAAAGAACAGGTTCAGGCCTTGCGGCCAGGCATGAGCCGCAACCAAGTCAAAGACATCTTGGGAACGCCCTTGATTGCCAGCGTGTTTCATGCCGACCGTTGGGATTACGCTTTCACCATTCGGCGCAAAGGCACGGCCCCCCAGCAACGCAAGCTGTCGGTGTTTTTCAACAAAGACGGGTTTGAGCGTGTCGACGCGCAAGACTTGCCCAGCGAGGCCGAGTTCGCCGAACGCATTGCTGTGCCAGAAGACCGCAAAGCCGTGCCGCGTTTGCAAGCCACCCCTGCCGAGTTGGACAAATTCCGCAAAACCGCACCAAGCAGCGAATCAGCGGCGGTCACCCAGTCCGATCAGCCTCGCAAAAATTACCCTCCCTTAGAACCCAACACGCGATAGAACGCCATGAATGCACCCGCCCAACACCAAGTCGCTATTGCTGGCGCGAGTGGCCGCATGGGCCGCATGCTGGCCGAGGCCATTGTTCAGGCACCTGATTGCCAACTGGCCGGTGCTTTGGACGTGGCAGGCTCTCCTCATTTGGGCGAAGACATCGCAGGCTTCACTGGGCAACCCAGTGGCGTGTTGATCACCTCAGACATGTCGCAAGGCTTGCAGCAGGCCAAGGTGTTGATCGACTTCACGCGCCCCGAAGGCACCATGGCGCACTTGGCGGTGTGTCGTCAACGGGGAGTGCAAATGGTGATTGGCACCACCGGCTTCAGCCCGGCCCAATTGGCAGAGATCCAAGCGGCCAGTCAAGACATAGCGATCGTGATGGCCCCCAACATGAGTGTGGGTGTGAATGTCACATTGAAGCTGCTGGAGATGGCGGCCAAAGCCTTGTCCTCGGGCTATGACATTGAAATCATCGAAGCGCACCACAAACACAAAGTGGACGCGCCTTCCGGCACCGCTTTGAAAATGGGCGAAGTCATCGCCCAAGCCCAAGGCCGCGATTTGAAAGACTGTGCGGTGTACGCGCGTCAAGGCCACACCGGTGAGCGTGTGACCAACACCATTGGCTTTTCCACGATCCGCGGCGGCGACATCGTTGGCGACCACACGGTGATGTTTGCCACCGAGGGTGAGCGCATCGAAATCACCCACAAATCATCCAGCCGGGCCACTTACGCACAAGGCAGTTTGCGTGCGGTGCGTTTCTTGGCCGACAAACAACGTGGCATGTTTGACATGTTCGATGTGCTGGGCTTGGAAGCCATACGCGCACTCGCATGAACGCCCTCGATTTGCTCACCCAAGGCGATGCGGTGACCCGCTTGGTTGCTTGGGTGTTGCTCACCATGTCCGTCATCGCTTGGATGGTGATTCTGTATAAAACTGTGTTGTTGCATGTGGCCCAACGCGACTTGGCTGCTTGCAAAGACAGCTTGATGCTGGCCCACGATTGGCGTGAACTGCACACGCAATGGACCGCATTGGATGCATGGCAGTTGTTTGTCGGTTTGCTGCATGCCACCCAGACCAAGGCCTCGGGGGCTTTGGCTGCGAGCGCAAGTGCCGAAGACCAATTAACGCGCCAGTTGCGCGATGCGCTTTACCGCGTGCGTGCACGTTTGCAATTTGGCCAAGACGCGCTGGCCACCATCGGAGCGACCGCGCCCTTTGTGGGTCTGTTGGGCACGGTTTGGGGCATTTTTCATGCCTTGAGCCAATTGGCCGGTGCGGGGCAATACACCTTGGACAAGGTGGCACAACCGGTGGGTGAAGCCTTGGTCATGACCGCAGCCGGCTTGGCCGTGGCCATTCCTGCGGTGATGGCCTACAACCTCTTGGGTCGCCGTTTGACCCGCTTGGAAACCGAGTTACAAGCTTTGGTGTTTGACCTGCGCAGCCTGTCGCCAGCCTCAAACAAGGTTTGAACCATGGCATTTGGTGAGTTCGACCCCGCCCCCAGCAGCCCTCCCATGAGCGACATCAATGTCACGCCCTTGGTGGACGTGATGCTGGTCCTGTTGGTCATCTTCATCATCACCGCGCCCTTGATGACCGGGGCATTGCAACTGGCCTTGCCCCAGGTGCAGGCGCCCGCTTCGCAAACCAGCGGCACTGCGCCAGTGGTGACGATCGACAGCCATGGGCAGTTGATGTTGGACAACCAGCCCCTGCCTGTGTCGCAATTGGCTGCGGCTTTGAACCTGCGGTCATCAGACGGCGCAAGCACAGAAGTGCAGCTGCGGGTCGACCAAACCGTGCCTTATGGCCAAGTGGCCGAGGTGATGGCGGAAATCCAAAAATCCGAGCTGCGCAGTGTCGCCCTGGTGGTGCAAACGCCTGCGCCTAAAATCCCTGCATCCTCCTCACCCCAGCGCCATTGAGCGCGCCAGGGGTATCTCATTGAGCCCCATGCAAGACACCTACATCCCCAAAGACGTCGAAGCGTCAGTCCGCAACGATTGGAACGCAGGCGACGTTTACCGCGTCACGGAAGACCACAGCCGCCCCAAGTACTACGCCTGCTCCATGCTGCCGTATCCCAGCGGCAAGTTGCACATGGGCCATGTGCGCAACTACACCATCAACGACATGCTCACGCGCCACTTGCGCATGAAGGGCTACAACGTGTTGATGCCCATGGGCTGGGACGCCTTTGGTCTGCCTGCTGAAAACGCTGCACTCAAGAACGGTGTGCCACCCGCCAAGTGGACCTATGAAAACATCGCTTACATGAAAAAGCAGATGCAGGCCATGGGTCTGGCCATCGACTGGTCGCGCGAAGTGGCCACCTGCGACCCCATTTATTACAAGTGGAACCAATGGCTGTTTTTGAAGATGCTGGAGAAAGGCATCGCCTACCGCAAGACCCAGGTCGTTAACTGGGACCCGGTGGACCAAACCGTGTTGGCCAACGAGCAGGTCATCGACGGCAAAGGCTGGCGTACCGGTGCGGTGGTGGAAAAGCGCGAGATCCCTGGCTATTACTTGAAGATCACGGACTACGCGCAAGAACTGCTCGACCATGTGCAAGTGGGCAACCCCAAGGCCACTTTGAACGGTTGGCCCGACAAGGTGCGCTTGATGCAGGAAAACTGGATCGGCAAATCCGAGGGCGTGCGCTTTGCATTCCCCCACTCCATCCAAGGTGCTGATGGGGAACTGATCCAAGATGGCCGCATGTACGTGTTCACCACCCGCGCCGACACCATCATGGGTGTGACCTTTTGCGCGGTGGCGCCCGAGCACCCCTTGGCGCTGCATGCGGCAGCGGACAACCCGACCTTGGCCGCGTTCTTGGAAGAATGCAAAGAGGGTGGCACGACAGAAGCCGAGTTGGCGGTCAAAGACAAGGTGGGCATGCCCACGGGATTGCATGTCACCCACCCTTTGACGGGCGCGCAAGTGGCGGTGTGGGTCGGCAACTATGTGCTCATGAGTTATGGCGATGGCGCGGTCATGGGCGTGCCCGCGCATGACGAGCGAGACTTTGCATTTGCGCTCAAGTACCAGTTGCCGATCAAGCAGGTGGTTGGCCTTGGCGGGGTGGCGGCCGATGCGGGGGCAACCCCCGCACCAGCCGCCTTGGCCAAATCGACTGCCTCTGGCGCTGACGTCTCCGCCAAGTTCCAGTTTGATCAGGGCCAATGGCAAGAGTGGTATGCCACCAAAGACGGCGTGTGTGTCCACTCTGGCGAACTAGACGGCTTGAGATTCAAGGCGGCGGTGAGCAAAGTGGCCGACCTCTTGGCTGCCAAAGGCCTGGGCGAGAAAAAAATCACCTGGCGTTTGCGCGACTGGGGGGTGAGCCGCCAGCGCTACTGGGGCACACCCATCCCCATCATCCATTGCGAAGAACACGGCGCTGTGCCTGTACCCGAAAAAGACCTGCCCGTGGTGTTGCCGCAAGACTGCATCCCTGACGGGTCAGGCAACCCACTGCACAAGCACGAAGGTTTTCACCATGGCGTGGTGTGCCCAACCTGCGGCAAGCCCGCACGGCGCGAGACCGACACCATGGACACCTTTGTCGACTCCAGTTGGTACTTCATGCGCTACTGCGACCCGACCGACACCGAGGCGATGGTGGCGGGCGGCACGGACTACTGGATGCGAGATGCACAGCACGCCGTGGGCGGCAGCGGCATGGACCAGTACATCGGCGGGATTGAGCACGCTATTTTGCATTTGCTTTATGCGCGGTTTTGGACCAAGGTCATGCGCGATCTTGGTCTGGTCAAGGTCGATGAACCTTTCACCAAGTTGCTCACCCAGGGCATGGTGCTCAACCACATCTATTCGCGTCGCACGGCCAAGGGTGGCAAAGACTATTTCTGGCCGCACGATGTCGAGCATGTGCTGGGCGAAGACGGCAAGGTCATCGGCGCCCGCTTGAAGAACGAGGCCGACAGCGGCGATGGCAAGTTGCCCGTGGGCACGCTCATCGACTACGAAGGCGTGGGCACCATGTCCAAGTCCAAGAACAATGGCGTGGACCCACAAGACTTGATCGAGAGATACGGTGCCGACACCGCACGTCTGTACACCATGTTCACCGCACCACCCGAGGTCACCTTGGAGTGGAACGATTCGGCCGTGGAAGGCAGTTTCCGTTTCTTGCGCCGGGTGTGGAACTTCGCGGTCAAACACGAGGCCAGCCTCAAGGCCGCGTGTGCGGGGGACCTCAGCCAAGCCACACTGCGCAAAGAAGCCGCCGATTTGCGCCGCGAGATGCATGTCGTGCTCAAGCAAGTCAGCTATGACTTCGAGCGCATGCAATACAACACCGTGGTCTCGGGCTGCATGAAATTGCTCAACGCGCTCGAAGACTTTAAAACCGATGCCAGCGAAGGCGACCACGCTGTGCGGTGCGAAGGCATGTCGCTGTTGCTGCGCTTGCTTTACCCCGCCTGCCCCCACATCAGCGCCAAGCTGTGGACCGAGCTGGGCTATGCCGCTCGCTTGGGCGATGTGCTCGATGCTGCATGGCCGCAAGTGGATGAGTCGGCCTTGGTGCAAGACGAAATCGAATTGATGCTGCAAATCAACGGCAAGCTGCGGGGGTCGGTCCTGGTCAGTGCCACCGCCTCGAAAGAAGACATCGAGCAAGCGGCCTTGGCCACCGACGCCTTCATCAAGCAAGCCGAGGGTGCAGCACCCAAAAAGGTCATCGTGGTGCCTGGGCGTTTGGTCAACGTGGTGTTGTGATGAAGCAGCGTGCAAGCACCACACCCTCAAGCTTGAGCAAACGCCACGCCCTGACCCAACTGGGCGTGTGGGGTCTGGCAGGCATGTTGAGCGCATGCGGTTTCGAGTTGCGTAAAGCGCCAAGCTACCCCTTCAAAACGCTGTTCACGGGCATCCCTGAAGCATCTGTGTTTGGCCAGGAACTCAAGCGCAACATCGCCGCTTCTGGGCGCGTGGAGGTGATTACCGACCCGCGCGACATCGAGCGAGCCGATGTGATTTTTGACCTGTTGGCCGAACTGCCTGAAAAACTGATCTTGAGCCGCACTTCAAGCGGCGCGGTGCGTGAATTCCAGTTGCGCTTGCGTGTGCGGTTTCGATTGCGTACCCGTGAAGGTGTCGAGCTGATTCCCGACACCGAGATCGTGCAAGAGCGCGAAATCAGCTTCAACGAATCCGCCGCTTTGTCCAAAGAAACCGAAGAGCAACTGCTCTACCGCGACATGCGTTCGGACCTGGTGCAGCAAATCTTGCGTCGCTTAGGCGCGTTGCGGCAACTGTAGCCATGCAAGTGGCTGGCAACCGATTGCAAGAGCACCTGAGCAAGGGCTTGCGCAGCTTGTATTGTTTGCACGGTGATGAGCCCTTGCTGCAACAAGAGGCCGCTGACCTGATTCGTGCCGCTGCCCGCGCCCAGGGGTATACCGAGCGGCATGTGTTCACGGTGGCTGGTGCCCATTTCGATTGGGGCGAGGTGCAAGCGGCTGGCGCGTCCATGAGTTTGTTCGCCGACAAGATGCTGCTGGACCTGCGCATCCCGTCCGGCAAGCCTGGCAAAGAAGGCAGCGTGGCCTTGCAACGTTTGGCGGAAGACGCACCCGGCAACGACGGTGTGTTGACCTTGGTGCTCTTGCCTCGCTTGGACAAGGCCAGCAAAACCAGTGGGTGGTTCACCGCACTCGACATGCACGGCGTGTCCGTGCAACTCGATCCCATAGAGCGTCGGGCCCTGCCCGAGTGGATCGCTCATCGCTTGGCGCAGCAGCAGCAGCGCGTTCGTGAAGGCGAAGAAGGACCTCGCAGCTTGCAGTTTTTTGCCGATCGCGTCGAAGGCAATTTGCTCGCTGCGCACCAAGAAATCCAAAAACTGGGCTTGCTCTACCCCGAGGGCGAGTTGTCTTTCGAGGACATCGAACGCGCCGTCTTGAATGTGGCGCGCTTTGATGTATTCAAGCTGACCGAAGCCGTGTTGGCCGGACAGCACCTGCGGGTGCAGCGCATGTTGGACGGCCTGCAAGCCGAAGGTGTGGCAGAGGTCTTGGTGCACTTCACCTTGGCCGAAGACATTCGCGCGCTGAAACGGGTCAAAGACGCGGTGTCGGCTGGCAGACCGTTGCCCCAGGTCCTGCGCGAACAGCGTGTGTGGGGCAACAAAGAGCGTTTGTTCGAGCGTGTGTTGCCACAGTTGAGCGCCGCCACCTTGGACCGTTTGCTGCAAAGCGCGCACCAGGTGGATGGCATCGTCAAAGGCCTGAAACAACCGAACTGGCCCAGCGACAACTGGCAAGCCTTGCTGCGCTTGGCGTTGATGTTGTGCAAGGCTTGCCAAGCACGCTGAAACCACCGTTGGTGGCCGCGGCTTTTCAGGCCAAAGCCGGTGTGCCCAGCCCACGGATCGGTGCTTGGGGCATCTCTGCCAAAATCTACGCATGAACGCGCACAACATCCCCGAACTGATGCAGGCCTTGGGCCAGCAAGCCAAAACCGCCTCCGCCGCCATGGCCAAAGCCAGCGCCGCGCACAAGAGTGCGGCCTTGCGCCATCTGGCCGCGCTCTTGCGCAGCGAAACCACCGCGCTGGTGGCGGCCAACCAAGAAGATTTGAACCGATCCAAAACCAATGGCTTGGACGGGCCCATGTTGGACCGATTGAAACTCAGCGCTTCGATTTTGGAAACCTGTGCGGTGGGTTGCGAGCAACTCGCCACCATGCCCGACATCATTGGCAGCATCAGCGGCATGACCCAGCAGCCCAGTGGTATTCGCGTGGGTCAAATGCGCGTGCCCATTGGCGTGTTTGGCATGATTTACGAGAGCCGCCCCAACGTCACCATCGAGGCCGCGTCACTCGCCATCAAGAGCGGCAACGCCTGCATCTTGCGTGGTGGCTCGGAAGCCTTGGCCTCGAACACGGCACTCGCAAAGTTGGTGCAACAGGCTTTGCAAGCAGCTGGCTTGCCCGCAGAAGCGGTGCAACTGGTACCCACCACCGACCGCGCTGCCGTGGGTGAACTCATCGCCATGCCCGCTTATGTGGATGTGATCATCCCGCGCGGCGGCAAGGGACTGATTGAGCGCATCAGCAAAGAAGCGAAGGTGCCGGTCATCAAACATTTGGACGGCAACTGCCACACCTATGTGGACGACCCGTGTGATGTGGACATGGCGCTCACCGTGGTGGACAACGCCAAAACCCAAAAGTACAGCCCCTGCAACGCGACAGAGAGCTTGTTGGTGGCGCGTGGTGTGGCGGCGGCGTTTTTACCGCGCATCGGCGCAGTATTGGCAGGCAAAGGCGTGGAGATGCGCTGCTGCCCCGAGAGCAAAGCCTTGTTGCAAGGCGTGAAAGGCGTGGTGCTGACAGACGCCACCGAGCAAGATTGGTTCGAGGAATATTTGGCGCCGATCATCAGCATCAAGCTGGTGAGTGGTGTCGATGAGGCGATTGCCCACATCAACCACTACAGCAGCCACCACACCGATGCCATTCTGACGCTCAACCATGTGCACGGCCAACGCTTTGTGCGCGAGGTGGATTCGGCCAGCGTGATGATCAATGCCAGCACCCGCTTTGCCGATGGCTTCGAATATGGCTTGGGTGCCGAGATTGGCATCTCTACCGACAAATTCCACGCCCGTGGGCCCGTGGGCATTGAGGGCCTGACCTCGTTGAAGTATGTGGTGCTGGGGGCGGGGGAAGTGCGGAGTTGAGGGTTGTCATTGCGAGCGACAGCGCAGCAATCTCAATGCATTGATGGCTTGATTCAAAGCCCTGCTTTGAAGTCGGGTTTGGAGAAAGAAAAGTCCATGGCTGCAAGCCTAAAGAGAACTTGCGGACTCTTCTTGAAGGCGCAGTTGCTGCATTTGTAAGCGTCCGGCCATCCCGTCGCTTGAAGCTGTCAGAATCACCCCCACATCAAAAATTCACTCTGACGAAGCAACCCCATGGTTCCACACCTCATCACCGCGCTCACCGGCCCGATCAACGAACTCGAGCAACGCATCATCGATTCCATGCCCGCCATCGAGCGTTGGTTTCGCATGGAGTGGATGGAGCACACGCCGCCTTTTTACAGCTCGGTGGACATTCGCAACGCCGGCTTCAAGCTCGCCCCTGTGGACACCAACCTGTATCCCGGCGGCTGGAACAACCTCACGCCTGAAATGCTGCCCTTGGCGGTGCAGGCGGCCATGGCTGCGATTGAAAAAATCTGTCCCGAAGCCCGCAACTTGCTGCTGATTCCCGAGAACCACACCCGCAACACGTTTTATTTGAGCAACGTGGCGCAACTCGCCCGCATCTTCAACATGGCGGGTTTGAATGTGCGCATTGGCTCGATCAACCCTGAGATCAAGGAAGACACGGTCATCGAGTTGCCTAACGGCGACGTGGTGAAGCTCGAGCCCGTCATTCGCAGCAAAACCCGCTTGGGGCTGAAAGATTTTGACCCCTGCACCATCTTGCTCAACAACGATTTGAGCGCGGGCATCCCGGGCATTTTGGAAGACCTGCACGAGCAGTACCTGTTGCCGCCCCTGCATGCAGGCTGGTGTGTGCGTCGCAAAAGCCAGCATTTCGCCAGCTACGAAGAGGTCACCAAGCGCTTTGGTAAGTTGCTGGGCATCGACCCTTGGCTCATCAACCCCATGTTCACGCAATGTGGCGAGGTCAACTTCGCAGAAGGCACAGGCATGGAATGCCTGACCACCAATGTCGACATGCTGCTGACCAAGATCCGTCGCAAATACAAAGAATTTGGCATCCACGACAAACCTTTCGTGATCGTCAAGGCAGACAACGGCACCTACGGCATGGGCATCATGACCGTGCGCGATGTCAAAGACCTGGAAGTCCTCAACCGCAAAACCCGCAACAAAATGAGCGTGGTCAAAGATGGCATGGAGGTCAGCGAGGTCATCATCCAAGAAGGCGTGCAGACCAACGAGCGCATCAACGATGCGGTGGCCGAGCCGGTGGTCTACATGATGGACCGCTATGTGGTGGGCGGTTTTTACCGGGTTCACGCCGACCGGGGCATTGACGAAAACCTCAACGCCCCAGGCGCCAGTTTCGTGCCTTTGGCGTTCGAACAAAGTGCCCACACGCCTCAACCTGGCATGAAACCTGGGGCCAGTGCCCCCAACCGCTTCTATATGTATGGTGTGATTGCCCGATTGGCCATGCTGGCAGCCAGCTACGAACTCGAGGCCACCGACCCGAACGCCGAGGTTTACGAGTAATAAACAACTCGTTTGCTGCGCTGCAAAATCGGTAAACTCTGCGCTTCCCCAACATTGGCGAAGCGACTTGGCGTCGCTTGATGTGCTTATGAGCAATGCAACCCAAGACAACCACACCTCTTCCCTGGCGGGTTTGACCCTCGGTGCCATTGGGGTGGTTTATGGCGATATCGGTACCAGCGTGCTGTACTCGATCAAAGAGGTATTCGGTTCAGGGCATGTGGATTTCACGCCCGATAACGTGATGGGCATTCTGTCCATCTTTTTTTGGACCTTGACCTTCATCGTTTCCCTTAAGTACGTGACCTTGGTGCTGCGGGCAGACAACAACGGTGAAGGCGGCTTGGTGGCCATGTTGGCCTTGGCATCTTCTTCGGTGCGCGACAAACCCCGATTACGCAATGTGTTGCTGGTGGTGGGCATTTTTGGTACCTGTTTGTTTTATGGCGATGGTGTCATCACACCAGCCATTTCGGTGCTGTCGGCAGTGGAAGGTTTGGAGGTGGTATCGCCCAACTTCAAAAAAGCCGTCATTCCACTGACCTTGGTTATCTTGCTGTGCTTGTTCGCAGTGCAAAAGCGAGGAACCGGCGGCATTGGCAAATTCTTTGGGCCCATCACTTTGGTTTGGTTTGCCACGATTGCGGTGCTGGGTGTGTATCACATCGCCAGCAACCCATCTATCTTGTTGGCCATCAATCCCTACTATGCAGTGACATTCATGTGGGACCAACCCGGCACCACCTTCTTGATTTTGGGTGCGGTGGTCTTGTGTGTAACCGGGGGTGAAGCCCTCTATGCAGACATGGGCCACTTTGGTAAAAAGCCCATCCGCTTGGCGTGGTTCGCGGTGGTCATGCCCTGCCTGACCTTGAACTATTTTGGCCAAGGTGCTTTGCTGCTGACGGACCCTGAGGCGGTGAAAAACCCGTTCTTCAACATGGCACCCGATTGGGCTTTGATCCCTTTGGTGGTATTGGCCACTGCAGCGACCGTGATCGCGTCACAAGCGCTGATCACTGGTGCGTTCAGCGTGACCAAGCAAGTCATTCAACTGGGCTTCTTGCCGCGATTGCAAATCCACCACACCAGCGAGAAGGACACCGGCCAAATTTACATGCCGTTTGTAAATTGGGGCTTGTTTGTGGTGATTGTGTTGGCGGTGGTGATGTTCAAGACCTCCAGCAACCTGGCTGCGGCCTACGGTATCGCCGTGTGTACTGACATGCTGATCACGACTGTGCTCACCTTCTTTGTGATTCGCTATGCCTGGAAGATGCCCTTGTGGTTGTGCATTGGCGCCACGTCTGTGTTTTTTGTGGTGGACTTGGCCTTTTGGAGCTCCAACCTCTTGAAACTCGCTGACGGCGGTTGGTTCCCCCTGTTCATCGGCGGCATGATTTTGATTCTGATGCTGACTTGGCGCGACGGTCGCGCCTTGTTGCACCACAAGACGCGTGATGAAGCCATGGACTTGCGGTCATTCCTGGATGCCTTGTTCATCGGCCCCCCTACCCGCGTCGAAGGCACAGCCGTGTTCCTCACCACCGAAAACGACATCGTGCCCAATGCGATGCTTCACAACTTGAAACACAACAAGGTGCTGCATGCGCAAAACCTGTTTGTCACGGTGCGCAGCCACGAGGTGCCTTGGATCGACAAAGCCAAACGCTCTGAGCTCATCGACCTGGGCCACGGGTGCTGGCAGGTCAAGATCCATTACGGCTTCAAAGACGATCCAGATGTGCCCTTTGCCCTGAGTTTGTTGCGCGATAAGGTGGGCGACATCAATGGCATGAACACCAGCTATTTCTTGTCTCGTGACAGCATCGTGCCCACCGTGGGCGGTGGCATGGCGCAATGGCGCGAAAAACTGTTTGCCCAGATGTACCTCAACGCCAGTGCCGCTGCAGATTTCTTGAACCTGCCCAGCAACTCGGTGGTGGAAATGGGCAGCAAGATTGAAATTTGAACGTTGCTGCGCCTGGCGGGCAGGGCTGTTAACCTCAGTGCCATGAAATTACTCTTCGTTGCCGACCCGCTGCCCACCTTCAAGATCCACAAGGACAGCACCTTTGCCATGATGCGCGAGGCACAGGCGCGAGGCCATGAGGTCTGGACTTGCGACACCACAGACTTGCAGTGGCAAAGTGGGCAATCGGTCAGTGCCGCCCTGCAGCACATCCACCTGACGGGTCAGACTGACGGTTGGTACACCACGCTGCAGACCGAGGTCTTGCCACTGCACCGCATGGACGCGGTGCTGATGCGCAAAGACCCGCCTTTTGACAATGAATATTTTTACGCCACCCATTTGTTGAGCCAGGCGGCCAACGAAGGCGCAAAGGTGTTCAACAACCCTGCTGCTTTGCGTGAGCATCCCGAAAAACTCGCTTTGATGGCCTTTGCGCAGTTCGCCAGCCCCACCTTGGTCACGCGACAAGCCGATGCGGTGCGAGCTTTTCACGCCGAGCACCAAGACATCATCTTGAAGCCCTTGGATGGCATGGGCGGCATGGGTATTTTTCGGGTCAAAGCCGACGGGCTCAACCTGGGTTCGATCATTGAAACCCTCAACCAAGATGGCCGCCAAACCCTGATGGTGCAGAAATTTTTGCCCGCTATCACCCAGGGGGACAAGCGGGTGTTGTTGATCAACGGACAGCCTGTCCCGTTCGCGCTGGCGCGCATTCCCCAAGGCAATGAGGTGCGTGGCAATTTGGCCGCGGGTGGCAAGGGCGTGGCGCAAGCCTTGAGCGAGCGTGACCTGACGATTGCCCAGGCCATGGGCCCTGTCTTGGCCGCGCGTGGCTTGTTCTTGGTGGGTTTGGACATCATCGGTGACTGCTTAACCGAAGTGAATGTGACCAGCCCCACAGGCTTTCGCGAAATCATGGACCAAACCGGTTTCGATGTGGCTGCCATGTTCATGGACGCGCTCACCCAGCAAATCCCAAACGCCTGAACGGGCTGTTGAGCTCTCGTGCGATGAAACTCTTTGTGGAACAAGCCCTGTTTGAGCCGAGCGCGTCGGCTGCTCAGTCGCGCTTGACGGCAATACGCCCGTTTGAGTATTCCCAAAGCCGCAACCATCTTGATGGCGCAGTGAGCATGCTCTCGCCTTACCTCACCCATGGTTTTTTGACCGTGCCCGAAGTGGCCGCGCATGTCTACAAAGTACACCGCATGAGCGTTCAGCACAAATTTATTTTCGAGCTGGCTTGGCGCGAATACTTCTTGCACGTGCACGACGCCCTGGGCGACGACATCTTCAAGGATTTGCACGAGGGGGTATTGCCTGCCGACGCCTATAGCCAAAGCCTGCCAGACGATGTGCGCGACGGTTCAACCGGTGTGCCCGTCATCGATCAGGCGGTGCGGCAGTTGTATTTCAATGGCTACTTGCACAACCATGCCAGGCTGTGGTTGGCCAGTTACTTGGTACACATGCGCAAGGTGCACTGGCGGGTGGGCGCGGATTGGATGTACAGCCATTTGCTCGATGGCGACATCGCCAGCAACCACCTGAGCTGGCAATGGGTGGCGGGCACTGGCAGCCGCAAGCCGTATTTGTTCAACGCGGCCAATGTCGCGGTGCATGCCCCTGAGGTGTGGCACAGCCCGAACACCGTGATCGACAAAGACATGGAGATCATCGAAATGATCTCTCATAGCCAAGCCACCTTCACCCAAAAAACCTCATACCACGTCAAAGTGCACGAACCCGAGTTGCTGGACAAGCCGCCTCCCGAGGCCGACTTGGTGGCCAGCGGCTTGGCGGCAGACAAGTTGATTGACCGCGATGTGTGGTGGATTCACCCCTGGTCTTTGTCCGAGCAAGCACCCCCCCATCTGCCTGAGGGAGCGATGCGTGTGGCGGCTTGCTGGCATGAATGGACACAGGTGCATCCCTGGAACACCGCGCGTTGGCTGTTTGTGGCGCGAGGCATGCACCAGGTGGCTTCGCATTGCTGGTTCGAGGACGCGGCACGCTTGACTGACATCTTTAGCAAGGCGCGCACAGTGCATGTGTGGGACCACCGCGCTTTGCCCGACTGGCCTGGCGTCCATTGGGTGCGCCACCCCGCACCCCGCTTATGGCCCAGACAAGAGGAGCGCAGCCCCTCTTTCTCTCACTGGTGGAGCAAGGTCACGCGCTACAAGCAGTCCATACCGCAGTTGCTGCGCAACCTGCAAGGCCCTTAGGCCGCTTTCACTTTCAAACGCCAGGCATGCAACAAAGGCTCGGTGTAGCCGCTGGGTTGTGCCTTGCCTTTGAACACCAAGTCGGTGGCCGCCAAGTAGGCTTTGGAGGTGTTGAAGTGCCCAGCCATCGGTTGGTACAAGCGGTCGCCGGCGTTTTGTTTGTCGACCACGGCGGCCATGCGTTCAAAGCTTGCACGCACCTGTGACTCGCTCACCACGCCATGGTGCAACCAGTTGGCGATGTGTTGGCTGGAGATGCGCAAAGTGGCGCGGTCTTCCATCAGTCCCACGTTGTGGATGTCGGGGACTTTGGAGCAGCCCACGCCCTGGTCGACCCAGCGCACCACATAGCCCAAGATGCCTTGCACGTTGTTGTCCAGCTCTTGCTGCTTCTCAGCATCGCTCCAGTTGGCTTTGGCGACCACGGGCACGGTGAGCAGGTCTTTCAACAAAGACGCGCGTTCTTTGTCGGCATCGATCTTTTCGAGTTCTTTTTGCACATCGCTCACCAGCACTTGGTGGTAGTGCATGGCGTGCAGGGTGGCACCCGTGGGGCTGGGTACCCACGCAGTGTTGGCACCTGCTTTGGGATGCGCGATTTTTTGTTTCAGCATCTCGGCCATCAGGTCGGGCATGGCCCACATGCCTTTGCCGATCTGCGCTTTGCCCCGCAAACCGCAAGCCAAGCCCACCAGGACGTTGTTGCGCTCGTAGGCCTGTATCCAGGCACTGCTCTTCATGTCGCCCTTGCGCAGCATGGGGCCAGCGAGCATGGCGGTGTGCATTTCGTCGCCGGTGCGGTCCAAGAAGCCGGTGTTGATGAAGGCCACACGGCTGGCTGCAGCGGCGATACAGGCTTTCAGATTGACGCTGGTGCGGCGCTCTTCGTCCATGATGCCCAGTTTGACCGTGCTGTCAGCCAAGCCCAAGACCTGCTCGACGCGGCTAAACAGCTCGGAGGCAAAGGCCACTTCGGCTGGGCCGTGCATCTTGGGTTTCACGATGTAGACCGAGCCGGTGCGGGAATTGCGGATGCCATTGGCACCATGACCTTGCAGGTCATGCAGGGCGATGGTGGTGGTCACCATGGCGTCCATGATGCCCTCGGGGATTTCATGCATCTGACCATCTGCGCCTTGGTACAGGATGGCGGGGTTGGTCATCAAATGACCCACGTTGCGCAAAAACAAGAGCGAGCGGCCATGTAATTTGACTTGGGCATCGCCCTTTGGCGAGTGGTACACACGGTCTGGGTTCAAACCGCGCTTGAAACTGCTGCCGCCTTTGCTCACGTCCTCGGTCAGTGTGCCTTTCAAAATGCCCAGCCAGTTGCTGTAAGCAAGGAGTTTGTCGTCCGCATCCACCGCAGCCACCGAGTCTTCCAGGTCGAGGATGGTGGACAAAGCGGCTTCGACCACCAGGTCGCAGACATGGGCAGGATCGGTCGCGCCGATCGGGTGTTGGCCATTGATTTGGATGTCCAGGTGCAAGCCGTTGTGCACCAGCAATACCGACGAGGGGTGTGCCGCATCGCCTTGGTAGCCCACCAACTGTTTGGGGTTGGCCAAACCAACCGATTTGCCGCCTTTGAGCGTGACCAGCAACTGGCCTTTGACGATGCTGTAGCCAGTGGAATGGATGTGCGAGCCGGATGTCAAAGGAGCCGTGCGATCGAGCACGTAGCGTGCATATTCAATGACTTTGGCGCCGCGTTTGTCGTTGTAGCCAGGGCCTTTGGCGCAACCGTCGGCCTCGGAGATCGCGTCGGTGCCGTACAAAGCGTCGTACAGCGAACCCCAACGGGCATTGGCTGCGTTCAAGGCGTAACGCGCATTCAAAATGGGCACCACCAGTTGTGGACCGGCCTGGGTGGCGAGCTCTGCGTCGACGTTCGCCGTGGTGGCTTTGACTTTGGCGGGCACGGGGACCAAATAACCGATTTGCGTCAAGAAAGCCTGGTAGGCCTTCATGTCGGTGACGGGACCAGGATGGGCGCTGTGCCAATGGTCCAGTTCGGTTTGCAAACGGTCGCGTTCGGCCAACAAAGCCTGGTTTTTGGGGGCCAAGTCTTGCACCAAGGCGTCAAAACCTTTCCAAAAAGTCACACTGGACACGCCAGTGCCGGGCAACACCTGTTTGTCAATGAATTCGTACAAATGGGTGGCCACTTGGAGCTTGTAGAGGGAGGTGCGGTCAGTCATGCAGGGCTTTCTTGATATTTGTCAGAGAAGGACAGGGGTTTTCACCGATAATTTTCCATTTTAAGGAGTCGCGAGATGGGACGTTTGAAAGCACTGTTGTTGGCCATTGGGCTGGTGACCTCTGGGGTGGCCATGGCCGAGTCTGAATTCAGCATCATGAGTGGCATCCAGGCCTCTCCCCACTCCACAGTTCACACCGCACAAGGCGATTCCTTCTATACCAGTTGGGAAGGCAAGTCCTTGTCCTTTCCGCCTTACTACCTGTTTCGCTATACCAACTGGGTCAATGACGACTGGGGCTATGCCGTCAATTTTGCCCACGCCAAAGCGTATGCCGATCCCCCAACCCGGGTCGCGAATGGTTTCACCGTGTTGGAGTTCACCGACGGCGCCAACCCCTTGACCATCATGACCATGCGACGCTTTGAAACCATGGGCGGCTACCGTCCTTATGCTGGCCTGGGTGTGGGCATTTCTTTGCCCCACGTCGAAGAAGAGCGCAACGGCGGTGTCAAAACATTCGGCTACCAATACGGCGGCCCCGTCTTGGTGGGGACAGGCGGTGTCAGCTATGACCTGAATGACAAATGGCGTTTGAACACCGAACTGCAGGTCCACTACCTGAAATTGGATGTGCGTGTGGCAGGTGGCCGTCTGAAAACCAACCTGATCACCAACGCCATCAACATCGGGGCCAGCTACCGCTTCTGACCATGCAACTTGTTCACCAGGAGATGCAAGCTGCGCTGGCGCTGGCACTCGAAACCGTGTCCCCGGGCAGTGCCAGCAAAGCCCAGTTTGAATCTCCCAAGGTGGCAGCCCATGGCGATTGGGCGGTCACGGCCGCCATGCAATTGGCCAAGCCACTGCAACGCAATCCACGAGAGGTGGCGCAAGACTTGCAACAACTTTTGCTGGCGTCGCCTGCAGGCCAGCGCTGGTTGGCGGGCGTTGACATTGCCGGGCCAGGCTTTTTGAACCTGCGCTTGAAGCCCCAAGCTAAGCAACAGGTGGTGCGTGAGGTGCTGCAAGCGGGTGCGCAGTTCGGTCGACAAGCCGCCAACGGGCAGCGTTTGTTGGTGGAGTTTGTGTCGGCCAATCCCACCGGCCCCTTGCACGTGGGTCACGGGCGGCAAGCCGCCTTGGGTGACGCGATTTGCCATCTGTTTGATACCCAAGGCTGGTCGGTGCATCGCGAGTTCTATTACAACGACGCGGGCGTGCAAATCCAAACACTGGCCACGTCGACCCAATGCCGTGCGAAAGGCCTGAAGCCTGGTGATGCCGCATGGCCTGAGAACGCCTACAACGGCGACTACATCCAAGACATCGCCGACGATTTCCAAGCGCAAAAAACCGTGCAAGCCGATGACCGCGCCTTCACGGCCAATGGGCAAGTCGACGACATCGCCAACATCCGCGATTTCGCGGTGGCTTATTTGCGTCACGAGCAAGACCTGGATTTACAGGCCTTTGCCGTCCAGTTTGACCATTACTATTTAGAGTCGAGCCTCTACACCGATGGCCGCGTGGCGCGGGCAGTGGCTTCGTTGCAAGCCTCTGGCCATACCTACGAAAGTGACGGCGCTTTGTGGTTGCGCTCGACCGATTTCGGTGATGACAAAGACCGCGTGATGCGCAAATCCGACGGCAGCTACACCTATTTCGTGCCTGACGTGGCCTACCACTTGGCCAAATGGGAGCGCGGCTTCACCAAGGTGATCAACATCCAAGGCACCGACCACCACGGCACCATCGCCAGGGTGCGGGCGGGCCTGCAAGCGGCGTCACAACAACAAGGCCTGGAGATTCCGCCGGGCTACCCCGATTACGTGTTGCACACCATGGTGCGCGTGATGCGCGGCGGCGAGGAAGTGAAGATTTCCAAACGCGCGGGCAGTTACGTCACCTTGCGCGACCTGATCGAGTGGACCAGCAAAGACGCGGTGCGTTTCTTTTTGCTCAGCCGCAAGCCCGACACCGAATATGTGTTTGACGTGGACTTGGCGCTGGCCAAGAACAATGAAAACCCGGTGTACTACGTGCAGTACGCCCACGCCCGGATTTGCTCTATCTTGAAAACCTGGCAAGACCAAAGCGGCCAATCACTGCCTGCCTTGAGCGCCACCGACCTCACGCCCTTGGACAGCCCTGCTGCGCAAAGCCTGATGCTGCAACTCGCTCGCTTCCCACAGATGTTGACCCAAGCCTGCCACGACCTGGCTCCGCATGACGTGACTTTTTACCTGCGTGACCTGGCGGCCAGCTACCACAGCTATTACGATGCAGAGCGTATCTTGGTCGATGAACAAGCGGTGAAAGAGGCTCGCTTGGCCTTGATCGCGGCAACGGCCCAGGTGCTGCGCAATGGCTTGGCGGTGTTGGGTGTCTCCGCTCCACAAAGTATGTAAAGGATCAAACATGGCAGGCTTTGGCGCGCAACGCGGCAACACTTTTGTGGGTTTCATATTGGGCTTGGTGGTGGGCTTGACCGTGGCCTTGGTGGTGGCGATTTACGTCACCAAGGTGCCGATTCCGTTTTTGAACAAGGGATTGAGCCGCAACGCGGAGCAAGACGCGGCCGAAGAGAAGAAAAACAAAGACTGGGACCCCAATGCCCCTTTGTATGGCAAAAACCCCGCGGCCAACGCCCCAGCCAAAACAGACGAGCCTGCGCCCAAAGCGGCCGTGCCGCCACCTGCACCTGCACCCTCGGCCGCTGGCGAAGACCCCCTTGGCGATTTGGCCGCGAGCAAAGCCCGGGGTGACGAATTCCAGTACTTCATTCAGGTAGGCGCATTCCACTCCACAGAAGACGCCGAAGGCCAGCGCGCCAAGCTGGCTTTGGGTGGCTATGACCCCAAAATCTCCGAGCGCGACCAAGCGGGCAAAATGGTTTACCGTGTGCGTTTGGGGCCCTTTGACAGCAAGTCTGAGGCAGAGCAAATCCAGGCCAAACTCAAAAGCACTAAATTTGAATCAGCTTTGATTCGCGTCCAACGTTAATCGAGAAAGACAGCACCATGAAACGCCGTGAATTCACCGCACTGACTTTGAGCACCTTAAGCCCTCTGGCCTTGGCACCTGCTCAGGCACAAACACTCAGCTTCAAAGAAGGCACGGACTACTTGTCGCTCAAAAGCCGTGTACCGACTGAAGTGGGTAAAGGCAAGATCGAGGTATTGGAGTTCTTTTGGTACAACTGCCCGCACTGCAATGCTTTCGAACCCACGTTGAGCGCTTGGAGCAAGAAACTGCCCAAAGATGTTGAGCTCAAACGCGTGCCCGTGCGCTTTCGCGAAGACTTCGAGCCGCAGCAACGCGCCTACTATGTGCTCGAAGCCTTGGGCAAGGTAGAAGAGTTACAAGGCAAGATGTTTGCTGCCATCCATGTCGAACGGCAAAACCTGACTAAGCTGGATGCCTTGTTGGTGTGGTCCGAGAAAAACGGCATTCCTGCGAAGCAATT
The DNA here is from genome assembly GCA_903956845.1 of uncultured Burkholderiales bacterium. GTDB lineage: Bacteria > Pseudomonadota > Gammaproteobacteria > Burkholderiales > Burkholderiaceae_C > Limnohabitans. Next base: position 61,910 of record CAJBOO010000180.1, read on the forward strand.
CACCGATTTATACAACTCCTTCTCGGTGATCGGCAAAGCCCGCCAAGCGGCCAAACTGCAAGAGCAATTCAAGGTGGAAGGGGTGCCAGCGCTGGGCATTGGCGGTCGTTTTTATGTAGACGGCAGCTTGTCTGGCAGCATGGAGCGGGCCCTTCAAATCACTGATTTCCTGACCGCGGAAATTCGCAAGGGACGTTGATTTTTGGGCAAGTTATGCCCCTACAATGCGGGCATTACCTTGTTCCAGCAATTTCCGTGCCTTGAAAAATTCGATCGTTCTTTCTTGTCTGGCCATCCTGATGGCCTTGCCCGTGCCGGCCCTGGCAGAGCAAGCCGACCGCAACAAGCCCATGAACATCGAAGCCGACAACCTGGACCACGACGAACTCAAGCAAATCAGTGTGTTCACTGGCCGCGTGGTGGCCACCAAAGGGACCATCACCTTGCGCGGCAGCCGCTTGGAAGTCAGACAAGACCCCGAGGGATACCAATACGGCGTGCTCACCGCTGACAAAGGCCAACGCGCATTCTTTCGCCAAAAGCGCGAGGCAGTGGACGAGTGGATGGAAGGCGAGAGCGAACAAATCGATTACGACAGCAAGGCCGACCGGGTGGTGCTGCTCAAGCGTGCTGACTTTCGCCGATACCGAGGCACCGTACTGAGCGACCAAATGTCGGGTCAACGCATCGTGTATGAAAACCTCACAGATCAATTCTCCGTCGACGGGCAGCTCGGGGGCGCTAAACCCACCGGCGGCAGCCCCACGGGTCGTGTGCGAGCGGTGCTGACACCGCGCAACAACGACGGGGCCGCCAAGTGAGCACCGCCCCCGCTGTGACAGACCGATTGGTGGCGCAGCATTTGCAAAAGTCCTATACCGGCCGCCAGGTCGTGCAAGACGTCAGCATCTCCGTGGGCAAAGGCGAAGTCGTGGGCTTGCTCGGCCCCAATGGCGCAGGCAAGACCACGTCCTTCTACATGATCGTTGGTTTGGTCAGGGCTGACGGCGGCACCATCACCATCGATGGCATTCCAGCTGAACACTTGCCCATTCACCAACGCGCCCGCATGGGCTTGAGTTATTTGCCGCAAGAGGCCTCGATTTTTCGCAAACTCAATGTGGCTGACAACGTGCGCGCCGTCTTGGAGTTGCAACAGGACCAAGCCGGTCAATCGCTGACCAAGCCCGTGATCGAAGCGCGCTTGACCGCGCTGCTGCAGGAGTTGCGCATTGAGCACTTGCGCGATTCGTCTGCGCTGTCGTTGTCGGGCGGCGAGCGCCGCCGCGTGGAAATCGCCCGCGCCTTGGCCACCCAACCACGCTACATCTTGCTTGACGAGCCCTTTGCAGGCATTGACCCGATCGCGGTGTTGGAGATCCAGCGCATCATCGGTTTCTTGAAAGCCAAGGGCATCGGCGTGCTGATCACCGACCACAATGTGCGTGAAACCTTGGGCATCTGTGACCACGCCAGCATCATCAGCGATGGCCGCGTGCTGGCCGAAGGCACGCCACAGTCCATCGTCGCCAACCCCGAGGTGCGTCGGGTGTACCTGGGCGAAAACTTCCGGATGTGAGGGGAGGACAGCCATGAAACAAGGCCTCTCCCTGCGCGTTTCGCAACATTTGGCGCTCACGCCGCAGTTGCAACAGTCGATCCGCTTGCTGCAACTCTCGACCTTGGAGTTGAGCCAAGAAATCGATCAAATGCTTGACGACAACCCGTTTCTGGAAAAAGAAATGGAAGACTTGGCACCGCGCGAAGACTTTGGCCTGGACCAAGAGAACGCCCAGGCCACTGGCTCAGACGCTGAGCCCGACAGTTGGGACGGGCCCATGGACCGCATCAGCGAGGTGCGTGTCGAGACGGCCAGCGAAGCTGCTGCGCCCTTGGATGCCGAAGGCGTGGCCGAGAGTTGGGATGGCGATGGCAGCGTCGAGTTTTCACCCGACGACAGCGAATGGGGGGGTGACGCCCCGGCCCGCAACAACAACAACGATGACGATGAGAAAGCGCAAGCCACCGAACTCGCGCGCAACCAAGAGTCGCTCACCGCGTTTCTGCATCGTCAGGCGCTGTCGCTGCGCCTGGACGACACCGACCGCGCTGCCCTGCGTTTTTTGATCGAATCGCTCAACGACGACGGTTATTTGGAAGACAGCTTCCAAACCTTGGCCGAAAGTTTGGCGGGCGACGACTTGGAGCAATGTGAAGAACTGGTGCACCGTTTCCAAGTGGCCTTGGGCTTGTTGCAAAGCCTGGAGCCCACCGGGGTGGGTGCGCGTGACCTGGGCGAATGTTTGCGCTTGCAATTGCAAGTGATTGCCGCAGACACCGAGGAGCGCGCGCAGGTGCGTGCCTGTGCCTTGGCGATTTGCAAACAACCGCTGGAGATGTTGGCCAAGCGCGATGTCAAGCGCTTGGCTGTGGCTGTGAGTGAAAGCGAGGCGCTGGTCAAGTTGGCCATCGCTTTGATTGCCCGACTCGAGCCCAAGCCCGGCCGGCGCTTCATTGATGTCGAGCGCAACGTGGTGGTGCCTGATGTCTTGATCTTGCCCCACGGGGTGGACAAGCAAGGTTTGCCGCAGTTTCGCGCCATGCTCAACCCCGAGGTCATGCCGCGTTTGCGGGTGAACGACATCTATGCCAATGCCCTCAAGGGCGGCAAGGGTGATGGGCATGCAGGCTTGCAGCAGCGCTTGCAAGAAGCGCGCTGGATGATCAAAAACATCCAGCAACGCTTTGACACCATTTTGCGGGTGAGCAATGCCATCACCCAGCGGCAAAAGAGTTTTTTCATCCATGGCGAATTGGCCATGAAGCCCATGGTGCTGCGCGAGATCGCCGAAGAACTGGGCTTGCACGAGTCCACCATCAGCCGGGTAACCACCGCCAAATACATGCACACGCCTTATGGCACCTTTGAGTTGAAATATTTCTTTGGCTCGGGGCTGGGTACCGACAGCGGCAACAACGCATCGAGCACGGCGGTGCGTGCCTTGATCAAACAACTCATCGCCAGCGAGAACCCCAAAAAACCGCTTTCTGACAACCAACTCTCGGACATGCTCAAAGAGCAGGGCATTGACTGCGCCCGCCGCACCGTCGCCAAGTACCGTGAAGCCTTGCGCATTGCGCCCACCAACCTGCGTAAAGCCCTGTGAACGCCCTGACCTTGTTTGTTCCCTGCGCTGCAGGGGTGGAAGCTTTTTTGGCCCATGAGGTCGCCCAGATCACCGGCCTGCCCGCGCGTGACCTGCAAACCTTGCGAGGTGGGGTGCTGCTGCAAGGCTCATGGCGCGCGGCCATGCAACTCAATTTGCACAGCCGTTTAGGGATGCGGGTGCTGATTCAACTCGCCCACCAGCCCTACACCAGCGAAGACGATATTTACCAAGCTGCCAGTGCCGTGGCCTGGGAAATGTGGTTCACGCCCAAGCAAACTTTCCGCGTTGACTTCACGGCCCAGCACAGCCCCTTGAAAAGCCTGAACTTCGCGGCCTTGCGGGTCAAGGACGCCATTGCCGATCGGTTCCGCGAGAAAGCTGGCGTGCGACCCGATGTCGATACCCAACACCCCCATGTGCGGGTGCACCTGCACCTGAGCGAGACATTCGCCAGCATCTACCTCGACACCAGCGGCGACCCCTTGTTCAAGCGCGGTTGGCGCACCGACAAGGGCGACGCGCCATTGAAAGAAACCTTGGCAGCCGCCATGTTGGCCGCCAGCGGTTGGAGCATGCCGCACCTGACGGCACCTGGCGAAACGCCTCCCGCGACGCCTTCGGTGGCAGGGGTTGAGCAAGGCGTGGCTTTGTACGACCCGTGTTGCGGCAGCGGCACCATCGCCATTGAAGCTGCCCAAATCGCTTGCCGCATCGCGCCCGGATTGCAGCGGCGCTTCGGGTTTGAACATTTGCGCATGTACGACGCCCATGTCTGGCGGCAACTGCAAGACGAAGCGCGTGCCCAGCAATGCCCGCCGCGTGCCGCGGTGCACGGCAGCGATGTGGCGTTTCGCATGGTCGACTTTGCGCAGCGCAACGCCGAACGCGCGGGCGTGGCCAAGGCGCTGAACCTGCGTGGTGGTGACGCTTTGCAGCGCATGCCGCCCACCGATGTGCCAGGCATCATGTTGGTCAACCCGCCCTATGGTGAGCGCATCGAAGCCGCTGGCGTGGCCGGTGCGGCCAGCTTGGCCCGCAGCGGTGCGCGTGAGGTGGGGCAAGTAGAAGACGGCGGCGAGTTCTTCAGCCAATTGGCCAGCCACTGGAAGAAAAACTACGCGGGCTGGCGCGCCTGGGTGCTGACACCCGACCTCAAATTGCCAGGGCGCATGCGTTTGAAAGAATCGCGCCGGGTGCCCATGTGGAATGGGCCCATCGAGTGCCGCATGTTCCGTTTCGACTTGCAAGCGGGGTCGCTGCGAAAAACAGCCTCAGTAGGCGACCCGCCGCCCGCTGCTTGATGTTGCAGCCGTCAGTGTCCTCAGCCCCAGCATGGCCAGCACCTGTGGTGATCGACACCAACATCGTGCTCGACCTCTGGGTCTACCAAGACCCAGCCACGCCCCCTCTTTTGGCGGCCTTGCAAGAAGGCGCTGTGCAATGGCTGGCCACCGCCCCCATGCGCGAAGAACTGCTGCGGGTGCTGGACTACCCGCACATTGCGAAGCGGCGTGAGCGCGACGGTGTGTCAGCCGCCGCCGTGCTGGCGCACTTCGACGCTTTGGCGCAAATGCAGGACGTGGCGGCCAAAGCGCCTTATGTCTGCAAAGACGAGGACGATCAGAAATTCATCGACTTGGCGGTGGCGCACCAAGCGCTGCTGCTCAGCAAAGACAAGCAGGTGCTGCGCTTGACCAACCGCTTGGCGCGCCTGGGGGTGGGTGTGCGGCCTCGCTACGTCTAACGCCGTCATTGTCTAGCGCCGTCATGGCGAGCGAAGCGAAGCAATACCGTCCTTGCGAAGCCGAAGAATGACGGTAGCCTCTCGAAATGGCATTAAAAATAGTTTATTAGTATCTATATTTATCCCAAATAAGGGAATTAATAGACTACATTAGTCCTCATAATAGACCCAATTCCAGTGATTCATCACCATCGAAAGGACCACCATGCCTCAGGCCACCCAAATCATCCGTGAGATCCCCATCCATTTGCCGATGGATCAGGTTTGGGCCAAGTTGGCGGATTTTGGAAATATCTGTCACGGTCACCCCGGCGTGAAAAAGTCCTTTGTCACCTCGGCCCAAAAATCGGGCGTGGGTGCCACCCGCCACTGCGACTTCACCATGATGGGTGCCAGCGCAGAAGAGCGTGTGGTGGAGTGGACCGAGGGTCAGTCCATCACCATCGAGGTGTATGAGCTGCGCAAAATGCCTGGCATCGACCAACTCCGCTTGAAACTGAGCATCCAGCCCCACACCCACGGCAGCAACTTGCGCGGCACCATGGTGTACACCATGAAAAATGTCTTTTTCGATTGGTTCAACACCTTGATGATGAAAAAAATGAATGCCAATTTGCTGGACGGCATCATGGCTGGGCACAAGAAATACATGGAAACCGGCGAAATCGTGAACGAAAACACCCCGCTGGATTTGAGCCAGGTCTTGAAAGTTGCTTGAGCGCGCTGGTTGGCCAAGGCCCAAATTCCATTCGGTAGGATCTGGGGCATGACAACAGACGCCAGACCATGAGCACCGTGGTGCAAATCAAGGTCAAGCCGCAATCACGGGTGAGTGCGCTCACCCAAGACCAGGACGGTCAATGGATGGCCCAGATCAAGTCGCTGCCTGTGGACGGCAAAGCCAATGAAGAACTCATCGGCCTGGTGGCCAAGCAGTTTGGCTGTGCCAAATCCCGGGTCAGCATCAAAAGTGGCGCGGCCTCGCGCATGAAACTGGTGCGCATCGAAGACTGAGCCTCAAACTCAAGCTGCTCTTTGGTTCAGCAACACCAGCAACTCGCTCAAGGCGTGTTGTTGGGTGGCCAGGCGAACCGCCGCACGGTCGCCCTCGAATTGGCAGGTTTGCACTTTCACCCAAGCGGTTTCAGCGCCCACGGTCGGGCCGCCGTCGGTGGGCAAGGCCCATGCAAAGCAGACCGTGCCCACGGGTTTGGTTTGGCTGCCCCCAGTCGGTCCTGCGATGCCCGTCACGGCCACCGCCACTTGCGCTTGGCTGTGGTTCAA
>CAJBOO010000181.1 GCA_903956845.1 uncultured Burkholderiales bacterium
GGCATCGTTGACTTCCATCACGTTCAAGCCCGCTTTGCCGACTTTGTCCCAGGAGGCACCGCCCTTGCGCAAACCCACCACCACTTTGACGCCGCTGTCGTTCAAGTTTTGGGCGTGGGCATGGCCTTGTGAACCATATCCAATGATGGCCACGGTTTTGCCTTTGATCAGGCTCAGGTCACAGTCTTTGTCGTAATAGACTTTCATTGTTTTCTCCTTGATAAATAGGTTGTTGCTTAAACGCGCAAGACGCGTTCGCCTCTACCGATGCCACTGGCACCGGTACGCACGGTTTCTAAAATGGCCGTCCGGTCGATGGCCTCCAAAAAAGCATCGTTTTTGGCCAAGTCGCCGGTGAGTTCGATGGTGTAACTTTTATCTGTCACGTCGATGATGCGACCGCGAAAGATGTCGGCCATGCGCTTCATTTCTTCCCGCTCTTTGCCTACCGCGCGGACCTTGACCAGCATGAGTTCACGCTCGGTGTAGGCGCCCTCCGTGAGGTCTACCACCTTGACCACCTCAATCAATCTGTTGAGGTGCTTGGTGATTTGTTCAATCACGTCATCAGATCCAGAAGTTTGCAGGGTCAAGCGAGACAGGCTCGGGTCTTCGGTGGGTGCAACGGTCAAGGATTCGATGTTGTATCCACGGGCTGAAAACAGCCCAACCACTCTGGACAAAGCGCCAGCTTCGTTTTCCAATAAGACAGCAATGATGTGTTTCATGGTGTTGCAGTCCTGCTGATTAAAGGTCTTCGCTGCCAAGCAGCATTTCGGTGATGCCTTTGCCGGCTTGAACCATCGGGAACACGTTTTCCGTCTGGTCGGTTCTGAAATCCATGAAGACCGTTCGGTCTTTCAACTTGCGGGCTTCACGCAATGCAGGCTCGACGTCTTCGGGGCGCTCGATCAGCATGCCCACGTGACCATAGGCCTCAGCCAGTTTCACAAAGTTGGGCAACGCATCCATGTAGCTGTGGCTGTAACGGCCTGAATATTCAATCTCTTGCCATTGGCGAACCATGCCCAGGTAGCGGTTGTTCAGCGCAATCACCTTGATCGGCGTGTTGTATTGCAAGCAGGTGGAAAGCTCTTGAATGCACATCTGCACCGAGCCTTCGCCTGTCACGCAATAAACCTCGCTGTCGGGCTTGGCTAATTTGATGCCCATCGCATAGGGAATGCCCACGCCCATGGTGCCCAAACCGCCAGAGTTGATCCAACGGCGTGGTTCGTCAAACTTGTAGTACTGTGCCGCCCACATTTGGTGCTGACCCACGTCTGAGGTGATGTATGCATCTGCATCTTTGGTCATGTTCCACAGCGTTTCGATGACCATCTGCGGTTTGATCACCTGCGTGTTGCCACGGTCGTACTTCATGCAATCGCGTGCACGCCATGCTTCAATGGTTTCCCACCAGGCGGCCAGTGATTTGGGGTCGGGTTTGGTACCCAATTCACGCAGGATGCCAATCATTTCTGTCAGCACATCTTTGACGTCGCCCACGATCGGGATGTCCACCTTCACTCGCTTGGAGATGCTGGAAGGATCGATGTCGATGTGGATGATCTTGCGTTCGTTTTGCGCAAAGTGCTTGGGATTGCCAATGACCCGGTCATCAAAGCGGGCGCCAACCGCCAACAAGACATCGCAGTTTTGCATGGCATTGTTGGCTTCGACAGTGCCGTGCATGCCCAACATGCCTAAGAACTTGCGGTCAGTCGCGGGATAGGCACCCAGACCCATCAAGGTATTGGTGCAAGGCACACCCAGCATATCGACCAGGGTGCGCAACTCTTGGGAGGCTTCGCTCATCAACACGCCGCCACCGGTGTAAATGAAGGGGCGCTTGGCCGCCAACAACAGTTGCAAGGCTTTGCGGATTTGCCCGCTGTGGCCCTTGCGCACCGGGTTGTAAGAGCGCATTTCAACTTCTTCGGGATAGCCGTTATAGGCTGTCTTTTTGAAGGAAACATCTTTGGGAATATCCACAACCACTGGGCCAGGACGGCCGCTTTTGGCGATGTGGAATGCCTTTTTCATCACATCCACCAAATCCCGAACGTCTTTGACCAAAAAATTGTGTTTCACGATGGGGCGCGTGATGCCCACGGTATCGCATTCTTGGAAAGCGTCCAGACCAATGGCGTGCGTGGGCACTTGGCCTGTGATGATCACCATGGGAATGCTGTCCATGTAGGCGGTGGCAATGCCTGTGATCGCATTGGTCACGCCAGGACCAGAGGTGACCAGAGCCACGCCTACGTCGCCAGTGGCTCGCGCATAGCCGTCTGCGGCATGAACAGCGGCTTGTTCGTGGCGAACCAAGATGTGTTGGATGGTGTCTTGTTTGTACAGCGCGTCGTAAATATGAAGGACCGCGCCACCTGGATAGCCCCAGAGGTATTTGACATGTTCAGCCTGAAGGGCTTTGACAAGTATGTCTGAGCCATTGAGCTCAATTGCATTGGATTCCATGAGATAAACCTTTGTGAATTTCGGAAACGAAAAACCGAGGGTGCCTTTTCACCACTTCTTTTGGAAGCGCGTTAAGACTTTGGATTTCGGGCCATAGGCGTTTAACACCAAGCACGAACCCTTTTTGGTCGAAGCCCAAGATTATGACACTGATTGACACAAACATCCGTGACACAGGCCCTGTTCATCTGCTCGATGACATAATCTTTCGATACTAGGAGCCCGACAGGTGCGCTCCTCTCCCCACCCAAAGCAGACTGCGTTCATCACTTGGCTTCTGAAAAAGAACTCTCCGACTTTCTCGCCAGCGTAGAAAAGCGCGCATTCAAGCGCTCGCTCTACCACGTGCGGGATGACGAGGCGGCGCTGGACATCGTGCAAGAGAGCATGATGAAGTTGGCGGAGAACTATGGCGACAAGCCTGCCAATGAACTGCCCATGCTTTTTCAACGGATCTTGGCCAATACAACTCTGGATTGGTTCCGTCGCAAAAAAACAAGGCAGGCCCTGTTTTCTAATTTCAACGACTTTGGCGGGTCAAACGAGGATGAAAGTTTTGATTTACTTGAATTCCTCGAGACAAATAACACTTCCTCAGCAACAGAGAGTGCCCAGGATGGATTTGCTCGCACCCAAACCGTGCGAGAAATAGAATCAGAAATACAGAAATTGCCGGGACGTCAACGTGAAGCCTTCCTACTGCGTTATTGGGAGGAGCTTGATGTGGCTGAAACGGCTGCCGCGATGGGTTGTTCTGAGGGAAGTGTTAAAACACACTGCTCACGAGCCATCCAAGCCTTATACAAAGCGTTGATTGCCAAGGGTATCCAACCATGATGAACAAACCTTCCACTTCCTTCTCCACAACAGATGTGTTGGGACGTCGTTTGTCTGTGCATTTAAACCAAGCTCAACAGGCCCTGCCCTACGACATCACCGAGCGCCTGCGCGCGGCTCGCATACGGGCCGTGTCTGCGCGTCGTCTGGCCCAGTTTGAGTGGCAAACCGCCACGGCCATCCAAAGCCAAGGCAACCATTTGTTGTTGAACTTTCCAAGCAAATCCAGCCAGTTCTTCAGCGGCCTGGTTTCTTTTGTTCCTCTGTTGTGCTTGGTGGCTGGCTTGGTATTGCTCTACGACTTTCACAATGACCAATCAGCAGTTGAATTGGCTGAAGTGGACTCCGCTTTGTTGATCGATGA
>CAJBOO010000182.1 GCA_903956845.1 uncultured Burkholderiales bacterium
CGCTGGCTCTCATATGACATGCGCGCCATTGGGCCAGATTCAGCCACCATGATGGCTTGCGCCGTGCGGCGATTGGTGCTGAGCAAACGCCAACCCTCTTCGTCCAACAGGTTGCGGCCAATCACGGGCAAGCTCACCAAGGCCACATGCACGGTGAGCGCAGTTTCGTTGGGCGCGGTGGCCGCGAGTTTGTCGCCGCCTTCGCTTTTGGTGCCGAGAAAATGGCGCTCCAAATCGACGCGTGTGAAGCTTTGCTGACTCACCATGCCACGCGTCAACATCTGTGGCCAAGACAGCTTGGTCGGGTATTCGTTCACGGCGTGTTGCGCACCTTTGGCTGCGGTGCCGACCACGGCACCAGCCATCCCGCCTGTCGTGGCGGCTTCTTCATGCGCCAAGGCCACCGAGGCTGCTGACAACAAAATGGTTTTATCAATGGCTTTGGCTGTCACCGTGCCGGCTTGGATGCCGTGCAAGTTGGCGGTTTTGTCATCGCGATAAGGCGTGGCCTGAAAACCGTAAATTTGGATGTTGTGTTTGGTGGTCAGGCCCGTGTATTGGTCGGCAAACTTGGCCAAGATAGCGGTGCGCACCTCGGAGCGGAACAAGGGCTCTTTGTGGTCCAACAACTTGGACGCCAAAAACTTGCCCTGCAAGTCCATCACCACCAAGACGTTGATCGGCTTGCCGCCGTAGCCGCGCACGGGCTCGAAGTCGACGGTTTCGAAGGCGTAGCCCATGAGGATGGGCTTGGCGGCTGTATCGGTGGAAGAGGTGTCGGTGGCTTCAGGCGCTTCTGCAGCTGGCGGGTTTTTGGCAAACAGTGGCCAAAGCGGCATGCCGGGCTGGATGTCGCCCACCACGAACTGCTCGCCGAACATTTTTTCCAAGTCCGGCTTGAGCATCATGCCCGCCGTGGCGACTTGGCTGGCCCCCAAAAAGGCCAAAAAAAAGAGCCCGCAGGCTCTGAATATTTTTTTATGCATGAGAGATAACCTGAAACTTGACAGGGTTATAGCGCAGAAGGGAGGGGATGGATGAGAGGGAGTTCCCTAGCGAGCGTCCTTAGTCCAACCCACTGGCCCTGGCCTCGCGCTTATGGGCCAGGTGCACCCAGTCCACCACCTCACCGGCGGGGGCATAACCCTGCACCAGCTGCTGCAAGAAGCCACGGATCATGGGCACGTCGTTCACGCTCACGGCCATGTTCAAGGCCTGCAGCTTCTCTTCCAACAAAGGCCACGGCAGATACTCTTCATGCGCTTGCATGATGCGAGCGTGTTGGGTGCGCTGTGGGTTCAAGCCAATCAACAGCTCTTCATACAGCTTCTCGCCGGGGCGCAGACCTGTGATGGTAATCTCAATGTCGCCCTCGGGGTTGTCCTCGGTGCACACACTCAGGCCCGACAACCCCACCATGCGCCTGGCCAAGTCATAGATGCGCACCGGCTGCCCCATGTCCAGCACGAACACATCGCCGCCCGTGCCCATGGCACCGGCTTGAATCACCAATTGCGCGGCCTCAGGGATGGTCATGAAGTAGCGGGTGATGTCAGCGTGGGTCAGCGTGATGGGCCCACCGTTTTTGATTTGCTGTCGAAACAAAGGCACCACCGAGCCGCTGCTGCCCAACACATTGCCAAATCGCACCATCGAAAAACAAGTGCGTGGCGCGGCTGTTCTTCCGCCTTCGGCCACGGCGGCGGGGTTCAGCTCGGCCAGGGCTTGCAACACTATCTCGGCCAAGCGCTTGGTCGCGCCCATGATGTTGGTGGGCCGCACGGCTTTGTCGGTGCTTACCAAGACAAAGTTTTGCACGCCATGTCGCGCAGCGGCTTGGGCGCAGGTGAGCGTGCCCCAGACGTTGTTGCGCACACCTTCGGCGGGGTTGTGCTCTACCAAGGGCACGTGTTTGTAGGCGGCCGCATGGTAGACCGTGTGCGGCTTCCAGGTGTCCATGATTTCATGCATCCGCACCTCGTCGCACACCGAGGCCAACAAGGGTACCAACTCCACCGTGGTGGCCAATTCTTGCAACTCTTGATGGATTTGATACAGCGCGAACTCGCTCATTTCCACCAACAACAATTGCTTGGGGTTGGTGGCCAAAATTTGTCTGCACAACTCGCTGCCAATGCTGCCGCCCGCTCCCGTGACCAACACGGTGCGTTGGTGGGTGTTGCGGTTCAACA
>CAJBOO010000183.1 GCA_903956845.1 uncultured Burkholderiales bacterium
TCGCATGGCTTGTTCATGGACCAGCGCTTGGTCGACCCCAAAGATGCGCGTGTGTTCGAGGCCAGCCAACGGCTCTTGATCAACCGTTCCTTGGACGCTGCCGTGTTTGAAAACTCGGCCTTGCAAGTGCTTGAAGAAGGCCTGCCCTACGACCGCTGCCATGTGGGTGTGTTGACCGACATGCCCGACGCCACGGGCTTGGAAGACCATGACATCCGCACACCCGAACAAGTGCGCACCGTGGTGCGCACGCAAGTCGACTTGGTGTTGTCCGAAGGTGCAGCCGTGCTCAATGCTGACGACGCTGCGGTGGTGGATTTGGCCGGGCTGTGTGATGGCGAAGTCATTTACTACTCCCCCGGCGCCGCCTCCCCTGTGGTGGTCACCCACCGTGCCGCTCAAGGCCGTGCCGTGTTTTGCCGAGACGGGCAAGTGGTGATGGCGCGGGGCGAACATGAAACCGTGTTGGTTCAACTCGACTTTCCACCGATTGCCAAACTGCTGACCGATGGCCGCATGAGCCTGCCCAATGTGTTGGCCGCTGTGGCGGTGGCTTGGGCTTTGGACTTGACCCCCGAATTGATACGCGCAGGACTGAAAAACTACGGCCAACCTTCTGCCTTGGCCCACCTCGATGTTGCAAGGATGAACGCCTGATGGAAGTCACTCGCCTACGCGCATTGCGCGGCCCCAATTTGTGGACACGCCACACCGCTGTCGAAGCCATGGTGCGTTGCACCCCCGGTTTGGAAAGTGACCTGAGCGACAACCAACAAGCCTTCGAAAAACGCTTGCGCCATTTGTTCCCTGGCTTGGGCCGTTTGCAACCCGACGAAGCATTGGCCCCTTTGAGCATGGCCCATGCCCTGGAAGCCACGGTGCTGCACCTGCAAATCCAAGCCGGCTGCCCGGTCACGTTCAGCCGCACCACAGCCACACCCGACGTGGGTTTGTTTCAAGTGGTGGTCGAGTACTCGGTTGAGCAAGTGGGCAAATTGGCCTTTGAGTTAGCCGAGCAACTGTGTCTCGCGGCTTTCAACGACAGCAACTTCGAGGTAGACCAAGCCCTGCATGCCTTGCGTGAACTCGACGAAGACCTGCGCTTGGGCCCCTCGACGGGTTCCATCGTGGACGCCGCCTTGGCCAGAGGCATTCCGTTTCGCCGTTTGTCCGATGGCAGCTTGGTGCAGTTTGGTTGGGGCAGCAAGCAGCGTCGCATCCAAGCCGCTGAAACCGACTACAGCAGCGCAATTGCCGAATCCATCGCGCAAGACAAAGAGCTCTCCAAAAAACTGCTGCAAGCCGCCGGCGTTCCTGTGCCCATCGGTCGGCCTGTGGTGGATGCAGAAGACGCTTGGCTGGCAGCGCAGGACATCGGTTTGCCCGTGGTCATCAAGCCGCGTGACGGCAACCAAGGCAAAGGCGTGGCGGTCAACCTCAAAACCCGCGAAGAAGTGATGGAAGGCTTTGCCAACGCCCTGGAATACCGCGACGACATCATGGTCGAGCGCTTCTTGCCCGGCAGCGACTACCGCTTGCTGGTGGTGGGCGACAAGATGGTCGCGGCAGCACGTCGCGAACCGCCTTTGGTGGTGGGTGATGGCAGCTCCACCGTGCGCCAATTGGTCGAGAAGGTCAACGCCGACCCCCGCCGTGGCGACGGCCACGCCACCTCACTCACCAAAATCCGTTTTGACGACATCGCGTTGGCCCGTTTGAAAGAACAAGGCATGGACGCTGAAAGCGTGCCTGCCAAAGGCACCCGCGTGGTCTTGCGCAACAACGCCAATTTGTCCACAGGCGGCACTGCCACGGATGTCACCGACGATGTGCACCCCGAAGTCGCAGCCCGCGCCGTGATGGCTGCGCAAATGGTCGGCCTGGATGTTTGCGGCGTGGACGTGGTGGTCGAGTCGGTGCTCAAACCCCTGGAAGAGCAAAACGGCGGCATCGTCGAGGTCAACGCCGCGCCAGGTTTGCGCATGCATTTGCAACCCTCCTTCGGCAAAGGTCGCGATGTGGGCAGCGCGATCATCGACACCATGTTTGGCCCCGGCCAAGATGGCCGCATTCCCTTGATCGCGGTCACCGGCACCAACGGCAAAACCACCACCGTGCGTTTGTGCGCGCACTTGCTGCGTGCCAACGGTTTGCGCGTGGGCATGACCAACACCGATGGCGTGTACGTGAATGGCTTGCAGCTCGATACCGGCGACTGCAGCGGACCCCGCAGCGCCCGCAGCGTGTTGATGCACCCCGATGTGGACGCCGCCGTGCTCGAAACCGCCCGCGGCGGCATGCTGCGCGAAGGCCTGGCGTTTGACCGCTGCCATGTGGCAGTGGTGACCAACATCGGCAGCGGCGACCACCTGGGTTTGAACTACATCAGCACCGTGGAAGACTTGGCGGTCTTGAAGCGCGTGATCGTGCAAAACGTGGCCCCCACCGGCATGGCCGTGCTCAATGCGGCTGACCCGATCGTGGCGGCCATGGCACCCAACTGCCCAGGTCAGGTGACGTTTTTTGCGATCGACCCGCACAACCCGGTGCTGGCCACTCACCGTGCACAAGGTAAACGCGTGCTGTACGTGGAGGACGGCCACATCATTGCCAAGGAAGGTGCCCAGCAAGTACGCATCTCCTTGGCAGAAATTCCCCTCACGCAAAACGGCGCGATTGGCTTTCAAGTGGAAAACGCCATGGCCTCGATTGGCGCAGCTTGGGCGGTGGGCTTGCCATGGGCTTCGGTTTGCCAAGGCTTGTCCAACTTTGTCAGCGACACCCAAGGCGTGCCTGGGCGTTTCAACATGTTCGAGTACAAGGGCGCCACCATCATTGCCGACTACGGCCACAACCCCGACGCGATCAAAGCGCTGGTGCAAGCGGTGACCAACCTCCCCGCCAAGCAGCGCAGCGTGGTCATCAGCGGTGCGGGTGATCGACGCGACGAGGACATCCGCGAGCAAACACGCCTCATTGGCAGCGCCTTTGAACGCGTGGTGTTGTTTGAAGATGCTTGCCAACGTGGCCGCGCAGATGGCGAAGTGTTGGCCTTGCTGAGAGAAGGCTTGAAAGGTGCTTCTCGCACCCATGACATCAGCGAGATCCACGGCGAGTTCATCGCGATAGACCATGCGTTGGCGCAACTCCAGTCCGGCGACCTCTGTCTGATCTTGATCGACCAAGTGGAAGAAGCCTTGGCGCACATCGGGATGCGGGTGGCGGGGCAAAACCGCTGAAATTCAGATTGGAATAGTGGCTTGGCAAAAGAAAGCGACTTGGGCTTCTATTGAAAGCCTTACCAGTTGGTCATTCCAA
>CAJBOO010000184.1 GCA_903956845.1 uncultured Burkholderiales bacterium
GAGCCATAGGCCCAGTCTTGCTGCAAGGCAGCTGCCGCCTGGGCGTGGTCATGGTCCCAAGCGCTCATCTCGTGGCCGTCCCATTGCACGATCATCGGTCAGCGCTCCAATTGGTTAGGATGCGGTCATGTGGAAGAGATTTTTCAAACGCACCCAAGTGGAAACCATCATGGGCCACCGCATTCCCGAGCCGCGTTACACCTGGCAAGCGGCTTTGTGGGTGTTCATCTACCTGGGCGTGCCCACACTGCTGCTGGGCACCTTGATCGATGCCCTGATACAGCTCGCCACCGGGGTATGCACCGGTTTGTGGTGTTATTTCTAAAGCGTTGCCATTCATGGATGGGGCATCTTAGCGGGTGAGGCTGGGCTCTGGCGCCTTCTGCTCTCAACCTACACTGGACACCCTTGGACCCAGTACGCCTCATGACCTCCCCCGCATCCCCTTCCCCCCAATCCCTCTCCGGCCTGCTCCCCTTCGTCAAACCCTACCAAGGCCGCATCGCCCTGGCTGGCTTGTTCTTGCTCTTGGCGGCTGGCACCACGCTGGCGTTTCCTTGGGCGCTGCGCCTCTTGATTGACCAGGGCCTGAGCGGCCCAGACAGCGGCGCCAAGTTGGCGGGTCAGTTTGGCCAATTGTTTTTGGTGGCAGCGGCCTTGGCGGTGTTTTCATCGCTGCGTTTTTACATGGTCACGTGGCTGGGTGAGCGCATCACTGCCGATGTGCGCAACGCGGTCTATGGCCATGTGCTGCAACAAAGCCCTGCCTTTTTCGAGACCACGCAGACCGGCGAGGTGCTCTCACGCCTCTCGAACGACACCACCCTGGTGCAAACCGTGGTCGGCTCTTCGCTGTCCATGGGTTTGCGCAACTTGGTCATGGGCACCGGCGCTTTGCTGATGCTGGTTTACAGCCACCCGATGTTGATGCTGCAAGTCATTGGCTTGCTGATTTTGGTGGTCTGGCCCAGCATGACCTTGGGCCGTCGGGTGCGCAAGCTCTCGCGCGCCAGCCAAGACCGGGTGGCCGACGCCAGCGCCATGGCCGCCGAGGTGTTGAACGCGATCCCCGTCGTGCAAAGTTACACCGCTGAAAAGCGCGAAGCCCAGCGCTTCACCGAGTCCACCTCGCAAGCTGTGGGCACCTCGCTGCGCCGAGCGCGTGCCCGCTCGGTGTTGGTCGGGTTCATCATTTTGGCCAGCAGCGCCGCGCTCTTGTGGGGCCTCTACCAGGGCACCTTGGCGGTGCGCGACGGCAGCATGAGCGCGGGCGAACTCGGTCAAACCGTGGTGTATGTGATTTTGCTGGCCAGCGCGTTTGCGGTCTTGGGCGAGGTGTATGGCGATTTGCTGCGTGCCGCTGGCGCGACCGAGCGTTTGATGGAACTCTTGAACACCCGCTCTGACATCCGCTCACCCGCCGCACCCCGCCAAGCACCCTGGCCTGACAAGGGCTCATCGCTGGCCATGCAGGGCTTGGATTTCCATTACCCCTCGCGTCCGCAAACTTTGGCCCTCACGGGTTTGAGCGGCCACATCCAGCCCGGGCAAACCGTGGCGGTGGTAGGCCCTAGCGGGGCTGGCAAAACCACTTTGTTTGGTTTGTTGCTGCGATTCCATGACCCGCAAGCCGGACAGATCCTGCTCGACGGGGTGAACATCCTTGACATGGATTTGCAAGACCTGCGCTCACGCATTGGCATCGTGCCGCAAGAGCCGGTGATTTTTTCGGGCACGGCCATGGAAAACATCCGCTATGGCCAACCCCAGGCCAGCGACGACGAGGTCTTGGCTGCCGCCAAAGCCGCCTTTGCCGACGAATTCATTGTGGAATTGCCGCAGGGCTACAACACCTTCTTGGGCGAAAAAGGCGTGCGCTTGTCGGGCGGACAACGCCAGCGCATCGCGATTGCGCGTGCCATGCTGAAAAACCCGCCGCTGTTGCTTTTGGACGAAGCCACCAGCGCCTTGGACGCGCACAGCGAACGCATGGTGCAAGCCGCTTTGGAAACCGCGATGCAAGGCCGCACCACCCTGGTGATTGCCCACCGCTTGGCGACGGTGCAAAAAGCCGATGTGATTTGGGTTTTAGACCACGGCCACTTGGTGGAAGAAGGCTCGCACGCCGAGTTGATCGCCAAGGACGGCTTGTATGCCAGCTTGGCAGCCCTGCAGTTCAACAACGCTTGAGTTTGGCCGTCAGTGGCTGCACGGCGCCACTAAGCAGTGGCGGTGAACACATACCGGTTCAAGCTGAAAAAATACCCTGTGGACAGGTCCATGCTGCGCACATCAGCCTGCCAATCGGCCACATCTTGGGCGCTGAGACCCGCGCGGCCCGTCACAAACGCGCCAATCACGTCCAACATGCCCGCGCTGTAAGTTTGGGCGTCAAAGTGGGTGTTCAGCAACGGCATCACCTGCACTTGCACATCATTGAAGCCGGCACGTCGCAAAGCTTGCATCAAACTGCGCGGCAACTGCGGCCACGGAATGTGTTGGTTCCAGGTGTCAATCACCCGGCGCATGCGGGCGTCATCCCGGCTGGCCCACACCGCAGACTCCCAATCGGTGTCCACCAACAAGGCCCGGCCGCCCGGGCGCAGCACCCGAGCCAGTTCTTGCAAAGCTTGGGCAATGTCCGGCACGTATTCGTACACCTGAGTGGCCAAGGCCATGTCAATCGAGCCATCGGCTTGCGGCAAATGCGTGACGTCCACGTTGGCAAACCGCACCTGTGGCAAAGCGTGGCAGCGCTGCCGCGCCAGCCCCAGCATGGGTTCTGAGATGTCCACGGCCCACACGCTGCCTGAAGCACCCACCGCCTCGCCCAGCGCTTGGCTGGTGAGCCCAGGGCCGCAGCCGATGTCCAAAATACGCTCGCCGATTTGCGGGGCTAACAAGCGCAAGGCGGTTTCGCGCTGCGCCACCACGTCAGGCGTGAGGTAGACCGCTTCGATGCGGCGTGCACCGACATCGTCAAATTGCGCCAAGGTGCTGGTGGTTTGGTTCATGCGGGGATGGTAGCTGGCAGCGCAGTTGGGAACTGTGTGATGGTCACACCACTCAATAACCATTGAACAAGAAGTCCAAAGCCATGACGATGCTGCTTTGCTCCGATGCCAAGGAGGCCACGGGTTGCTTCAAGATTCTGGCGGGCACCGCTGCCATCTTGGGTGTCTCCAGCAAAAAACGCTCGCCCGCAATGTGAAAGAGCGGCATCAATCTTTCAGGTCTTTTCATCTGCGCAAAGGGTGCCAGTGTTCTCAGCGGAATGACCATGCGGGTGTCCAAACCATCGAATAAATCGTTTTGTACATCCAACAAATAAGGGGTGTTTTGGGCGGATGCGCCGGGGTTGGCATAGACATCGAAGCGGGCCATCAAAAGGTCTTCCACTCTTCCAAGGGCAAGCCTTCAGCAGCCAAGGTTTGGTTGTAAGCCGCTACAAATTCGGCATGTTCTTCCCTCCAACGTCTGGCCTGTTCTTGTTTGACATAGGCCTGCAAATAGGCATCACATAGCTGAGAAACATTGAGCTTCAGCTGCTTGGCGGCATCCAACACATCGGCACTGAGGGTGAGGTTGGTGGCCCGCTTGCCAGACGACTTGGCGGCTGAAACTGGCGCCGGGTTTGAGGTGATGGTTTGGCTCATGATTTATATGCGCATGAAGATGTGCGCATATTTTATGTGTTTATTGTTCATTTGCAGGAATGTCATGGCGTCAAAGCATCCCTGCTAACAGGGCTTATTTGACAAATATAAATGACTACCAAAGATTGAAAGGTGGCTGCATGCCTCGTTCCCTGCTTGAGCAACTCCCCGACATCGTGGAACACCCAGCCTTTCAATCGTTTTACGATGACTTGAAAAGCGAGGGCTTGCTGGGCGAGTCTGGCGATGATTATTGGCCTGACTTTCTAGTGCGCACCGAGGACGCCGTGTATTTGGTGGAAACCAAAGCGCAAGACCAAACGCGAGAGTGTGCAGAAACCCTGGGGCATGTTCATTTCAAGCTGATTTGGCGGCGCTTCAGTTCAATAACGCCTGAGCCGATCAGCAGGAAAATGCAATGTTATGAATTATTTAGATAACAATGTTTAACTAAAATCTATATAAAATGCCACCTATTAACTCATTCAAAGGTGAATTACATGAAAAAGTATGCATGCGCTGGATTGGTGTTGGTGGCATCCCTGGTCGCTTGGGCAGAAGAGCGGCCTATGCAGTTTGTCGGTGGCCTCAACTACACCTACGGCGGCGACAAGATGTACAAAGCGCTCTACCAAAATGGTGACACGCAAGACATCACGGCGGGCGGCAACTATTCATTCAATGTGGGCGCGAGTTACCCGGTTGGACGCTACAGCGACTTCCAACTCACCATCGGCCTGCACAGGGCATCCACCCTGGCCAGCAATGGAAAAATTCAATTCACCCGCTACCCCATGGAATTGCTGGGCTTCTACCAATTCACCGACTATTTCCGCTTGGGTGGGGGCTTGCGCAAATCCCTGGGCGCCCATTCCGTCACCGAAGGTGTGGCGGCCAACTTGAGCGAATACAACTTCAAGTCGTCCACTGGCGGCGTGGTGGAGATGCAGTATTTGTTCAGACCCGACCATCCCACTTATGACAAAAACGCCCTGACCCTGCGTTTTGCCACCGAGAACTTCACCACCCAAAGCAGCAGCCCGGTTCGGGTCAACGGCAACCACTGGGGCTTGGGATTGGTGTTTTACCGCTGAGCCGCTGACAACCAGCTGGGGGTCAATAGGTCTCCAGCTGCAGTCGGCCCTCTTGCTTCAATCTCGCGGCCAAGGCCGTCCAGTCCACACCCGCGCTGACAGCGATGTCTTGCATGGCTTGCAACACCCCCTCTTCCATGCTCTTTAAGCCGCACACATAAAAATGGGATTGCGGGTCTTGCAGCAAAGCCGCCAATGGCGCTGAGGCGTCTCGCATCGCGTCTTGCACATAGCGCTTGGGTGCGCCTGGGGTGCGCGAAAACGCAAAGTGGATGTCGATGAAATCGGCAGGCAGCTTCTGCAGCGGCCCAAAGTAAGGCAATTCTTGTTGGGTGCGTGCGCCAAAAAACAGCATCAACTTGCCGCCTTCAAACTTGCCGCTGGCCTTTAAGCGGCGACGCCACTCGGTCATGCCGCGCATGGGGGCGCTGCCGGTGCCGGTGCAAATCATGACCAGGTGGCTGCCGGGGTGGTTGGGCATCAAAAAGCTGGCACCAAACGGGCCAATCACTTGCACCGTGTCGCCCAGCTTCAGGTCGCACAAATAGTTGGAGGCCACGCCTTTGACGGGCTGCCCTTGGTGGTCTTGCACCACGCGCTTGACCGTCAAGGACAGGTTGTTGTAGCCGGGACGTTCGCCATTGCGGGGGCTGGCCACCGAGTACTGGCGGGCATGGTGCGGTTTGCCATGGGCGTCCACGCCGGGCGCAATGATGCCCACCGACTGGCCTTCCAGCACCGGAAACGGCAAGCTGCCAAAGTCGAGCACGATGTGGTGGGTTTCGTTGTCGGTGCCGGGTTCGTTCACCTGCATGTTGCCCACCACGGTCGCGCTGATGGGCGACTTGGGGCCATGCAAATTGGTATAGGGATGAGCTGCCGACCAAGGCGGCACGCTAGCACCCAAGACCGCGTTGACCACCGGCATGGGACTGGGGTTGCTGCTGGCCACCGAGGTGGCGGCGGTTTCAAAGGCAGTGCTGCCAGAAGCGGGCAAGCTGGCCGCCAAGCTTTGCAACTCTGCTTCGCTCTGTGGTGTGGGCAATTCGTCCCAGCTGAGTTGCTCAGCCAAACTGTAAGCCTTGCTGCGCAAGACCGGCATCCAA
>CAJBOO010000185.1 GCA_903956845.1 uncultured Burkholderiales bacterium
CCCCTTGAGCATAGGGCCAAGATCTTCAATGACAGCGCGCAGACTCTCGCCTCTCGTGCGCTTGGTCTTTTCTCGCACCTTGTCTTTCAAGCTCTTGAGACTCTTGTCCCGCACCCAGCGTCTGCCCGCCTCAAATCGGTAGCCCAGGAACTCAAAGCCCTGTCCCCTTTGCGTGCAGTCCCCTACATGGGTCTTGTCCGGGTGCAAGCTCAGCCCGTTTTGCCCTACCCACTGCTTGACCTGCTCCAGTGCCTCGTGCGCTTGTTGCGCCGTCTCGCACAGAATCACGAAGTCGTCCGCGTAGCGCACCATTCGGTAGCCCTGCGCCTTCATCTTCACGTCCAGCGGATGCAGGTACAAATTGGCCAGCAACGGGCTGATGACCGCCCCTTGCGGGGTGCCCGCCGTCGGCGTCCATCTGCGCATCTCTTGCACGATGTCTTGCTGTAGCCAGCCTTTAAACAAAGCCAGCAGCCTTCCATCGCTGATGTGCGCTCCGATCCTGTCCATCAGTGCCTCATGCGGGATGCTGTCAAAGTACCCCTGCAGGTCTGCATCCACCACATGGGTGTAGCCTTCCTTCAATAGTGCATCGACTTGCCGCAGCGCGTCTTTGCAGCCCCTGCCGGGTCGAAACCCGTAGCTCGTGTCCTCAAACTCGTTCTCAAAGATCGGCTCAATCACCCGCTTGACCGCCGTCTGGACTATCCTGTCCTTGACCGTCGGGATGCCCAGGGGCCGCGTTTTACCGCCCGCTTTGGGTATTTCTACCCGCCGCACCGCCTGGGGCCTGTACTCTCCTTGCTCCAGTTGTCTGGACAGCTCGCTCAGGTACCGCTCCTCGTGCGCCGCAAATCCTTCAATGCTTTGCCGGTCTATGCCCCATGCCCCTTTGTTCGCTTTGACTTGTTGCCAAGCCGCTTGCAAGGTGCTTAGGCGCCAGACCTTGTCGATCAAACTGAACCACTTGTTTCCTTTGACGCCGTTACCCAGCGCCGCCAACATACGATCCGTCCAGACTTCACGGTCCACCCACGCCCATTGGGCCGGGCCTGACTCGGCTTGTTTAACCCCAAGGGGCACTGCCGCCGTTTCACTTTCGCTCTCGTTCATCTCTGTCTTTCTCGTATCCACTTTCCTGCCACCCTTGGCTCATGCGGCTTTCCTATTCCGCACTTCTCAGGCTGCCGTCTGCTCGGTTTAGGCTCAAGGGGCGTACCCCGGTCATTGCAAACTCTCGCTTGCACACACCGTTTCCAGTGTGGTTTGGCCCTGTCTGCTCTGGCAGCCCATCGCTACTACGATGGCTCTGACTGCTGCAGCCCGTCACCTCAGGCCACAGCTCTCCCCGCTTAACTCACGCACACTTCCTAGCGTTGCGCCTCCAACCACATGGGTGGCCCGCATGTCGTTTTATCCACCAAAACAACGCATGCGATGTGTTTCAGGCTTCGCCAAGAGACCTAGCCAGCTCGCCGCCACACCCTGCCGAATCGAGTTCGCTTTACTGCGCACCGCCAGTTCGTCTCCGGTTGCTCCCCACCCCGCCTC
>CAJBOO010000186.1 GCA_903956845.1 uncultured Burkholderiales bacterium
AACAGCCTTGAGAGCCAGTTTGGGTGTAGTGATCAGTGCCAGTCACAACCCTTTTGAAGACAACGGCATCAAATTTTTCAGCGCTCAAGGTACCAAACTCGACGATGAATGGGAATTGGCCATAGAAGCCAGATTGCAACAACCACCCCTCTGGGTGTCGTCAGCTTCGATTGGTAAAGCCAAGCGCTTAGACGATGCTGCTGGGCGGTATATTGAATTTTGTAAAAGCACTGTCGACAGCAAGTTGACATTCAAGGGTAAAAAGATCGTCATTGATGCTGCGCATGGCGCCGCATATCAGATTGCACCACAGGTTTTTTCGGAATTGGGTGCGCAAGTGACGGCCATCGGCTGTTCGCCTGATGGCTTGAACATCAACCATGAAGTTGGCGCGACCCATCCTGGTTCACTGATTCAACAGGTGTTGGATCAGAAAGCCGACTTTGGTATTGCCTTGGATGGCGATGCTGATCGTTTGTTGGTCGTAGATGCTACGGGCAGACTCTTCAGTGGTGATGAATTGCTTTACTTGCTGGCCATGGATCGAATCCGTTCTGGGCAAAACATCCAAGCTGTGGTGGGAACCTTGATGACCAATCAAGGGGTTGAGTTGGCCTTGAAAAACCAAGGCATCACTATGCACCGTGCCAAGGTCGGTGACAGGTATGTTTTAGAAACCTTGGCGCAACAGGGTTTGTTGTTGGGCGGCGAAGGCTCTGGGCATCTGTTGATGTTGGATAAGCATTCCACGGGTGACGGCTTGATCAGTGCACTTCAAGTCTTGCAGGCATGTTTGAGAGCCAATCAATCTTTGACCAGTCTTTTGAAGGACGTGGATGTTTATCCCCAATGCCTTTTGAATGTCAAATTAACAGACGGCATGGATTGGTTAAACCATGATCCATTTCAACAGCAGATTCACCACGTTGAAAAATCCTTGGGGGAAGAAGGCAGGGTTCTGATCAGACCCAGTGGTACAGAGCCACTGTTGCGAATCATGGTGGAAGCCAAGGATGAAGACATGGCTCGCAGCCATGCTCAGTCCATTGCTGATGCTTTACATGGATAACAAAACCTATACATCCAACCGTGTCTTCATTGACAGGGATGAAAGCACCTTGTCATTCAATGCGCGGGTCTTGGATTGGGCTCGACGACCAGATGTTCCCCTGTTGGAGAGACTCCGTTACCTGTGCATTGTTTCCTCGAATTTAGATGAGTTTTTTGAGGTGAGGGTGGCATTGCACTTGCACCGGACCGAGCAGAAAAAATCTTCCAGTACTTACACAGAGGAGAGTTACAAGCGCATTTCTCTTGCGGCTCATCAATTGGTGCAAGAACAGTATCGGGTTTTCAATGAAGAATTGTTACCCGCATTCAAGAAGCACCAAGTCCATTTGCTCACGCATGAAGAGCGAAACACTCAGCAGCGCAAATGGGTGAAGCAATTTTTCGAACGTGAGGTTCGCCCCCTCTTGACGCCTGTGGGTCTCGATCCGGCGCATCCCTTTCCACAAGTGGCCAACAAATCTTTGAATTTCATTGTTCGACTGTCGGGCAAGGATGCTTTTGGGCGTGAAAACGACATTGCCATTGTCAAAGTTCCCAGGTCTCTCCCACGGATCATTATGCTGCCCTCGCAGGGGTCAGCGGGTGGCGTTCAGATGGTCACACTGTCGAGTGTGATTCGTTCGCATTTGACAGACCTGTTTCCAGACAGAGTCGTCGGTGACTTTTCGCAATTTCGTGCCACCCGCGACTCGGACCTGATGGTCGACGAAGAGGATGCCAAAAACTTGCGAACTGCATTAAGGCAAAGCTTGGAGCACAGGCAGTTTGGTCGTGCCGTGCGTCTAGAGGTTTCATCTGGATGCTCTGAGTACCTGTCTCAGTTTTTATTGAAGCAGTTTCAACTGCCCATCGAGTCTCTGTATTTGGTTCCAGGACCAGTGAATTTGGTTCGATTAAGCCAGATGATCGACCTGGTTGATCAACCCCTATGGTTGTTTCCCGCACACCAAGGCAGTTATCCAAAGCAACTCATTGAAGGCGAGTCTATTTTTGATCAAGTTCGAAAGGGAGATGTGTTCATTCATCAACCCTTCGAAACATTTCACGGGGTGTTGGATTTTTTACGTGAAGCAGTTCATGACCCTAAAGTGTTGGCTATCAAGCAAACCATTTACCGCACCGGGCTTGATTCCGAATTAATGGATTTA
>CAJBOO010000187.1 GCA_903956845.1 uncultured Burkholderiales bacterium
ATTGAATAAAGCACAAGCCATCATGCCTGTCGCATTCTTAATTTTGTCAACATCAACTTGGATAGTTGTATTTATAGATTGTGCTTGACTACCCAAAGCAGCAATGCTCAAGGCTGCAAAGACAGAAATTTGATATGCGGTTGTTTTCATGAGAGCTCCTAAAATTGTTAATCTAAGCAAAGTTTAGATCAACGAAGTTCGTGATGTCAAGAAAAATCTAATCAATGTTTAGATGTGGCTAGAAATCATTCCAATTAAAGGGGCGCTTTATTGAGAGCGTATATAAACCGAGCCGTTGCTGGACGCTGAGCAAGTGTCGTGAGAAACGACACCCTCACACGCCCCCTCCTCCGTCACCACCCTGCCCCGACGGCATCGCAAGCAAGCTATGACTGACCCTAGCAATTCTTTAGGCTGATGCTGTGGTGTCGGGTTGAAGCAACATCTGATCAAGCCTGCCGTCGCTGGACGCTGCCATCACACTGCCTGACCTCTTCTTTTCTTCTATCCTCAAGCCATAGTGTCGGTTGACCCGACACCGTTGAATAGTCCCGTTGCTGTAAGTTGAAGTGTCGTGAGAAACGACACTACATCACCCACTGATTAAATTGTCAAGTTTAATGATATTATTATTTTGAATAATTTCTTACAGGTGTTGTCATGCGTCGAATTCTGCTCTCAATGTCAATCGTTGTTCTTGTTGCTTGTGGCGGTGGGGGTGGCAGCAGTAGCTCCTCAGGTTTTAGCCAAACTTACACCGCTTCAGCTGCACAAGGTGAATTGATCACGTACGCCGTGGACACTACAAAGCTGACCTACAGTTACACAGTGATAAAAAGCCAATATGGTTGTGAAGTTCCAACCAGCGACTGCCATACTGGTAGCGGTAGTTTGACCTTGAATGCGGACAAGAGTTTTTCGGTTTCCGGTTCTTCTGGCTCTAAGTTTTATGCTTTACAAAGTGGGCTGTTAGTTGGAACAATTAAATTGGGCTCTATGCCGGCTACTCCCATCATTGGCATACCCAACCCCATCTCCAGCGGAGCAACTCTTGCCGGTATTTACAACTTTATTTCTGTTCAGTGCCCAACCAAGTCTAATGGTGCAATGACAGGATGCCAAGGCAGATATGGTTCGCTAAATGTCACATCTACTGGCGCGACATCAATAGCTTATTCAACCTGTGAATCTGACGACATTGAGAATTCTTCAAAAGTTTGCTCAACCACAACGACAGGAACAGGCACTTTTGATCCAACAATCAATGCTTGGAAATTTATTCGTACGGGGTCTAGTCAAGAAAACTTCATGGTTGCCTTTACTTCAACCGGTGGGCAAAAAGTAGCCTATATCGACTTCAATGATCCCGGTGGTTATGGATATGGGCAAGCAACTGTTTCAGAAAAGCAAGCTCTAACTGCAACCATTCGAAATGCAAGTGTTGGTGAATGGTTTATGGTCAGTTTGGCTCCTGGAGCAGACTCTACTTCGTTGGTGGTTACGGCTAATGCCGATGGCACAGTCAGTACAGGCGGAAGCATGTTGCCCAACCAGCCTTGGGATGGATTCATTGAAAACTCCATTGATACAAATGGCAAGTTCATCATGGCTGGTAGTGGTGTATTCACATATGGGGGATGGACTGACTCAAGCGGGAGAGCCAAATACATGATTGGCATGAAGATGTAATTGGATCCCACCCCCTCCACCGCGTCACACCCTGCTCACACAGCATTGCAAGCGAACAGTGATTGACCCTTGGAATTGTTTGAGGCTGATGCTGCGGTGTCGGTTGAACCGTCATCAATAAAGCGTCCCGTTGTTGGGCGCTGCCTCGACACAGCTTGATCTAACCATTCTCTATGACGTGTTGATTCATAATTAGGAAATGGCAGAGAAATTTTTTGATCTACAGCCCACATTAACTGGCAACTCCATTTATCTTCGTCCACTACAAATCGAGGACGCTGAAGGTCTGTACAAAGTTGCAAGCGACCAGCTGATTTGGGAGCAGCACCCCAGTCCAATGCGTTACAAGCGTGCAGTTTTTGAGGCTGAGATTTTTCAATCAGGGCTGGCATCCCAATCAACACTGGTCGCAGTTGATTCAAAAACAAATGAGATTATTGGGTCTTCAAGATATTACGACGTTGATGCAAAGCGTCGTGAAATCGCAGTCGGGTTTACTTTTTTAAGCAGGTTGCATTGGGGCGGCTTAGTCAACGCAGAAATGAAAGACTTGATGCTATCGCATGCATTTAATTGGGCAAAGCGAGTTTGGTTTCATGTTGGCATCGACAACATACGCTCTCAAAAAGCCATGGAGAAAATTGGCGCAAAGCTATCCCACACAGCGCCCAGATCTTTGAATGGAAACCCAGTGATGCATTGCTATTACTACATAGATGCTGATTGATGTTGCTTAGATTTGATCTGCATTCAATCGGTTCATAACGTAAGCAACAGAACCCACAATCAGGCAAATAACCGCCACTTTGTCGGCAATCACCACTCTATTGACTTGTTCGTTGAAACTTCCAACAGCAGCAGCCAAATAGAGAAACGAAACCACGCTGGCAAAACCCGCCACCAATGCGGAAAGTTGCAAGCTGGGCAAGAATGCGGCAGCAATCAACCTAAACCTTGCTGTTCTCTGTGCATTTTTAAGTCAATCCATGCAACGTCAAAATTCAATTCCTTAGCCATGGGTGAACTTGAACTCTTGCCAGCTGAGAACATTTAGTCATAAGCCAAGTCACCTCTTTGGTTTGCGCCATTTGATTGCGGGTCTAGTATTTTTCTTCTGACAACTTCAGCAATCAGAATACCCAAGGGTGCTGACACCCAAATACACAACAAAATGTTTGCCGATGGGTAATCGCGCAGAATGGGTCCCATTACAAACAAAATGACTCGGAAAATCCAAAATGCACCCCACATTGATCCAGCAAATCTGATCATCCATATTCTGTGGCTTGTGACATCCCCTCTACGTATCGCTAAAACACCCATCACAGCACATCCATAAACAAAGAACGACATCGACCAAAAACCATACATGGAGAGGTTTCCGCCGTATTCATCAACGGAGCCGTGAGAGGCTGCAAGCCAAATGGCACAGACCGTTCCTATGGTCAAACAAGCAAAGGAAACTCTTCCCAGGTAGGCGTGTAATGTTGCATTCGTAGCTGTTCCGGGGCGCCAAAGCTGGATGTGCATCAGCACAAAAACGATGGAGTTGAAAGTCAGGTGTGCGTAGAGAAGGTTTGTTCTAAATTCTGTGCCATTCAGAAATCGATCGTGAAAAGCTGTGCCCCATGAAGGATGTAATTCATAAGTCGAGCCCCAAACAGTACAGGCGTTATCTGGACAAGTTGCCAGTGCTGCTGCTGTTTGACCGGACTGCAAGCCGATGTTGTCGAGAACATCGTAAATTCCAATAAAGAATGCAATGGCTGCTGGAGCGCCCTCAATCAAGTAGCGGACATTCATGAACAGTAGGAATGCAATTCCGAAAACGATGAATGGCGTGAATTTTTTATTGGTTAGGCCCCAAATCAGTAATCCTGACCAGAGAGTTAATGATCCGAAAAAAATAGTTAGACCAAATGGCATGTTCATTCAATAACCCTCTCGCTTGAATTGACCGACGTTTGAAATATCGAGGCAAGTCATCCTAAGAGAGCAAGTGCAAATATGTCAATCGGGTTAATAGTTAGCTAGGCCCTGATCAATTGAAACTTAATTGACTGTTTCCGCACATTTGGCGCATATACAGGCTTTTCCTTTGGCTGCATCGGGCACTAGATCCATCACTGCAGGTGTAAACACGGCTTCCATGCACCAGCAGCGCTCAGGCTTTGCGCCAGTAGCTTTGGCTTTTTCCATGGCGCAAATATTGGGCTCGCGACAGATAGGGCAGAGAGTCGGATCAATTGTGTTCATAAGTTTCAAGCCTATCAGCTTAAACGGGAGTTTTAATCCAGGATTGCGAAGACGCTGCAGTGCATGCTTTGCTCGATATGACTTTGTCTTTCGCGTGTAGTTTTTAACGCATCGCTGGTCCGTTTGCTGGACGCTGTGCAAGTGTCGTTTCTCACGACACTAATCAATGGCAAAACACCCGTAAAGCTCGCCTCAAACTCCACCACCGCAGTCTCGCTATAATTTGCGGCTCGGCGCTTTAGCTCAGTCGGTTAGAGCGATGGAATCATAATCCACAGGTCCGCGGTTCGAATCCGTGAAGCGCCACCAAACCCAAGCCCTTGATCCTAGATCAAGGGCTTTTTTTCATGCTTTAGCGTTCAAAACGTTTCGCAATTCAAACGCCACTTCGCTGGCAGTCATGCCCAAAGGTCCGATGCCACGCATCAACAATTGATCGGCAGCCATTGAATGCGCTTGAACATCTTGGCTGCTTCGACCAAGCAAGCGAGCAGCTTCTCCGGGATGAGTCGTGATGCAAGCAGGTGCCGTTCTTTGCTTGAGCTGTTGAATCAATGATCGGTTGCTTGCCAATACATTGAGTGCATCGGCGTCCAACACCAATGCTGCTTCAAGCGCCATTGCCGCTTCTACCCAATAGCGTGCCTCAGTTGTTTGACCTAAACCTGGGCCAATGGCCACTGCATCTGGTCTGCGCCTCAACCTGTCACGCAAGTGCAAGACGCTCAATGGTTTCATGGATAGGACATTTTCGGTGCTGCCATCTTGGCGTTTCATCATTGCTCAGGATGGCGTGTACAGCTCCTGAACACCTCTGAATACATGCGAAGGCGCTCTTTGGTGTTGGTCAATTGATCTGCAATCAAATCTGCGATGCCACTGGTGAGCCGGATGAAGTCGGGGTTGCAATGGTGTTTTGTTTTGTTTTCGTATTTATCCTGTCGCACCCAACCATTGTCACGCATCAAAAAAGCATAGTGTGTCAATTCATGGCCCGCCGCCCAACTCACCATGGCGCGGCTCCATTGGGTCAAGGTACGAGGTGAGACACTGACCATCAAGCTGTTGTCGGGTTGTTCCTCCGAAGGATATTGAAACACCATGCGCGCATTGGTTGGCAAGCTGGCGTCAACAACCAAAGGGGGCATGGGAAAGTCAAGTGGCCCACCTGTCTCTGCTTTGATGAACGACCACACTACTTGCAACATGCCCATGTCAAGTTTTTGGTCTGGTGTGTTTGACAAATTTTTCTTGGGCGAATGGTTGGCGTATTCTTGCTCTAGTTCTTTGACAGTGACTTGAGCATTCCAATAGTTGGCCAGGCAAAGCTCTACATCATCACCCAATGGGCCCAACATGATTTGGGTGTTGGATTGGATATTGCGATCGATTAACTGTTTGTAGTAGTCATTGATTTGGTTGTAATTGCGCAAGGCCTCTGGCTCACTGGTGCCCTGCTTGACCGTCAGGAAATAGCCCAAGCGCACGTAAATATCGCTGTGATTGAGAAAGATATTGGCGCTTCGCCTTTGCTCATCCAAGACACCATTGGCAAGAAAGTAATTGCCCACCAAATCAAACGCACTGGCGCATCGGTTGGACACATAAGCCAACTCAGGCTTGGTTTGCAACCATTGAGGATGCTCACGTGTCCAGTCTGGCAGACCCTTCATGTCTTGGGCCATGACCACGCCCTGAAACAGGAAGATAAACAATGCAATCAAGTGCTTCATGAGCCGCACTTTAAGGCGTTATCGGACCCAGCGTACAAACAGGGGAAATTTGTAATACAAATTATTAACCGATCCATTGCCCAAATGCACCACCCAGGCACCCTCTTTGCTGTCGTCTTCGGTGCCCGACCATGTCACACCACCAGGATCGCCAGGAAACCACGTTTTGTTGAAAGTTGGCACGATGCAAGTGCGGTCGATGACAGCCATCAACTCGTCTCTGGTGGGCAATCGCCACGGCTTGGCAGAAGCCACCGTTGCCAGTGCCTGCGGGAATTGTCTGGCGATGGGTTCGCCTGTGCATTGCGAGCAATGTCAACGCTTGAAGTTGAAATGGCATGGATGTCTCCTGGGTTGAATTCAATTTCTCTTAGCGACCAAGGTCAAAATGTCGTAACTGGCAACCAACTCTCCCATTTGGTTGGTGACTTCCACATCCCAAGCCACCACACCTTGTCCCACGCCTTTGTCATCTCGGCGGTTGCGGTCGGTTTTGCGTTTGGCTGTCAGGCGTGCTTGGATCGTGTCACCTATGCCAACCGGTTTGACAAAACGCAGCGTATCCAAACCATAGTTGGCTAAGACAGGGCCAACGCCAGGCGATACAAACAAACCCGCTGCGGCGGACAGCACAAAATAACCATGTGCAATGCGCTTGCCAAAAGCCGATGCTTTCGCTGCTTCTTCGTCAAAGTGCATATAGAAATAGTCGCCGGAGATACCTCCAAAGTTGGCGATGTCAGCCTCTGTCACCGTGCGCCTGTGTGTGAGCAATGAATCCCCAATGCGCAAGTCTTCAAAGTAACTGCGAAACGGGTGTGAGGGTGTGTCCGTGACCTTGGCCCCGCGCACATGCTCGCCTGTGATGGCAGCAAGCATGGTGGGTGAGCCTTGCACGGCTGAGCGCTGTAAATAGTGCAACACTGCACGCAAACCGCCCAGCTCTTCACCGCCGCCTGCGCGGCCAGGGCCACCATGTTTGAGCAATGGCAATGGAGAGCCATGGCCTGTCGATTCCACTGCCGCTTCTCGATCGAGCACCAATAAACGACCATGCCAAGCGGCAGCAGCATGTACCACCTTGACGGCGACCGATGTGTCGTGCGTGACCAAGCTGCCCACCAAGCTGCCTTTGCCCAATTTGGCAATGGCTAAGGCTTCTTCGATGTCGCCATACGGCATGAGCGTACTCACAGGACCGAAAGCTTCAATGTCATGCACTGCGGATGTTTGCAATGGCTTGTCACAAACCAATACCGTGGGGGCATAAAAGGCACCTTGCTCTGCACCCTCACCCACGAGCTCAGTGGGCACAGCACCGCCCAGCAACAACTTGGCGTGTTGCTTTAACACATTGACTTTGTCAGCCACATCATCGCGCTGGGCATGTGAGGCCAAAGCGCCCATGCGCACGCCCTCTACCGAAGGATCGCCCACCACGGTTTTAGCCAATCGAGCAGTCAATTTGTCGGCCACTGCGTCCATTAACTTCGCTGGAACGATGGCGCGACGAATCGCAGTGCATTTTTGTCCGGCCTTGGTGGTGATTTCACGGGCCACTTCTTTGATGAAGAGGTCAAATTCTTCATCGTCAGGCGAGACATCAGGCCCCAGGATGCAGCAATTGAGGGAGTCGGCTTCGGCATTGAAAGGAATGCTGTTTTTCACCACGTTAGGGTGAACGCGCAACTTGGCTGCCGTGTCTGCCGATCCTGTGAACGTGACCACATCGCTGACATCCAAGCGATCAAGCAAGTCGCCGGTTGACCCAATCACCAACTGCAAACTGCCTTCAGGCAAGATGCCCGAATTGACCATCAAACGCACGGCAGCTTCAGTGAGGTAGCTGGTGGCGGTGGCTGGCTTGCCAATGCAGGGCATGCCTGCCAAAAAACTGGGTGCGAATTTTTCCAGCAAGCCCCACACAGGAAAATTGAACGCATTGATGTGCACCGCCACCCCGCCACGTGGCACCAAAATATGCGTGCCTGCAAAGCCGCCTTTTTTACCCAGCGCAAATGCTGGCCCCTCATGAAACACATTGCCTGAGGGCATCTCATTGGCACCGACGCCAGCATAGGCATACAAAGTGCCTGCTCCACCCTCAATGTC
Organism: uncultured Burkholderiales bacterium; assembly: GCA_903956845.1. Lineage (GTDB taxonomy): Bacteria > Pseudomonadota > Gammaproteobacteria > Burkholderiales > Burkholderiaceae_C > Limnohabitans. The sequence goes on from CAJBOO010000187.1 coordinate 7,791, forward strand.
AATCCAACTGTCAGCGCGAGAAGCACCTGTGTGCGCTGAAATGGCGTAAAGCGCTTCTTTGTGGTCCATCAGGTATTTGGCGAGTGCTTTCAATCGCTGCGCACGTTGCTGAAAGTCCAAGGCCATGAGGTTACGCACACCGTGGGTTCGCGCAAAGTGCAATGCGCTCTCAAAGTCAATGGGTTCTGCGTGGGTCGTGCCAATGGTTTGACCATTCACAGCGCTGCGAAGTGCTTGTGCCGATGTGTTGCCGAGCCATTGGCCAGCGATATAGCTTTGGAAAATTGTGGTCATGGTGTGGGGTGTGTTGGTGATTAACGTTCGTCGTAGCTCAATGTGACTTGGTTGCTGGTGGGTTTGGCTTGGCAAGACAACACAAAACCTTGGTCTGTCTCCCATTTCTCCAAAGTGAAGTTTTTATCCATGCTGACGCTGCCCTGCATGACTTTGGCGCGGCATGTACAACACACGCCTCCCCGGCAAGAATAAGGCAGGTCCAGGCCTGCAGACAAGGCCACATCGAGGATGTGCGCATCAGGCGACATCTGTAACTCATGTGGCTTGCCATCCAGAATCACTGTCAACTTGACCGTGGCAGAAGGGTCTGATTGATCAGCGGGATTTGCCAGGGTTGGGGGCTTAGTCACAGCAGCTGAGCCGCTGCTGAATCGCTCGCTGTGAATGCGATGGGCAGGCACCCCAGCTTGGCTCAATGTTTGGCAGGTTTGATCGATCATGCCTTCAGGCCCACAGACAAACACTTCGTCCAAGCTTTTGGCAGGCAACAAACTTTGCAGGAGCATGCGGACTTTATGGGCGTCAATCCGACCTTGAAGTAACTCCACTTCTTGTGTTTGGCGTGACAGCACATGCAACAGGGTCACACGGTCTGGGTATTTGTCTTTCAGGTCTTGCAGGGTTTCATTAAACATGACGCTGGCCATGTTGCGATTGCCATAAACCAACGAAAAATGACTTCGCTCTTCGGTTTCAAGGGAGTGGCGCATGATCGACAAAATCGGCGTGATGCCAGAGCCAGCCGCAAACCCCAGGCGGTGAACCGCATTGGGACAGTGGGAAACAAAGCGTCCATCTGGCGGCATGACTGACAGCATGTCATCGACTTGCACCGACGTTGCCGCCCAATGGGAAAACAAACCCTCGGGCACCACGCGGATACCAACCTCTATTTCGCCTTGCAAGTCCAATTGCGAAGGGGTGCTGCAAATGGAATAACTGCGGCGGATGTCTTCACCACCTACCGTGGCTCGCAAGGTGAGGAACTGCCCCGGTTGAAATGCAAACAGGGCTCGCGATGCAGGTGGGACAGCCACGGTGATGGCCACCGCATCCCCTGCTTCTTGGCGCAATCGGACCACTTTCAAGGGATGGAAACGAAGACTGATGGACATAGACGGTTCAATAAGGTTTGAAGTAATCGAAAGGCTCCAAGCAATCCAGGCAACGGTACATGGCTTTGCATGCGGTTGAACCGAAATGAGAGGTTTCTGTGGTGTTCAGAGAGTCACATTGCGGGCACACCACAGCCGCATGGCTGCGGTTTGCGCGTTGCTGGATGAGGACCACCCGATCTGATGCAGGGTGACAGGCGTGGGGTGGCGCAATGCCATAGGTTTTCAACTTGAGTTTGGCTTCAACGGAGATCCAGTCGCTGGACCATGCCGGTGACAATTCGGTGACGATGCGTGCTTGAATCCCCGCAGCTTGCAATACCAATGCCACATCGTCATGCATCTGGGACATGGCAGGACAACCACTGTAGGTGGGTGTGATCACCACTTCCAGACCATGTTGGCTTTCACGGATGGCGCGAAGCACCCCCATTTCACGCAAAGACACCACGGGGATTTCTGGATCAACGACCGACTCAAGCAATGTCCACAGGTGATGATGCGGATCTGACTGATCAGGCAAAGGCAACGGGCCTTGTGGCAACTGACCTGAGGTGATGGTGCGGTTCAATGGATCACCATTGGGCACCAGGGTGCTCACGCGCCAGGCTTTGCATCTCAGCCAAGACAAAACCCAGGTGCTCTGAATGCACACCGTGCTTGCCTTCGGGCACATAACCAGTGGCCGCTGGGGCCCGCAAGTTCGCTTCTTGCAAGATGGCATCAACACCGGATTGCCAAACCGGTTTCAATGACGCCATGTCAACCAAACCTAAGCCTTGGTGTGCTTTGTCTACCAATTCACTGGCACTCCAAAATTCTTGTGTGTAGGGCATCAGATGGTCCACCGCGGCTTGTGCCTTTGCATGCGACTCTGCAGTGCCATCGCCAAAGCGGATCAGCCAATCGCTGGCATGTTCAAGGTGGTAGCGCGCTTCTTTCAACGACTTGCTGGCAATCGCAGCCAGTTGGGTGTCTTGTGATGACTGTAGACAGTCCCAAACCAAGACCATCAAACTGCTGAACAAGAAATTGCGAGCGATCGTGACTGCGTAATCACGTTCGCCGCGGGCGGTTGGAGCCAAGGCCGTGCTGTGGGGAAGTTCAACCAAGGTGAAATTGCGAAAAGCGTGTGCGTGCCTGAAATAAGCCAAGCTGTCTTCGGTAGAGCCATCTGCCCGGCTGTTGGCCACATGCTGATAGAGCAACCTGGCTTGTCCGATCAAATCCAATGCGTTGTTGGCCAAGGCCAAATCTTCTTCCAAGATCGGTCCGTGTCCACACCATTCTGCGTTGCGTTGTCCCAAAACCAAGGCAGTGTCCGCCAAGTGCAAGGTGTATTCGCCGACCCAATCGACAGTGACCGTGCTCACATGTGCCCCACTTCGTCAGGGATCACAAAAAAAGTGGGGTGCCTGTAGACCTTGTCTTTGGCAGGTTCAAACAAGGTGTCTTTGTCCTCTGGGTCACTGGCCGTGATGGCTGCGGATGGAATAACCCAAATACTCACGCCTTCTTGTCGGCGGGTATAGACATCGCGTGCCATGTGCAACGCTTGCTGGGCATCAGCTGCATGCAAGCTACCGCAATGTTTGTGCTCAATGCCTTGCTTGCTGCGCACAAACACTTCCCACAAAGGCCATTCTTTCAAGGCAGAACCATGGGTGTCATTGCTCATGCAGCCTCCTGTTGTGCGGCCAGTCGTGCAGATTTTTTCTGGGCATGGGCCATGGCAGCCTCGCGCACCCATTGACCATCTTGATGAGCTTTGACGCGTGTAGCCAAACGCTCTTTGTTGCACGGTCCGTTGCCGTTGACCGTTGCCCAAAATTCATCCCAATCGATATTGCCGTAATCATGGTGACCACGCTCAGCATTCCACTTCAGTTCAGGATCGGGCAATGTCACACCCAAAATCCGCGCCTGTGGGACAGTGGCATCGACAAATTTTTGACGCAGGTCGTCATTGCTGATGCGTTTGATGCCCCAGCGCATACCTTGCACGCTGTTGGGACTGTCGGTGTCAGGCGGACCAAACATCGCCAAGCATTTCCACCACCAGCGGTTGACCGCGTCTTGCACCATGTCTTGTTGTGCTTGCGTACCTTTCATCATGGCCAGCAGGGCTTCATAGCCTTGACGCTGGTGAAAAGACTCTTCTTTGCACACCCGAATCATGGCTCGGGCGTATGGCCCATAGCTGCACCGACACAGCGGAATTTGGTTCATGATGGCTGCACCATCGACCAACCAACCAATCACACCCACGTCTGCCCAAGTCAGGGTGGGGTAATTGAAGATCGAGCTGTACTTGGCTTTGCCTGTGTGCAATGCATCCAGCATTTGGTCACGGCTGGTGCCCAGGGTTTCTGCAGCACTGTACAAATACAAACCATGACCGCCTTCGTCTTGAACCTTGGCAATCAAAATCGCTTTGCGCTTCAAACTGGGGGCTCTGCTGATCCAGTTGCCCTCGGGCAACATGCCAACAATCTCACTGTGGGCGTGTTGGCTGATTTGCCTCACCAAGGTTTTACGGTAGGCATCTGGCATCCAGTCTTTGGGTTCGATCTTGCCATCTGCATCAATCACGGCGTCGAATTTGACTTGTGCCGCCTCCAAAACGGCTTGCTGCGCTGGCGTGAGGACAGCACTGACCGTTTGCCGCTCGTTAGGTTTGGATGCGCCATCGGGCACATTGAAAGACTGGGTGTACATGAAGCAAATCTCCTCGAATCGCCAAGCGATTTCATATGATACACGAATCACGAAATCTATTAAAAATTATGTATCATATAAATCACAGCACAACCCACCCTTTCCACTGCACATGCCAAGCCTGATTCAACAACGCCTGCTCACATTCAGGCAGCAACCTCGCATGCAGGCAGGCTCACTGATCATTTCCATTTTTGGAGATGCCATTTATCCTCGGGGTGGCAGCGTGTGGTTGGGTTGTTTGATTCGCATGCTGGATCCCTTGGGTGTGAACGAACGCTTGACTCGCACGGCTATTTTTCGTTTGGTCAAAGAAGACTGGCTGCTGGCACAGGCGCACGGACGTCGAACGGACTATGCGTTAAGCCAGACAGGACGCGCACGCATTGAAGCTGCCTCTCGATTGATCTATGACGGCAGTCACAGCGATTGGGACCAACGCTGGCGGATGTTGATCAGCACTGGGCAAGCGTCAGCCAAGTCACGCGAACAACTGCGCCATTTTTTGTTTTGGCAGGGGTTTGGGCAATGGAATGCTCACACCTTCATTCACCCGAGCGCCGATTTGAATGAAGTCATGGCGCTCATGGAAGATGAGGGCTTGTCGGCCTGGCACAACCAACTCCTGAGCCTGGTGGCCCAAACGGTGATCCATGCAGACAGCCTGTCGCAAGCGCAAGTGGTTGCTCAATCCTGGGACTTGGTGCAACTGAGCCAAAGCTACCAAGGATTTGTTCGTCTTTACAAACCCATGTGGCTGAGCTTGAAAAAATCAAGCAAAGAAAATTTGTCAGAGCAAGATGCTTTTTTGTTGCGCATTTTGCTGGTTCACGACTTCCGCCGATTGTTGCTTCGCGACCCTGCTCTGCCGGATTCATTGCTGCCTGCAAACTGGCCTGGCTTAGATGCGCGACAGGTATTCAATGCCTTGTACGCTTACTGCTTGCCCGCTTCCAGGCGGTATTTGGATGAGCACTTGCAGTTGGCCGATGAATCCTTTCCATCCGAGTTGCCCAAGACCCAACTGAGGATGCACGCTCAACACTTTGTGTCTCCTCAGTTACCTTGACAGCGCCTTCATTGCATTAAAAAATGCCGATAATGCTCAGCAGGTGACCCCAGCCGTGTTGGCATGTGCAGGTCAAGATGAATCGAGGGCATGCAATGTTGATCAATGTGGTGGGCGTAGCCCTGAAACGGCCCTACACGTTCGTGGTGATGGCTTTGCTTTTGCTGATCCTTGGTCCATTGGCGACGCTGAAAACACCCATAGACATCTTTCCTGAAATCCGTATTCCTGTGATTGCTGTGGCCTGGTCTTACACCGGCTTACCGCCCGATCAAATGGCAGGTCGCATCACCACCTCGTTTCAACGAGTGCTGACCACCACGGTCAATGACATTGAGCATATCGAGGCCAATTCGTACAACGGCGTGGGCATTGTCAAAATCTTTTTCCAACCCGGTGTAAATATCGCGGTGGCCAACGCGCAGGTCACCTCCGTATCACAGTTCATGGTGCGGCAAATGCCACCGGGCACCATGCCGCCGATCATCATCAACTACAACGCCTCCACGGTACCGATTTTGCAGTTGGCCTTGGCGGGAAAAGGCCTGACAGAGCAAAACCTGGCCGACCTGGGGCTCACCCAAGTGCGCAGCCCGTTGGTGACCGTGCCGGGCGTGGCCGTGCCCTTCCCCTATGGCGGCAAGTCGCGTTTGGTGCAACTCGACTTGAACCCCAGTGCTTTGCAAGCGCGAGGCTTGTCAGCGCAAGACGTGAGCAACGCCTTGGCCGCGCAAAACATCATCATCCCAGTGGGCACCCAAAAAATGGGTAGCTACGAATACACCATCAGTCTGAACAACGCCGCCACCGATTTGAAAGATCTGGACAACTTACCTATCAAGTCGGTCAACGGCGCCATGGTCTATGTTCGTGATGTGGCCAATGTGCATGACGGTAGTGCGCCACAAACCAACGTGGTGCATGTGGACGGCAACCGCTCGGTGCTGATGTCGGTGTTGAAAAACGGCAGCACCTCCACTTTAGCCATCGTCGATGGTGTGCGCGAAAAATTGCAAGACATCAAAGCGTCCTTGCCGCCCAATTTGACGATTCAGCCGATCAACGACCAATCGGTGTTTGTGCGTGCAGCCATCAAAGGCGTGGCCTGGGAAGGCGTGATTGCAGCCGCCTTGACCAGCTTGATGATTTTTCTGTTCCTAGGCAGTTGGCGCTCAACACTGATCATTGCCGTGTCGATCCCGTTGTCCATCCTGGGCGCCATCTTGGGCCTTTACGCCTTGGGCGAGACCTTGAACATCATGACTTTGGGCGGCTTGGCGCTGGCGGTGGGCATCTTGGTTGATGACGCCACAGTGACCATCGAGAACATCAACTGGCACTTAGAACAAGGCAAAAGCGTTGAGCAAGCCATCATGGATGGTGCAGCGCAAATCGTCACCCCCGCTTTTGTGTCCTTGCTGTGTATTTGTATTGTGTTTGTGCCCATGTTTTTCTTAGAGGGCTTGTCGCGCTTCTTGTTTATACCCATGGCCATGTCTGTGATGTTGGCGATGGTCTGGTCCTTCTTTTTGTCACGCACATTGGTGCCGACCATGGCCATGTTTCTATTGAAGCCGCATGCATCGCACACCGATATACATAACTCAAACCTCAGCCTGCCTGGCACCAGCAACCCGATCATGGCTTTCCAACGCGGTTTTGAAATCCGCTTTGAAGCTTTTCGCGTCGGCTATAAAAACCTGTTGCACCTGGCACTGCAACACCGCGGCAAAGTGTCTGCTGGTTTTGCGGCGGTGGTGCTGGGCTCGTTTGGCTTGCTGCCTTTTTTGGGGAGCAACTTCTTTCCTAATGTGGACGGCGGTCAAATTTTGATCCATGCGCGGGTGCCAGTGGGCACCCGGGTGGAAGAAAGCGCCGCCCGCTTTGCCAAAATCCAAGAACACATTCGTCAAGTGATTCCAGCCCAAGACATCACCACCATGGTGGACAACATCGGTTTGCCGCCGAGCTACATCAACCTGATCTACAACAACACTGGGGTGGTGGGATCGCAAGATGGCGACATCCAAATTGCATTGAGTCCCAACCACGCGCCCACGGCTGACTATGTGAAAGCGCTGCGCGAGCAACTGCCCATGGCCTTCCCTGACACGGTGTTCTCTTTTCCGCCTGCCGACATCGTCAGCCAAATCTTGAATTTTGGTTCGCCAGCGCCGATTGACATTCAAATTCGAGGCAACGACTTGTCCGCCAACTTCGACTATGCCAATCTGTTGTTGAAAGA
>CAJBOO010000188.1 GCA_903956845.1 uncultured Burkholderiales bacterium
CAGTCCAGCAGTGGCACCGCCAAAAATGCATCGTTGGTGCATTTGCATTTGGCGACTGGCCACATTGGCAAACCTGGTGCAGGTCCATTTTCATTAACGGGTCAACCCAATGCCATGGGTGGCCGCGAAGTGGGTGGGCTGGCCAATTTACTGAGCGCACACCGCGACCTCTCTAATCCTGTGCATCGCGCTGAAGTAGCAAGTCTTTGGGGACTTCAAGACGTACCTTCAAAACCTGGCAAGACTGCCGTAGAAATGTTTCAAGCAGCTGCCGACGGCGAGATCAAAGTCTTGTGGATTGCGTGTACCAATCCAGCACAATCGATGCCCGATCAACGAACCGTTCGAAAAGCCTTGGAACGCGCAGAGTTGGTGGTTGTGCAGGAGGCCTTTGCCACGGCAGAAACTTGTGCCTTTGCCGACATTTTGTTGCCCGCCACCACTTGGGGCGAAAAAGAAGGAACAGTCACCAACAGTGAGCGCCGCATTACACGCGTTAGAGCGGCTGTACCGCCCTCGGGCCAGGCTCACCACGATTGGCAAATTGCATTGGACTTGGCTGCTTATCTGAATCAACAAGCTATTTTCAAGCAGCGCGCGCAAGCCATGAACTTTGTTTATCCCAATCCTGAAGCCATTTGGAATGAGCACCGCGAAAGCACGCGAGGCAGAGACCTGGACATCACTGGTTTGAGCTACGCACAATTGGACCTTCAGCCTGAACAATGGCCCATGCCTGAAGGTGCCAAATCGGGACTACAACGCCTTTACGAGAACGGTCAATTTCCAACCGCCAACGGGAAAGCCAAATTTGTCACCCTCGATTACGTGCCAGTGGCGGAACCCTGCGAATCACGTTTTCCATTTTCTTTCAACACGGGCCGGCTAAGAGACCAATGGCATGGCATGACCCGCACAGGCACCATTGCCAAATTGTTTGGCCACGTCCCCGAACCCAAGGTGCAACTTCATCCGCAAGACATGCTGTCATTAGGTCTGGAAAATGGCGATTTGGTACACCTCACTAGCAAACGCGGATCCATTGTGGCGCCAGCACAATCTTCAGATGAATTGGGTACCAAGCAAGCCTTTATGGCCATGCATTGGGGACCAAGCTTCATCAGTGGGCGAGACCATCAAAACAAGGCATTGGCCGGCGTGAACGCTATCACCACCTCAGCTTATTGCCCTACTTCAAAGCAACCTGAACTCAAGCACGCGGCGGTCAAAATTCTCAAGGCCGAGTTGCCATGGAAGTTGTTGGCCATGGCGTGGCTGCCCTCTAATCAGGCATTGACCATTTTGCAATCACTCAGAGAACTGATGGTCAAGTTTGAGTTTGCAAGTTGTGTTCCTTTTGCCGAAGATGGTGCGCAAGCAGCCCGCCAAGGCATCCTTTTCAGAGCAGCCAGTTCAGAAGCCCCTGACATGCGCCTTATCCAAGTCATTGAAGCTTTGTTACAACTGGACACCCAATCAGGACTTCGCTACGCCGACCCCAAGCGCAGCCACCTCCGAAGCATCAAGTTGGACAGAAGGAAAGCTTTCCCCCAGTTGGAAGCTTTCGTGATGGCGGGCGACACATCGGCCGAAACTTGGCTGAAAGCACTGCTGCAAACTCAGCAAAGTACAGAAAGCTATGGTCGTCGGTTGCTCATGACAGGGCAAAAACCGCCAGTAGCTCTAAAGGAAGCTGGAGAAATCATTTGCACCTGTGTGGGCGTGAAAGATGTGGCCATTGAAGCCTGGCTACAGGCACACCCTGACACAGGGGATTTGCAGCTAGAGGGTCTCAAAACAAACCTCCAATGCGGCACCCAATGCGGCTCTTGTGTGCCTCAATTGAAGCGAATCATTGCCCTTAAAGGCGCTGACCCGAAAAAAACGGTACTGCCATCATTGGCCTTATAGCCAACAGTTATCTAAGCTTTGCGACAATACGCACATGGGCATTGGACACTACATCAAAG
>CAJBOO010000189.1 GCA_903956845.1 uncultured Burkholderiales bacterium
AGCCACTTTTGGAGAAAGACTTCATGGAAACCATCGTTCCTGTCTGGCTGTGGCTCACCTTTGTGGGCATCGTGTTGGCTTCTTTGTTCATCGATTTTGTGGTGCTCAAAAAGCAAGGGGCCCATGACATTGGCGTGAAAGAGGCTTTGAACTGGTCTCTGATTTGGATTGCCCTGAGCTTTGTGTTCAATGGCCTGTTGTGGTGGGCGGTCAAAGACCACACCGGTTCGAACGAAATGGCCAACACCAAATCGCTCGAGTTTTTGACTGGCTATCTGATTGAAAAATCCCTGGCGGTCGACAACATCTTCGTCTTCCTCTTGATCTTCACCTACTTTGCGGTGCCCACCGCTTTTCAAAAGCGGGTGCTGATGATCGGCATCATTGGTGCCATCGTCTTGCGCACCATCATGATCTTGGTGGGCGGTTGGTTGCTCGCCGAGTTCCATTGGGTGCTGTACGTGTTTGGCGCTTTCTTGATCATCACCGGCATCAAGATCTGGTGGGCGGCGGGTCAAGAGCCCGACTTGAACAACAACCCCGCCCTGAAGTTGTTGCGCAAATGGATGCCTGTCAGCCAACACTATGACGGCGAGCGGTTTTGGACCGTTGAAAACGGCGTCAAGATCGCCACGCCATTGCTGATGGTGATCAGCCTGATCGCCCTGACCGATGTGATTTTTGCGGTGGATTCGATCCCCGCCATCTTCGCCATCACCAGCGACCCGTTCATCGTGCTCACAAGCAATGTGTTTGCCATTTTGGGTCTGCGTGCCATGTATTTCTTGCTGGCTGCAGTGGCCAACTCATTCCATTTGCTCAACTATGGACTGGCCATCATTTTGGTGTTCATCGGTGTCAAGATGAGTTTGATCGACATCTACAAAATCCCAGTCGCCGTTTCGTTGGGCGTGGTGGTTGGTATTTTGGTGGTCACCATGTTGCTGAGTTTGCGGACGGCGCCTGGCAAGACACAAGCCTGATCAAGACTCAGTTTGTCGAGGGGTGCAACAAACGCTGAACCAGCGGGTGTTGCACCTTTTTTTCGGTCCCAATCGCGAAAAAATGCTCGGTGACACCTGCGCACTGTCCCATGCGCTGAACCGCATAGTGGGTCAGCAAATCTTCCTGCACCGACTCGGCCGCTGGAAACACGCCCATGCCGCTGGCGCCAAACGTCTTGAGTAAGGCGCTGTCTTCAAACTCACCCACCACGCGCGGGCGAATGTTGCGTTGTTCCAACCAATGGTCCAGCCTGTCGCGACTGGCCGTGTGGGCGGTGGGCAACAGCACAGGCAAGTCATTCAGGTTCTGGGGAAATGGTTTGTCGGACTTCACCAGCAATGCGGTCGTGCCATACCAAGCCACCGAGGACGCACCCAATGCATGGCTGTACAGCTTGATGTTGGGGTTGCTGGGGGCAGGGCGGTCCGAGATGACCACGTCCAGTTTGTGCAGGGCCAGATTGCCCAGCAGGTCATTGAACTGTCCTTCCAAGCACAGCAGTCGAAGTTGCGGCTCGTTCACGATGGGCTGGAGCAAACGGCGCACCATCAATTTGGGCAGCCCGTCGCTGATGCCTACCCGCAGGCGCACACCGGGTGCGCTGACCGCGTCGCGCACCAAACTCGGCAAGGCCTCTCCCAGTTGAAATATCTGGTCAGCTTGTTGCATGGCCGCCATGCCAGCCTCGGTCAGCGCCAGACCACGGCCCGCGGGTTTGAGGAGTTCGCAGCCCAAATCGCGTTCCAACTCGCGCACCTGCGCACTCACGGTTTGCACCGCCATGTCCAATTTGTCGGCCGCTTTGGACATGCCGCCTTCTTTGGCCACCACCCAGAAGTAGTAAAGGTGTTTGTAGTTGAAGGGGTTGCTCATATTCAGTCTTTTTAAGAATGATGGTGCGAAATTATCTGCTTTTTTATTGTGATTTGAAGCCCTATTGTTCAGGCCTCTAAAGGAGATTGAACATGAACCTGAACCATTCCTCAACGGCCGCAGCTGATCCAGCGCACCACACCATGGTGACCTTGCCAGGCCAAGACACCCATTCAGTCGAGGTCCAGCGGGTGCTGCGCAACACTTATGCGCTGTTGGCCATGACCTTGATTTTCAGCGCCGCTGTGGCCGCGACGGCTGTGAGTTTGCAATGGCGTTCACCAGGTTTGGTGCTGACCTTGGTGGCCTATTTTGGCTTGCTGTTCGCGGTTCACAAACTGCAAAACAGCGGCTGGGCACTGCCGGTGGTGTTTGCCTTGACCGGCTTCATGGGCTACACCTTGGGGCCTGTCTTGTCGAATTACCTGGCCTTGCCCGGCGGCGCTCAAACCATCAGCTTGGCCTTGGGATCGACGGGTGTCACCTTCTTGGCGCTGTCGGCCTATGTGTTGGCCACCCGCAAAGACTTCAGCTTCATGGGCGGTTTCTTGTTCATGGGCATGGTGGTGGCTTTGATCGCTGGCTTGGCGGCCATGTTCTTGAGCATCCCAGGGCTTGGTTTGGCCGTCTCAGCCATCGTGGCCCTGCTGTCAGCCGGCATGATTTTGTTTGAAACCAGCCGGATCGTGAATGGCGGAGAGCGCAATTACGTCTTGGCGACGGTCGGTTTGTACGTGTCCGTGTTCAATTTGTTCACCAGCCTGTTGGCCTTGTTTGGCATCGGCGGCCACAACAATTGAGGATAACAAACCATGAAATGCCCCAACTGCAACGATCAAGCCTTGGTCATGAGCGAGCGTCAAGGTGTCGAGATTGACTATTGCCCGTCATGCCGAGGAATTTGGCTGGACCGAGGTGAATTGGACAAATTGCTGGAAAGAGCGGGCAGTGTCCAACAAGCGGCCAATCAACCGGCCTACAGAGAACACCGCCCGTACAAGCAAAAATCTTGGTTGAATGAGATTTTTGACTGACAACCTGAAAGCCTGAATGCCCAGGCGACCTGGCGTTGTTGATGGTGCTGTCAGCCAGTGCCTCTTACATCGCTGTGCCCGCGGTGCTGCGGCATGCGATTCCCGAAGCCAATCCCACGCTGTACTTTGGCATGTCCCTGGGGATGACCTTCCCCTTGAATATCTTGATGGGCATTCCCCTGTATGTGCAAGCCGCGTTTTGGTGGGTCGGTGCTTGAGGCTCACCACCAGGCCATGAACCACGCCCAGCCCCACACCAACACCCCATACCTCAGCGCCTTGCCGACAGCCATGTAAGCCACACACGGCCAAAACGGCAGGCGCAGATAACCCGCCACCACGCACAACGGGTCACCGATGATGGGTAGCCACGCCCCCAAGCAAGCAGCGGGGCCCAGCCGTTCCAGCCAACGCAGCGCATGCAGGTGAAAGTTGACACGGTTGGGCTGCAAGTGGTGCGCCATGAAGCGCTCGGCACCCCAGCCCATCCACCAGCCGATGGCACTCCCCAGGGTGTTGCCCACGGTGGCCACCAACCAGGCCAGCCACAGCAGCGGTGGGTGAAGCGCCAACACCGCAAGCAACACAGGTTCAGAACCCAGCGGCAACAAGGTGGCTGCCAGGACAGCGCTGACAAACAAAACAAGCAAAGACAACTCGGGCGTTGCCCAGTTGGTCAATAGGTTTTGAAAGAAATGGTCCATCTGGGCAGAGTGTAAGAGGGCCATTCAGCTCACCATTCCACACAGAAATAAACACGCAGCATGTTCCCGCAAGCGCGATGGACATGGCTAGAATCGTGCCTCCTTTTTAAGCAGTCCTGATTCCCCCCCACCATGCGCATCGGTCCGTTCGAGACAAGCAATGCTGTTTTTGTCGCCCCCATGGCTGGGGTCACCGACAGGCCTTTTCGCAGCTTGTGCAAACAGCTCGGTGCGGGCTACGCTGTGAGTGAAATGGTCACTTCGCGCCCCGACCTGTGGAGCAGTTTGAAAACCTCGCGTCGCGCCAACCATGATGGCGAAACCGGCCCGATCGCGGTGCAAATTGCGGGCACCGAGCCGCAAATGATGGCTGACGCTGCCCGCTACAACATCGAGCGCGGCGCACAAATCATCGACATCAACATGGGTTGCCCCGCCAAAAAGGTCTGCAATAAATGGGCGGGCTCCGCCTTGATGCAAGACGAAGACCTGGCCATCGCCATCGTGCAAGCGGTGGTGGACGCGGCCCAACCCTTTGGCGCCCCGGTCACTTTAAAGATGCGCACGGGTTGGAGTGCTGAGCACCGCAATGTGGTGTCCTTGGCCCGCCAAGCCGAAGCAGCTGGCGTGCAGATGATCACGGTGCATGGCCGCACTCGCGAGCAAGGCTACAAAGGCCAGGCCGAGTACGGCAGCATCGCCAAGGTCAAAGCAGCGGTGGGCATTCCCGTGGTGGCCAATGGCGACATCGACTCTCCCCGCAAAGCCTTGCAGGTGCTGCAAGCCACAGGCGCTGATGCGGTGATGGTGGGTCGCGCGGCCCAAGGGCGACCCTGGATATTCCGGGAAATCGATCACTTTTTGACACACGGCACGCTGTTGGCCCCACCTTTGGTGGCCGAGGTCAAACGCTTGCTGTTGCACCATCTGCAAGACCATTACAGCCTGTATGGCAGTCACACGGGGGTACGCAGTGCTCGCAAGCACATTGCTTGGTACACCCAAGGGCTGGCCCATGCCAGCGATTTCAAGCAAGCCATGAACCGCATCGAAGACTGTGACACGCAGATGCTGGTGGTGGCCGACTACTTTGACCGTTTGGCCCAACTCGGGGACCGCTTGATCCCCGCTGAGCCCGCGTCCGTATGGGAGACCAGTGAATGAGCAAGAAGCAAATTGAAGACGTGGTGCGCCAAAGCGTAGAGGCCTACTTCAAGGACTTGCGGGGTGAACCGCCCGAGCAACTGCACGACATGATGATCCAGTTTGTGGAAAAACCGCTGCTTGATGTGGTGATGAAACACGCTGAAGGGAACCAATCCAAAGCTGCTGCCTGGTTGGGCTTGAACCGCAATACCTTGCGCAAGAAATTGGGCGATCACCATTTGCTTTGAAGACCTCTCTATATAGTGTGAGCCTGCGTTGCTGAGAAAGATAAAGACATGAATGCCTTGATTTCCGTGTCCGACAAGACCGGTGTGGTTGAACTGGCCCAAGCCCTGCACGCCTTGGGTATCCAACTGATTTCCACGGGCGGCACTGCCCAACTCCTCAGTGCCCAGGGTTTACCGGTGCGCGAGGTGGCCGAGCTGACCGGCTTTCCTGAAATGCTCGACGGCCGAGTGAAAACCTTGCACCCCAAGGTTCATGGTGGTTTGCTGGCGCGACGCGATTTGCCTGCGCACATGCAGGCTTTGGAAACGCACGGCATCGAGACCATCGACTTGTTGGTGGTCAACCTCTACCCGTTTGAAGCCACGGTGGCCATGCCCGATTGCACCTTGGATGATGCGATTGAAAACATCGACATTGGCGGCCCCGCCATGGTGCGCAGTGCCGCCAAAAATTGGAAACATGTGGCGGTGCTGACCGATGCCTCCCAATATGCAGCGGTGGTGCAAGAGTGGAAAGCCGACCAAGGCTTGAGCGAGCTCACCCGATTCAAACTGGCCGTGGCGGCGTTCAACCGCATCAGCGAATATGACGGTGCCATCAGCGACTACCTCTCCTCCCTCGACCTGGCCAGCCAACAGCGCAGCCTCTTTCCTGGCCAAGCCAATGGCCGTTTCATCAAATTGCAAGACCTGCGTTACGGCGAAAACCCCCACCAACTGGCCGCGTTTTACCGAGACGCCAACCCCGCTCCTGGTTCATTGGTCACCGCGCGGCAATTACAAGGCAAAGAGCTGTCCTTCAACAACATCGCTGACGCAGATGCCGCCTGGGAATGTGTCAAAAGCTTTGACACGCCCGCTTGCGTTATCGTCAAACACGCCAACCCCTGCGGTGTGGCGGTGGCTGAGAACGCGTTGGCGGCCTACCAAAAAGCCTACCAAACCGACCCCACTTCGGCCTTTGGCGGCATCATTGCTTTCAACTGTCCGGTGGACCTGGCCACGGTGCAGGCGCTGGGACAGCAGTTCGTCGAGGTGCTGATGGCGCCGTCCTTCAGCGGCGAGGCGTTGCAGCAGTTGCAAGCCAAAGCCAATGTGCGGGTGTTGCAAATCGCATTGCCCCCGGGCGGCGACAACGCCTGGGCGCAAGGTCAAAACATGATCGATGTCAAACGCGTGGGTTCAGGCCTGCTGATGCAAACCGCAGACAACCACGTGCTGCACTTGGATGACATGCAAGTCGTCACCGACCAAGCCCCTACGCCAGCGCAACTGCAAGACCTGCTGTTCGCCTGGAAAGTGGCCAAGTTTGTCAAAAGCAACGCGATCGTGTTTGTGGCCAACGGCATGACCATGGGTGTTGGCGCGGGTCAGATGAGCCGACTCGATTCAGCCCGCATCGCCTCAATCAAGGCGGGTCACGCCAAGTTGAGCCTGCAGGGCACGGCGGTGGCCAGTGACGCGTTTTTCCCATTCCGTGATGGCCTGGACGTGGTGGTTGACCAAGGCGCGACGTGTGTGATTCAGCCCGGCGGCTCGATGCGTGACCAAGAGGTGATTGACGCGGCCAACGAGCGAGGGGTGGCCATGGTGTTCACCGGGGTGAGGCACTTCCGGCATTGAAGGATCAGTACACCCGCAGCTTCAGTTGAAAGCTGATCGCGCCATACAAACGGTTTTGGATGGGCGGCACAAAAATCACATTCAAGCCAACCATGTCACGCTCCCAGGTGGCAACGGGTGCCAACGCCGGAAACCAACCGCCATTGAAAGCGTTTGGATAGCCGTTGATCAGGCCTCCCATGACACCCACTTGACCACCGGCCACACGCCACGGCCGGTAATAAGCACCCAAGTAGTGGGAATGCACGCTGTCACTGTTCATGAAGCGACCAGCTGTGGCAGCCCAAGTGTCGTCCAAGCGGACTTCCATGCCCAGACCGATGTTGGCGTCTCTCAGACCCGGCTGGTTGTCAATGTGCAATGAGTAGTAGCCTGCGTTGACCCACACCGCACGAGCGCTCGCAGGTGCCAAGGTCAGGGGCGCAGACACGTCGTTCTCAGCGGCCAGGGACGCCGCGCAGCTGCCAACCATGGCCAAGCCCAGCAGCCATGTGCGCCAGCAGTGATGTGCAAGCTTGGGGTTGTGGCTCATGTTTGAACAGGGCTTTTCACAGATGGGCAAACACATCACTGGCGGCTTGCACCGTATCAGCAATGTCTTGCGCAGTATGAGCGCCGCTGACAAAGCCTGCCTCATACAAAGCTGGTGCGATATACACCCCACGGTCGAGCAAACCGTGGAACAGTTTGTTGAACTTCGGGCTGTCGCTGGTCATCACGGTGGCGTAGTTTTGCGGCAATTCGGGCAGCAAGAAAAAGCCAAACATACCGCCTTGGCAATCTGCGCTGAAGGGGACACCCGCTTTGGCAGCCGCGCCGGTGAGTCCGTCGACCAAGCTGCGTGTGCGTGCAGACAAAGCATCAAAGAAACCGGGCTTGGAGATTTCTTTCAAGGTGGCCAATCCGCAAGCGGTGGCGACGGGGTTGCCGCTCAAGGTGCCCGCTTGGTAGACGGGTCCCAAGGGGGCCAGTTGTTCCATGACGGCGCGTTTGCCGCCAAAGGCCGCCAGCGGCATGCCGCCACCAATGACTTTGCCCAGCACGGTGAGGTCAGGTTCAAAGCCCGGCAAGGACTGGGCGTAAACACTTTGCGCGCTGCCCAAGGCGACTCGGCAACCGGTCATCACCTCGTCAAACACCAAGAGTGCGCCGTGTTGGGTACACAACTCGCGGCAGCGTTTCATGAAGGGCACAGAGGCACGCACGAAATTCATGTTGCCAGCGATCGGCTCGATCATCAAACAAGCCAGTTCTTTGCCGTGCAAGGCAAAGGCTTCTTCAAGTTGGGGAATGTTGTTGAACTCGAGCACCAAGGTGTGTTGCACCACTTCGGGGGGCACACCGGCACTGGTCGGGTTGCCAAAGGTGGCCAAACCAGACCCTGCCTTGACCAACAAGGCGTCGGCGTGGCCGTGGTAGCAACCCTCGAATTTGATGATCTTGCTGCGACCAGTGGCACCACGCGCCAATCGCAGCGCACTCATGCCAGCTTCGGTGCCCGAGCTGACCAGGCGCACCATGTCCATCGAGGGCATGAGTTTCAACAGCGCTTCAGCGAGTTCGATTTCACGCTCGGTCGGTGCGCCATACGAGAAACCCTCGAGCACGGCTTTTTGCACGGCTTCGACCACGGCAGGGTGACCGTGGCCCAAAATCATCGGGCCCCAAGAGCCGATGTAGTCGATGTAGCGCTTGTCGTTGGCATCCCAAAAATACGCTCCTTGGGCGCGCTTGACAAAGCGAGGTGTGCCGCCGACGGCACGGAAAGCTCGCACGGGTGAATTGACGCCGCCGGGGATGACAAGGCGTGCACGGTCAAACAGGGTTTGGTTCAGATCGGTCATGGTGAATCAGTCGTTTGAAAAAATCAGTGTCGGGTGTGGTGGCCTGGCAAGGAAAAATCATCGGCGGTGGCAGCGCTGTCATTGGTGTCAGCGTCGCCACTCTCTTCAACGCTTTGCGCCCAAAACAAGCGGTCAGCCACGGCGTGTCCCATGCCTGGGCGAAAGCCGCCGTCGAGGCTGCCATCCAAATAACCCAAGGCTTCGCCCACCGATGCCTCAAGGTCGTCGCCCATGGCGAGCAACCCGGCCAGGGCAGCGCTCAAGGTGTCGCCTGCGCCAGTGAACACCGCGTCAAACCGTTCAATGGTTTCGCTCACCAACACGGTGAGTGGCGTGGCCAGGGCATTTTCGACATGTTGTCCGCCTTGCTGGGGCATGCCAGTCACCAAGGTGTAGGGCACGCCTTTTTCGGCCGCTGCTTTGGCCAGGTCGCGGGCCGTGGGCGAGCGGTCGCTGCCCCAGTCCGGCAACAGCCAACGCCACAAGGTGGAATGGTTGCCGACCAACACCGTGGTTTGCGGCAACAACAGTTCGAGAAAGGCGTCTTGGTAGGCCTCGATCGGGTCGTCTTGCCACCAAGACAAACTGGGCATGTAAGCCACGACGGGCACAGAGGCATAGTCGGTGCACAACTCGGCGATGGTGGAGAGGATGTCGGGTGTGCCACAAAAGCCCACCTTGATGACTTGCACTGCGACATCTTCAAGGATGCTGCGGGCTTGCTCATCGATGGTTTCTTCGTCAAAGGCCACGTGATCGAAGGTCTCGGCGGTATCGCGCACGTAGGTGCCCGTCGCGATGGCCAGCACATGCGCACCCACCGAGGACATGGCCAAGATATCAGCGGTCAATCCACCTGCACCACTGGGGTCGTTGCTGTTGAAACACAGCACGCAAGGATGGGCCATTTCGGCAACCTTGCCTTCGTCGGGAAGAGGGATGGAGGCGTTCATGGCGGTCTATACTTTGATTCATTCTATGCCACGGTTTTTGCACTGTGGCCGTTGTCCCTCGAATGAAAGAGACCGTTGTGAACAAGACTTGGATGTGCCTGATATGCGGTTGGATTTACGACGAAGCCATGGGTGACCCCGACCACGGCATCCCACCTGGCACGGCTTGGGACCAGGTCTCCATGAACTGGACATGCCCCGAGTGCGGCGCTCGCAAAGAAGACTTTGAGATGGTGCAGATTTAACTTTTCTTGACCACGGAATAACGCAACAGGGTTTTCGCACGCGCTTGCGCATGGTCGACCACCGGCATGGGGTAGTGCTCACCCAGCGTGATGCCCGCCGCCTGCAATTCCAAAGGCTTGGCCAACCAGGGCGTATGAATCGCCTTGTCTGACAAACCCGCCAACTGAGGCAGGTAACGGCGAATGAATTTGCCGTTGGGATCAAATTTTTCACTTTGATTGACTGGGTTGAAGATGCGAAAGTAGGGTTGCGCATCACAGCCACTCGAGCTCGCCCATTGCCAGCCGCCGTTGTTGGCCGCCAGGTCAAAGTCCAGCAAATGCTGGGCAAAGTATTGCTCGCCCCAGCGCCAATCGATCCCTAAATCTTTCACCAAAAAACTCGCCACCACCATGCGCAGGCGGTTGTGCATATAGCCCGTTTGGTTGATTTGGGCCATGGCCGCATCCACCAGGGGGTAGCCGGTTTGGCCATCGCACCAGGCCTTGAACAAGGCTTTGGCCTGCTTGTCTTTGTCCCAATGGATCAGGTCGTACTCGGCTTTGAAAGCCTTCTCCACCACATGGGGGTGGTGGTGCAAAACCTGGTGGTAAAAATCCCGCCAAATCAACTCCGACAACCAGGTTTGTGCGCCAAGGTCATGGCGCATGGCGCGTGGGTAGGCCAAGCGAGCCAATTGGCGGATCGACACCGTGCCAAAGCGCAGGTGCACGCTCAGGTAGCTGGGCCCTTTGACCGCGGGAAAGTTGCGCGTGGCGTCGTACTTGTCCATGCGGGTTTCAAAATCACGCACCAGCGCTTGCGCGCCCGACATGCCCGGGTGGATGTGCAGAGCGGCCAGGTCAACCGCTTCAAACCCCAGGTCCGCCATGCTGGGCATGGGTTGGCGCAAGGGCTTGGGCACATTGGCGAGTTGGCCCGGCTTGGCGGGGGTATTGCGGGCGGCCAGGTCGTGGGGCGTGACTTTTTTCAGCCAAGCGTTTTTGTACGGGGTGAACACGCCATAAGGATGGCCGCTTTGGGTCAGCACCTCGCTGCGCTCGAACACCACATGGTCTTTGAAACTTTGGAAAGAAATGCCAGCGTCGGCCAGCGCACCGATCACCAGCGCATCGCGTGCCAGGGCGTCGGGCTCATCGTCATGGTGGGTCAAGACCGCTTGCACACCGAGTTGCTTGGCCAAGGTCACGATCTCGGTGACTGCTGGGCCATGTCGAACCAACACGCCCGCATCGGCTGAACCAGCCATGTCTTGCCAAGCGGCATCGAGTGCTTGCAAAGACGCATGGATGAACGCCACGCGCCTGTCGCGGCGGGGGAGGCTGTCCAAAATGGCGCGGTCAAAGATGAAAGCGCCAAACACCTGGTCGCTGTGGCGCAAGGCATGGCTGAGCGCGGTGTGGTCGTCCAACCGCAAATCACGGCGAAACCAGACCAAAACCTTGGCAAAGTGGTTCAAATCAACGCTTGGCATGTTCACCCTTAAAATCTTCGCATGACCATGGATTCTGCGCCCATCAACCTCACGCATCATTTTTTGATTGCCATGCCCGGATTGATGGACGAGTCTTTCTCCCGCAGTGTCGTTTACATGTGCGAGCACAGCGAGCGCGGTGCCTTGGGCCTGATCATCAACAAACCCAGCCCCATGTCCATGCAAGACCTGTTCGAAAAGGTCGAACTCCAACTCGGGCGCGCTGACCTGATTGAAATCCCCGTTCTGCAAGGCGGCCCGGTCCACACCGAGCGCGGTTTTGTGCTGCATGACCCCATGTCCACCAGCGGTGGCGAGCCTGATGCCGAACACGCCTATGCCTCTACCCTGGCGGTGCCGGGTGGGTTGGAGATGACCACCTCCAAAGACGTGCTCGAAGCCCTGTCCACCGGGGCGGGCCCCAAGCGGGTGCTGATCACCTTGGGCTACGCCGCATGGGCGCAAGGGCAACTCGAGTCCGAATTGGCAGAAAACAGTTGGCTCACGGTGCAAGCCGACGCGCAGGTGATTTTTGACACCCCCATCGAGCTGCGCTATGACAGCGCGCTGGCCTTGCTGGGATTGCAAGCCTGGATGCTCTCGCCACAAGCAGGTCACGCATGAACGTGGCCGTGACGCCGCCTCCCGTGACCGCTGCGCTGCACTCCTTTTTGGCTTTCGATTTTGGTATGAAGCGCACTGGCGTGGCCTACGCCTCGCGTTTGCTGGGCGTGGCCCAACCCCAAGGCACGGTCAACGCCAGTGGCAACGCCCGTTGGCCCCTCATCACCGAGCACATCTCGCGCTGGCAACCCGACGCTTTGGTGGTGGGTGTGCCATACCACCCCGATGGTGCACGGCACGAAAACACCGACCGCGCTCAACAATTTGCCCGCCAATTGCACGGCCGTTTTGGCTTGCCGGTGTTTGAAGTCGATGAACGTTATTCCACCACCGAAGCCCAAGCCGAAGGTGCCACCGATGTCGACGCAGCCTCGGCCTGCGTCATCCTGGATCAATTTTTAAGAAGCCTACCCCCATGAGCATTGGTCATTTATCCCTGGACGCGCAAGCCTTGTATGGGCAGATGCTCAAAGACTTGCGTGAACGCCTGAGCCCCACGGCCTATTTGGTGGGTATCACCTCAGGCGGGGCTTGGCTGGCTGAACGCTTGCATACCGACCTTGGCCGCAGCCAAGCTCTGGGCGTGGTGTCGTCTTCCATGCACCGAGACGATTTTGCGCAACGCGGCATGGCCGACAGCGCGGCTACCAAACTCCCGTTTTCGGTTGACGGCGCCACCCTCTGGTTGATCGACGATGTGCTGTTCACCGGGCGCACCATCCGCGCGGTCGTCAACGAGTTGTTCGATTACGGCCGGCCCGCCGCCGTGCACTTGGCGGTGTTGGTGGACAGGGGTGGGCGCGAATTGCCGGTTCAAGCCGACTATGCTGCTGCACGCTTGAGCTTGCCCGCCACACAGTCTTTGCGCCTGACACGCGACGACCACAACCAATTTGCGTTTTCGGTAGAAGGCTGAACCGATGTTGTACAAAAGAAACCCCCAACTCAACACGCACGGCGAACTGATTCATTTGTTGTCCACCGAGGGTTTGTCACGCGACATCCTCACGCACATCTTGGACACGGCCAGCCAATTTGTCTCGGTCAACGACCGTGAAGTCAAAAAAGTGCCCTTGCTGCGCGGCAAAAGCGTCTTCAACCTGTTTTTTGAAAACAGCACCCGCACCCGCACCACGTTCGAGATTGCCGCCAAACGATTGAGCGCCGATGTCTTCAACCTCGACATTGCCCGATCCTCGGCCAGCAAGGGCGAATCACTGCTCGACACCATCGCCAATTTGTCGGCCATGGCGGCAGACATTTTTGTGGTGCGCCACAGCGAATCGGGCGCCCCTTATTTGATCGCCGAGCATGTGGCGCCGCATGTGCACGTCATCAACGCGGGCGACGGCCGTCATGCCCATCCCACGCAAGGTTTGCTCGACGCCTACACCATCCGTCATTTCAAGAAAGACTTTGCCAACCTGCGCGTGGCCATCGTGGGCGATGTGCTGCACTCGCGGGTGGCACGCTCGGACATCCATGCCTTGACCACCTTGGGCTGTGCCGAGGTGCGGGTGGTCGGCCCGAAAACACTGATCCCCACCGACCTGTCGCAATTGGGCGTGAAGGTGTTTCACACCCTTGAAGACGGCATCCGCGACTGCGACGTGGTGATCACACTGCGCCTGCAAAACGAACGCATGAGCGGCGCATTGCTGCCCTCTAGTCAAGAATATTTCAAAAGCTTTGGCCTCACACAAGCCAAACTGCAACTGGCCAAACCCGACGCGATCGTGATGCACCCAGGTCCCATCAACCGGGGTGTGGAAATCGAATCGGCCGTGGTCGACGGACCACAAAGCGTCATCTTGACGCAAGTGACTTTTGGCATCGCCGTGCGCATGGCGGTGATGTCTATCGTGGCAGGGAACGACGCATGAGCATCCTGATTCAAAATGGGCAGGTGATTGACCCGGCTTCTGGCCTGAACACCCGCGCCGACGTGGCGATCCAAAACGGCATCATCGTGTCGATTGGCCAACCCGCTGCGGGCTTTGTGCCCGCTCAAACCATTGACGCGGGTGGCTGCATAGTGGTGCCAGGCTTGGTGGATGCCTGCGCCCGCTTGGGTGAGCCCGGCCATGAGCACGAAGGCATGCTCGACTCCGAACTTGCCGCGGCTGTTGCAGGCGGCGTGACCAGCGTGGTGTGCCCGCCCGACACCCAACCCGTGTTGGACGAACCTGGCTTGGTCGAGATGTTGCAATTCCGCGCAGCCCGCCTGCAGTTGTCTCGGGTGTTTCCTTTGGGTGCGCTCACGCGTGGATTGGCCGGCGAAGCCCTCACGCCCATGGCTGAACTCACGCATGCAGGTTGCATCGGTTTTTCACAAGCCGAGCACGGCATGTCCCACAACCAAGCTTTGCAGCGCGCCATGCAATACGCCACTACCTATGGCTATTGCCTGTGGCTGCGCGCCCAAGATGTGTCGCTGGGCAAAGGGGTCGCGGCGAGTGGCCCCTTGGCCACGCGCTTGGGACTGAGTGGCGTGCCTGTGGCTGCTGAAACCATTGCCTTGCACACCCTCATTGAACTCATGCGCAGCACGGGTGCGCGGGTGCATGTGTGTCGCATCTCCAGCGCTGCGGGTGTGGCTTTGGTGCGCCAAGCCAAAGCCGAAGGCTTGGCCATCACGGCAGATGTCAGCATCCACAACCTGCATTTCACCGACACCGATTTGGGCTACTTTGACACCCGTGCGCGGTTGACACCGCCGCTGCGTCAACAGCGCGACCGCGAAGCGCTCAGCGCTGGTTTGGCCGATGGCACCATCGATGTGCTGGTGTCTGACCACACACCCGTGGAGGGCGACGCCAAAGCCTTGCCGTTCGCACAGGCCGAAGCAGGGGCCACCGCGCTGGAGTTGTTGTTGTCTGCCACGTTGAAATGGGCGGCGCAAAGTGAAGTGGATGTGTTGCGTGCCTTGCAAGTCGTCACCTCGGCACCCGCGCAGTTGTTGGGTGTGCGCGGCCAGGGCTTGGGCCAACTCCGTGTGGGTGGCCCGGCCGATGTGTGTATGTACAACCCCACGGCCAGTTGGCACGTCACGCCAGAAGCTTTGCGCAGCCAAAGCAAACACACGCCGTTTGCGTTTGACATGAGTGGCAGCGAGATGGTGGGGCAGGTCAGGGCCACGATTGTTGCTGGCAAAGTGGCGTTTCAAATGTAATTTGGGTCAGATTCCAATAATTGGGGTCAGATTCCAATTTATTCACCGAAACATCACTTCAGAGCCGCACGGCTCAAGCGTGACTTCACAGCAACGTGTCAGCCCAAATGTTCTGCGCCCAATTCCATGCATAAGTGCCCTCAAGCGCATTCGCCTCTGTAGACAAGCCACCTGACCCAGGCACGGTTTTGTAGGTTTTTTCGTCTGCGTTGTACTGGTGAACCGACGCCACGTGCACCACCAGTTTGTCACTGACATAGCTGTAACAGGTGTTGGTGAGAAATGGAGCCGGGTTGACCGCCAGGTCTGACAACTGGGCCACCACGGCTGCCGCAGTGACCTTGGCGTGGGAATTCGCCATGTGACCCGATTTGGGCATGGCAGGCGCCACTTGGATGGCGTCACCCAACACATGGATGTCTTTGGCCGCAACCGATTCGAAGGTTTGGTAGTGGATGCCGCACCAGCGTTTGTTGGCAGTGGTCAAACCGGTTTGCACCGCGATGGCGCCTGCGCGCATCGAGGGCAACACATTCAACACATCTGCTTTGACGTTTTCTTGCACATCAAAGCGAATCGTGCGGTTGGCAGCATCGACGCCCACGGCCTTGTGGTTGGGGCGGTATTCAATGATGTCTTTGTAGTGGTCACCCCAAAACTTTTTGAACAAAGCGGCTTTAGAGGTGATGTCTTGGTTGGCGTCCAAGATCAAGACCTTGGACTTGGGTTTGGCTTGCTTGAAGTAATGCGCCACTTGGCTGGCGCGTTCATACGGGCCGGGCGGGCATTTGTAAGGGGCCTCGGGAATGGTCAGGGCATACACGCCACCATCGGGCATGGCTTCGAGTTGTTTGCGCAAAGCCGTGGTTTCTGCACCGGCTTTCCACGCCTGCAGAATCTGCCCGCTGTCATTGGCAGCTTGCAGACCTTCAACGGTTTCAAACATCATGTCCACGCCAGGCGACAACACCAATTTGTCATAAGCGATGGAAGCGCCGTTTTTCAAGCGCACGGATTTTTTGTCTGCATCGATGCTGGTTACCCAATCGCGCACCACGGTGATGCCATGCTTGCGGCTCAATGCGTCATAAGAAGTGGTGAGCTCGTTGAGTTGTTTGCTGCCACCCAACACCAGGTTAGACATGGGACAAGAAATGAAGCTGGCACTGGGCTCGACCAGCACCACGCTGATGTGGTAGTTGGACAGCAGGCGGATATATTTGGCCGCAGTGGCACCACCGTAACCCCCACCGATGACCACCACCTGCGCTTTGGCTGGTGCTTTGCTGGTGAGTGAGGCGCAGGCGGCCAGCGTGGACAGTGAGCCGAGTGCCAGGCCAGATTGCAGCAGTGTTCTTCTTTGCATGGGGTGTCCTTAGCGTTTTTGTGCTGCGAAATAGTCGGCCATGCTGGCGACTTGTGCGTCTGTCAGGCCTTTGGTGATTTGGTGCATCACGGTGGCGGGGCGGCTACCGTCTTTGAAAGCTTTCATCTGCGCGACCATGTAATCGCGGGGCAGGCCTGCGATGGAAGGCACAGCAGAGCCTTTGACAGTGCGACCTTCGGTGCCATGACAGTTGGCGCACATGGCGGCATCGGCTTGTTGATGCAAACGGGCAGCGTCTTGGGCGGCGGCAGGCAAGGTGACCGCGCAGACCACGGCACACCAACTCAATGGCAAAAGGGTTTTGAAGGGGAAGGGCATGTCAATGGCTTTCAAAAGGACTGTGCTTGACTTTATAGGACTTCAATCAGCTTGGATGATATGCCTGCCTTGGCTGATTTCAATGATTTCATCACCAAAACTTTTCACGTCGTCTGGGTTGTGGCTGATCAAAATCATGGGAATCGACAGCAAGGCCTGTACTTGCGCCAATTCGGTGCGCAGGGTGTGTCGCAAAGATTCATCCAAAGCCGAAAAAGGTTCGTCCAACAAAATGGCTTTGGGCTGCATCACCAGCGCCCGAGCCAAGGCCACGCGCTGTCGCTGACCGCCCGATAACTGGTGCGGGTATTGGTTGGCCAAGGCTTGCAGCTCAAATTTGTCCAGCCATTTCACCACCGCAGGGTGGTGCATGTGTTTGGCAGGATTCAGCCAGGACTTGCTCAGTGAAAAAGCGATGTTTTGCAACACGGTCAGGTGCGGGAACAACGCATATTCTTGAAACACATAAGCCAGGGAGCGTTCTTGGGGGGTGGTGCACACGCCTTTGCTTGAAAGGTACAGATCGTTATGCTGAAAGCGTATATGGCCACTGTCAGGTTGAACCAAGCCGGCGAGCATTTTCAGCAACTGCGTTTTGCCCGCACCCGAAGGGCCAAACAAGACCAGGCGCTGCGACTGGCTTTGGAAGGACACATCCAAGGTGAATTGGTGGTCTTTGCCTGGGTAGTGTTTTTGAACCGATACATCCCACAACATGGCGCTTCCTTTACCTGGACTCGATCACACGACCAGGCATCAATTTGCCCGACACCAACAGCACCGTGATGCAAACCACCGAGGTCAGCAAGACCAAGAAATTGGCCACATCGTCACGCCCGGCTTGCACGGCTTCATAGACGGCAATCGACAAGGTCTGGGTTTGCCCAGGGATGCTGCCAGCCACCATCAAGGTGGCTCCAAACTCGCCCGATGACCGTGCAAACGAGAGCAGCACGCCAGACAAAATGCCGCGCCATGCCAAGGGCAGGGTCACGCGAAAAAAGATGGCCAGTTCACCCACCCCCAAGACACGGGCAGCTTGCTCGTATTGCGGCTCCAGCGATTCAAAGGCGGCTCGGGCCGCTTTGAACACCAGCGGAAAGGACACGATCGCGGCTGCAATCACCGCCCCTTGCCAGGTGAAGATCAGGTTGATGTCCAAGTAGGTTTGGAGGAATTGCCCGATCGGCCCGTTGCGTCCAATCAGCACCAACAGGTAATAGCCCAAGACCGTGGGCGGCATGACCATGGGCAAGGTGAGCACCGCGTCGAGCACATCCTTGCCCCAAAAGTGTTTACGGGCAAACACATACGCGATGCCAATGCCGATGAAGACATTGATCAAGGTGGCAAACCCCGCCACTTTGAGCGTGAGGCGAAGAGCAATCCAAGCTTCATCCATGTTCACTTCAGGGCTGAGACCCTGTCCTTGTTCATGCGGTTTGACATCATTGGGCCATCGCCAGCACCAAGGCTGAAGCATCGATCTCTGCAACCGCTTGGTCGCCCACACGCAGCTTGACCAAGGGATCAGCAAAGCCCACCAGGGTGATGCCGGGCTCAATTAAGAGGTTGACTTCGCTGTGGCTACCGCCGCGAGACTTGCGTTCCACCACCCCCTTCAACCGGTTTTTCTGCGGGTCCTTCGATGCCCGTGTGATGAGAACAGCGGTGGCTTTGCACAACAACCATGCAGTTTGTCCAACCGCCAGTTCCAACAGTTCGGCACTGGCGCTGGTGATCAGCGAGTGAAATACCGTGGCGCCCTTGGTGGTCAATGTCACACGCACAAACCCGCCTTTTTTGACCACCGCTGAGACGGTGCAGGGGAATTGATTGCGCATGGTGGTTCGAAAGCCCAACATGCCTGTCGCTTGGCTGGCTGCAGAGGCGGGGGCCGTGGCATGCTTCACCACCTGGGATTTCGCTAATTCCAAATGGACAGACGCTTTGAGCAAGTCTTTGCCAGCCTGCGTCAGTTGCGCGCCACCTCCGCCAGAACCGCCCACCACCTTTTCTACCAGGGGGGTGCCAGCCAAGTTGCTGAGGATGTCTATGGCTTGCCAAGCCGCCTTGTAGCTCACGCCAGCCCGCCTGGCGGCTTCAGAAATAGAGCCCGCGTCCTGCAAGCGTCGCAAGATGTCGATGCGCTTGTCAGTTTTGCTGTGTCCCAAGGCTTTGCCCAGGTTGTGTGCGGTTTTCGCGCCCATGAAGCTTGCTGGTGGATTGGTGGTAAATTCGCTATTCTAAATGAGAAGAGCGGTGTGTGCCGCATTCGTTGGACAAAAAACTGCACTGGTGCTTGTGTATGAACTTCAAACCATGTTTGCTTTCCTGGATGTTGCTGTGCTGCGCGAGTGTGGGTGCGGCTGACCTGACGGTGTCTGCTGCCAGCAGCCTGACCCAGGCATTCCAAGAAATAGGCGCCCAGTTTGAGGCTCAACACCCCGGCACCCAATTGAAATTCAATTTCGGCGCTTCGGGGGCATTGGCTCAGCAAATCATCCACGGTGCGCCTGTGGATGTATTTGCCAGCGCCGACACAGACACCATGGACAAAGCGGTGGCCAAGGCTGCAGTCCATGCAGCCGATGTGAAAATCTTCACCACCAACCGCTTGGTCTTGGTCATGCCCGTGTCGGCCAAACACACGATGAAACAGCTGAGTGATTTGAAAAAACCCGAGGTCAAGCGATTCGCCATGGGCGTGCCAGCCAGTGTGCCGGCGGGGAATTACACCCAAGGCGCTTTGGAAAAAGCAGGTGTGTGGACTGAGCTCCAACCAAAAATCATCAGCACCCAAAACGTGCGCCAAACCTTGGACTATGTCGTCAGAGGCGAGGTGGATGCCGGGTTCGTTTATGCCAGCGATGCACAGCTGATGACTGACAAAGTCAAATGGGCATTTGTTGTGCCAACGGCCATCCCCATTCAATACCCCATTGCCAAAGTGACAAGCTCGTCGAACGCGCGTGAGGCTGAAAAGTTCATCGCGTTTGTGCAATCAGCCCTGGGGCAAGCTGTGCTGAAGAAGCATGGCTTTGGCCAGTGAGCTTCGACAGCGTCAGCGTTCGCCCCTCATTCACTTCATCTTCATTTCATAGCTCAGGTGCAACACATAGTTGGCTGGGCTTTTGCTGTGTGTGGGCAGCACTGACAAGCGGATGCCGTGTTGTTCATTGAAATTGTGTTTCAAACTGACTGCCGCCATCACCGAGTAGTCGTGCGGATAGCTGCGCGTGCGGTAACCGCTCACCACGCCCACCATCACGGCAGCTGATTGGAACAAGGGGTTGGTTGGCAAGGCATATTTCATGGTGTAGCCGCCGTACACAGAATCCTTGTTCAGGCTGTTTTTGTAATAGCCGCCCGTCAGACCTTGGTGTTCCAGGTATACGCCTGTGTTGACGTTGTTGAAATAGCCTCGGTCGTGGTAGCTGACGGTGTGCACGCCAAATGTGGTTGTTTGTGCAGCCACAGGTGACAGCAAGGTCAAACTCAGGATCAGGCCAACGATCCCCTCGTTGCAAAAATCAACCGCGGCCCTGGCTGGTTTGGTTTGTAGGTGTTTGAAAAAAACTTTGTGTTGCATGTCAATCTCCTGTGGTCTGCACAGGAGAAGAGCAATTCAAAGTCCAGCAAAGCGTGGGTTTTTTGACCCCAGATTGCCAAAGCAAACACTGCTGCATGTACTTGCATGCCTAAGCATGCATTCACGCACCGAGCAGGGTGGTAAACCGAAAAGGGTTTCAGCTAATGGCGGCTTTGTCGAGCGATTACGCCGAGGAGGCAGGTGTTTTGGGTCGCAAGGTGGCGGCATGCAGTGTCAAAGCTTCATGCACCAAGGGCATCAATTCGGGGGTTTGACCGTTGGCCATGCAGTCGAGCATCAAACTGCGCATGCGCGGCTCCCAAAACTTTTGGATGTGATTGGCGATGCTGGCTTTGGCTTCTTCGGGGTCTGGATAGGCCGAAAAAAAGGTTCCAATTTGATTGGCCATGCGTACCAAGTTGTCAATGTCCATGATGTGCTTCTTGCTGTGTGAGGGGGTTGTGTTGAATGCGATGACCGTGGCTGTATGTCGAAAAGCCGTCACCGCGCACCAAGCCGATTAACAGCAGGTTGTGGTCTTGTGCCAATTCAACAGCGAGTGCGGTGGGTGCGGACACCGCTGTGAGCACGCCAGCGCCACTTTGCACGGTTTTTTGCACCATCTCAAAACTGGCGCGGCTGGTGATGCACACAAAGCCTTGTGTCATGTCTTGGGTGCTTTTGCGCAAGGCTCCAATGAGTTTGTCCAAAGCGTTGTGTCTGCCGACATCCTCACGCACACAAACGATGTCGCCTGAGAGGCTCGCCCAGGCAGCTGCATGGGTGGCACCGGTGCGCTGTTTTTCCGGTTGGTGATTACGCAGTTGGGCATGGGCCCTGAACATGGCTTGGGTATCCAGGGGCACGCTCGGTGCTTGCGGGAGGCTCAAGCGAACCTGGCCCAAGCTGTCTGCACCGCACAAACCGCAGCCTGTACGACCTGCCATGGTGCGGCGTCTTTCTTTGAGGCGATGCGCTGCTTGCGCGGCGACTTCCAGGCGAACCTCAATGCCTTGGGCCAAGACATCGTGTTCGATGCCATACAACTGTGAGGGGCTGTCGATCAGGCCTTCCGTCAGGGCAAAGCCCAGCGCAAAGTCTTCCAGGTCAGCTGGGCTGGCCATCATCACGGCATGCGATATGCCGTTGAACACCAGCGCGACTGGCACCTCTTCGGCCAACGCCAGTGCAGCGTTGCCCAAGCCCTTCACTTGCCAACCACCTCGAAGGCTTGATCGGCTTGTTGCGCTTTGGCCAGCAAGCTGAGTTGGTTTTGGTTGAACTGTTGGTAGTTCTTTTGCCATTCCG
>CAJBOO010000190.1 GCA_903956845.1 uncultured Burkholderiales bacterium
GTCCAGCGCTTGTTGGCTGCCTGTGGTCACAATCAGTTGTTCGGCTTTAACATCTTGCACGCCCTTCTGCCCCATGAAATGCGCCAACTGATCGCGCAAAGGGCCATAGCCTTCTGTGGCGCCATACTGAAGTGCGGCACCTGGCTCTTGCGACAAGGCCAAAGAAGAGGCTTCGCGAATGCCCTCCACATCAAACATGGCGCTGTCTGGGAAGCCGCCGGCAAAGCTGATGATGCCCGGCTTGCCCAGAAGTTTGAACAACTCCCGGATGGCAGAGGTTTCGACATTGTTCAAACGATCGGCAAATTGCAAGGACATGGTGTATCTTCCACAAAACTCATTAATTTCAGACGGCTATTCTGACTTGAATTGAACCGGCCATTTCGTCATTTTGCTGATATTTTCCCTCATGAACGCTCACAACATCGAACTCTTTTTTAAGACGCTGCAAGAAGCCAACCCCCTGCCCACCACGGAATTGGCTTACACCAACGTGTTTGAACTGCTTGCGGCTGTGCTCTTGTCCGCTCAGGCCACCGATGTGGCCGTCAACAAAGCCACCCGAAAGCTTTTTCCGGTGGCCAACACGCCTGCCGCCATTTTGGCCTTGGGACAAGACGGCCTCGAGAGCTACATCAAGACCATCGGCTTGTACCGAATCAAAGCCAGCAATCTTTTGAAAACTTGCCAAATAGTGATCGAGCAGCATGGCGGTCAAGTGCCGCGTTCGCGTGAAGCTTTGGAGGCTTTACCTGGTGTGGGTCGCAAAACAGCCAATGTAGTTTTGAACGTGGCTTATGGCGAGCCCACCATGGCGGTGGACACACACATCTTTAGATTGGGCAACCGCACGGGTTTGGCGCCCGGCAAAAACCCGCTGCAAGTTGAACTCAAACTTTTAAAAAGAATTCCAGCAAAGTATTTGGTGGATGCGCACCACTGGCTTATTTTGCATGGGCGCTATGTGTGTCTGGCGCGCAAACCGATGTGTTGGCAGTGTGGCGTTTCAGAGTTTTGCAGCTTCAAATCCAAATCGCCTCAGCCTTAAGTTCCAAAACACCCCTAAGTTGAGTACTTGGCCAAATCAAATCTGAGACAAGGCCACCCACTGTCCCTCTAGGGAATGAATGGCCATTCGATTGTCAAACACAGCTTCGACTGCGCGATGTGTCGCAGCATCGGCGCATGCACCTTGATGAACAACACGTCCTGTTTGCATGACCACCATGTCGTCTGCATGCAGGGCCATGCCTACTTCATGTAACACGCTGATCACTGTTGTGTTTTGCGATGTGAGACAACGCACTTGCTCTAACCAGTCCACTTGGTGTGGAGGGTCTAGGTTGGCAAGGGGTTCATCCATCAACAGGACCTGTGCTTGCACCGCCATGGCGCGCGCCAGCAATACCCTCTGACGCTCTCCGCCCGAGAGTTGCCCAAAAGAACGCAAACGCCACTCCCAAGCTTGTGTGGCTCTTAAGGCGGTTTCCACCACGGCATGGTCGTGAGCGTTGGGTGACGCCAACCAGTCTTGATGGGGCAAGCGCCCTAGCATGGCCACATCCCAAACACGCATGTCATCTAACGCTGTTTCGTTTTGACCTAACCAAGAGATTTGTTGCGCGCGCTGCTTGCGGTCGACCGTCATTAAGTCTTGGTCAAATAAATGGATTCGGCCAGTGGCTGGTAACAAGCCTGCTAAGGCTTTAAGCAAGGTGGATTTACCCGCGCCATTGGGGCCAACGATGCTGGTCCACCGCCCTTCTGCAAACGACACATCAACACCATGCAGAACCTCTTGCCCCAACAGGGACACATGCAAATCATTCGCTCGCAAAGCCATTCGGTGTGTACTCAAGACGCACCCCTCATCGCTTGACTGCGATACATCAGCAGTAACAAATAACCACCACCCAAAACAGCAGTCAGAACGCCCACAGGCATTTCTTGTGGAAACATGAGCATGCGGGCCAACAAGTCGGCAGCGAGTAACAACACGCCCCCCATCAACGTAGACAGCAAGACCATCCAGTTGGATTGAGTCTTCACCATAGAACGAACCAAATGCGGCGCGGCCAAGCCGACAAAAGCGACCAAGCCAGTTTGAGCCACGGCTGTACCCGTTGCCAATGCCAACACACACACCAGCGCCACACGCAACGGTGCAATTGGCAAACCCAAACTCTGGGCTGTTGCTTCACCCAAGCTCAGTGCATCCAGTAGGCGACTCATAGAGAACGCCAACACGACACAAATTAGAAGAACAGTCAACATCAAGAAGCAAGAAGTCCAACCAATAAAACTGGTCGAGCCCAACAAAAAACCTTGCATGCCTTGCAAGACATCAGGCCGCAAGAGAGAGATGAGTGATGCCAATGCACCCAACACCACCCCCACAATGACCCCCGCTAACAACAACCGCAAAGTGTGTTGCACACCCCGCGCCAGTGCGAGAGTGAGCAACACAGCCAACACAGCACCCACAAAAGCCGCGCCTGTTAAACCCACACGCACCAACAACTCGGTGGCAAAAGGATTGCCACCAAACAGTGCTAAGGCCGACGCCACCCCCAGTGAAGCGCCAGATGCGCTGCCCAGCAAATACGGATCTGCCAAGGGGTTGCGAAACAAGCCTTGCGCCAATGCGCCAGCCAATCCCAGCAAAGCACCCGCAGCAAAAGCACCAATGCTGCGCGGCAAACGAATGTCCCACACAATTTGCCAAGCAACGTCGTCGATCATGGCCGTTTGCAAGCTCTCAAAGCCGGTGCTGCCCACGGCACTCCCCATTGCAATACCAATGACGCACAAGATCCCCAAGCACGCCATCAAGCGCACTGGTGACCAAGCTGCAACACCTTGTGTCATGGGGTAGTCCTTGCTTTGTTAATCAAACATTGGGCCATCAATCGTGCTGCTTCATCCATGCGTGGACCCGCACGCATCAAGACATCGGACTCTTCTGCTTTGAAATGACACACGCGCTGCGAACGAATTGCACGCATGTTTTGCCAACCTGGTCGTGTGGCCATTTCTGCAAAGCTGCTGTCGCCCACCATGATGAGGTCGGGCTGCGCACGCACCACAAACTCGGGATTAATTTTGGGAAAGGGCCCCAAGGATGCTGGCAAAATATTTCGCGCGCCCAAACGCTGCAATGTTTCACCGATGAACGATGACTCACTTGCACCATAAGGTGCAGGACCCACTTCAAAATAGACAAGCTGGCCTTTGGCCTGAGTGGGAATTGATTGAACTGCCGCATTGACAGCTTCATCAATGCTGCGCCAGGCGCGCTCACTCTCTACCTCAGGCACAGCCAAGGCCTTGGCCACAATCTGCATTACCCGCCGAACATCGTTATACGTATTGGGCTCAAGTGCCAATACCTTCAAACCCAAGGCTTCAAAACGTGCAGCACCGCGCGCTGAAGTGGCCATCAACACCAAGTCGGGCCTGGCAGCCACCACACTTTCAATGTTGGGGTCGAGCCCGCCACCCATGCGAGGAAGATGGGCGATACGCTCAGGCCAATTGGAATAACGGTCCACGCCCACCAGTTTTTGGCATTGACCCAAAGCACACACCG
Organism: uncultured Burkholderiales bacterium; assembly: GCA_903956845.1. Classification (GTDB taxonomy): domain Bacteria; phylum Pseudomonadota; class Gammaproteobacteria; order Burkholderiales; family Burkholderiaceae_C; genus Limnohabitans. The sequence continues at coordinate 3,590 of CAJBOO010000190.1, forward strand.
TCTCGGTGAGCGA
>CAJBOO010000191.1 GCA_903956845.1 uncultured Burkholderiales bacterium
AGGATTTTTTTCTTCTCGCCCTCCGCTTCGCCATCGTGCGGCTTGCCTTCCAGGCCCAAGCTGGTCACGCCAGTGGAGTGCGTGTACTCCTGGTAGAACCAATCGCTGCCCTCATACACCACCCCTGAAGGCACAGGGATGGGCGTGATGGGCACATTTTTCAGCGCGTGCTGCATGTACGCGATCCACACCGGCAGGCTCAGGCCGCCACCGGTTTCGCGGTCACCGAGTTTGCGCGGGGTGTCGTAGCCTATCCAGGTGACCGCGGTGAGCGATGGGTTGTAGCCCGCAAACCAAGCGTCCATCGAATCGTTGGTGGTGCCGGTCTTGCCGTAAATGTCATTGCGTTTGAGCACTTGTTGCGCACGTGCAGCCGTCCCCGAGCGGGTGACCTCTTGCAACAAATGGCTCATCAAGAAAGCGTTGCGTGGCTCGATCGCACGTGAGCGTTCGTCTAATTCGATCGGGGTGTAGTTGGACAGCACCTTGCCCAAGGGGTCTGTGACCTTGGTGATCAGGTAGGGCTTGACCAGGTAGCCGCCGTTGGCAAACACCGAGTAACCCAAGGCCACTTGCATGGGGGTGACCGATCCCGCGCCCAAGGCCATGGTCAGGTAGGGCGGGTGTTTGTCGGCATCGAACCCAAAGCGGCTGATCCATTGCTGCGCATTTTGCGGACCCACGGCTTGCAAGATGCGGATCGAGACCATGTTTTTGGATTTGCCCAAGGCGGTGCGCAAACTCATGATGCCCTCGAACTTGCCGTCGTAGTTCTTGGGCTCCCAAGCTTGGCTGCCTGTGGCGCTGGCATCAAAAAAGAGCGGTGCGTCGTTGACCTGGGTGGCGGGTGTGAAGCCTTTTTCCAACGCGGCTGAATAGATGAAGGGCTTGAAGCTCGACCCTGGCTGGCGCCAGGCTTGGGTCACGTGGTTGAACTTGTTTTTGTCGAAATCAAACCCACCCACCAGCGAGCGGATCGCCCCATCGCTGGGGTCCAACGCCACGAACGCACCTTCGACCTCGGGCAATTGCGTGAGGCTCCAATCGCCTTTGGCATTGTGGGCTACCCGCACCACTGCACCCGCGCGCAGTTTGATGTGGGGTGGCGCTTTGTCTGCCAAGCCTGACTGCACTGGTTTCAACCCCTCACCAGTGATCTCGAGTACCTCGCTGTTTTGGCGCATGACGCGCACTTTTTTGAGGTTGGCGTCCAGCACCACGGCAGCCAACAAGTCACCTTTGTCGCCGGCTTCAATCAACGCCTCGTCAATCGCGTCTTCCAACTCACGCGCGTCCGAGGGCAGGGTGATGAACTTTTCCGGGCCACGGTAGACCTGACGCAATTCATAGTCCAAGATGCCTCGGCGCAAGGCTTGGTAGGCCACTTCTTGGTCTTCGGCTTTGATGGTTGTGTAGACATTCAAGCCACGGGTGTAAATATCAGCACCGTATTGCGCGAACATCAATTGGCGGGCCATTTCAGCGACGTATTCGGCATGGGTTGACGGGGTGGTGTTGACGCTTCGAATCTTGAGTTCTTCGGATTTGGCGGCCGTGGCTTGCTCGGCAGTGATGAAACCGTTGTCTTGCATGCGCTCGATGATGTAGAGCTGGCGCGAGCGGGCGCGTTTGGGGTTGTTGATCGGGTTGTAGGCTGAAGGCGCTTTGGGTAAACCGGCCAACATCGCGGCTTCGGCGATGCTCAGGGATTGGATGGGTTTGCCAAAGTAGGTTTCCGAGGCAGCCGCAAAACCGTAGGCCCGGTGACCCAGGAAAATTTGGTTCAAATAGATTTCAAAAATCTGGTCCTTGCTCAGCAAGTGCTCGAGTTTGTAGGTCAGCAGCAGCTCATAGATTTTGCGGGTGAAGGTTTTTTCGGAAGACAAATACACATTGCGCGCCACCTGCATGGTGATGGTGGAGGCGCCTTGGCTTTTGGCGCGACCGACGTTGGCCAAACTCGCGCGGGCCAAGCCGATGTAATCGACGCCGCCGTGTTGGTAGAAGCGGGCGTCTTCGATCGACAGCACCGCGTTTTTCACCACCGCTGGGATGTCTTTGAATGGGATGAGTTTGCGCCGCTCTTCGCCAAATTCGCCAATCACCTTGCCCTCGAGTGACAAGACCCGCATGGACAGCTTGGGGCGGTAGTCCGCCAATTCCGAGATGTCAGGGAGCTGCGGGTAAGCCATGGCCAGCGCAACACCGACCAGCAGCAAGACCGTGGCGAAGCCGGCTGCACCCAAGCCGACAAACCACAACAGGAAGCTGCCCAGCACGCGCCACAAATTGTTATCGGGCACTGGATTCGGTTCTGCTTTGCTGGGCTCAGCAGGGGTGGGGCTTGGGGGCATGGAGGGCTGGTGGCGCGATGGCCTGGTTTGGGGTGGTGGAGTGGATTGTAAAAAAATTGCCAGTTGAGCTTACGCCATGGACTTGTCTGGCCTTTTACAACCCTGTTCCTGTCTGTTCAAGAAAGCAACTGCGCATGAAATGGTTACACCGCACCCAAGCGACCCACCCAGGCATGGGTTTGCTCTGGACTGATGAAGGCTTGGCCTTGTCGCAATCCCGCCACCCAGGGGCCAGCCCGCCCGGGCGGCCACCCTGGCATTGGCACCCTCACCCAGCCTCGTTCGCACGTTCATGCCCGGCAGACCCGGCGTGGCCCGATCCCGCCCAACTGCGCTTGGCGCGTCAGCGCAGTGGTTTTCAGGCCCAGGCCATCGCCATGGCTTTGCCAGACACACTGCTGCAGCGCTTCAGCATGCAGCTCGAGCCGGGCTTGCACCCCAAACAAATCCATGCCCAGCTTGCCGAGCAACTCCAACAACGCATGCCTGCCCCCTTGGCAGACACCGTGTGGGACTTCCATTTGAGTGTGGACGCCTCCACCACGACGGCGACAACTTCTTCTCGCCCAGCTTGGTTGTTGGCTGCCATGCAAGCCCAGGCCTTGCAAACCTGGGAAGTGTTGGCCGCGCCACGGGCATGGGTGACTGCAGCGCAGCAGTGCTGCCGCGCGGCTGGCTTGACCTTGGTGCGCCTAGAGCCTGCCTGGCAAGCTGCCAAGCGTTGGCAAGATTGGGAGCGCCTTGGGCACGGCGAGGCATGCGCCACCTTGTCGGTTGAGCGCAGGCACGACGCCCGGTCTGCGACGGCCTTGTCCTCTGACCAACAAGCGGTGTTGAGTGGCTTGGCCTTGGGGGTGGTCAAGGCATGAGTGATTTCAATTTGCTGCCCTGGCGCGAACAATTACGCGCAGCCGCCATGCGCCGTTGGTGCTGGGGCTTGCTGCTGGCGCTGTTGACGGCCTTGGGCCTCGTCGTGGCTTTGCACTTGGCCCTGACAGCGTGGCACCAACCCGTTGAGCAGGAAAAACAAGCATGGCTGCAAACCCAAGCCGAACTGCACAGGGCGCTCGCCGACCAAGCCATGTGGCAGACGCGGCAACAGCAGGCACGGCAAGTGCAGCGGCAGTGGCAGCCATGGCGAGCCCAGCAAACCCAAGCTTGGCAGTTGATGGGACAGGTTTTGGCTTTGTCGCCTCAAGGCATCCAAATCGAGCGCATGGTCTGGCGCGATCAACAGGTGCAACTGAGCGGATGGGCCATCAGCGCCGCGCATCTGCAGGCTTGGCAAGAGGCCTTGCAAGCCCAGCGCACAGATGCATCGCTGCCGCAATGGCGAAACGCCGATGGCTTGGCGTGTTTACAGCAGCGGTTTGTGTTGCAGTGGCGCAGCAAGGCAGTGGGGTCATGAGTCGCTGGCGCATCACATCCCCTTGGCCTCAGTGGCGAAGCCATTGGCATGTGTTGCATGCCTGGCCTGGGTTGGCGCAGGCCTTGGTGCTGAGCTTGGGCAGCCTGACGTTGGCAGGTGGGGGCAGCTTTCACTGCTCGGGTGAGTTGTGGCAAGCCTGGTGGGACTACCCGCAAACGCTGGAGGACTTGCGCAGCGACACCGATGCCTTGCGCCAGCGCTTGCGTCAACACCAATCCCTGGTGCAGTCGCTTCAATCCTTGCCCCATCCCTCGGGTTTGGCGCTGCCCGCCTGGCAAGCTTGGGCCGCGGACACCAGCCAAGGCAACGCCGCCGCCGTGTCCTTGGCAGGCATGCATGGCTTGCAATCGCAAAGCGGCAACGAACGGATGCAGTGGCGTGGCACCTTGCCGCAGTTGCTGGCGGCTTGGCAGCAACTCCCTCATGCCTTGCCTTGGCGGCGCATACAAGCCTTCGAGCTGCAAAGTTGGGCAGACCCTGCGCTGGGGGACTCCAAGCGCAGTCCGCCACAGTTACAACTCGACATCACTTGGGGCTCGCCGGCACCTCATGGCTTAGGTGACATCAGCGCCATCCGTCAACAGGCCGACCCGCCCAACGGGTCCCAAGCTTCGCCCATGCGCACCCCGGTGCAGGTGTGGCACAACCCGTTTGCGCCCCATGGTTTGCGCATGGCACTGCCGCCGCAAGCGCGTCAAGCCCTCGGCACACACTCTCCCTGGAACGGCCGTGCATTGAGTGACTACGCTTGGGCGGGCATGCTGGCTGAGCCGGGCAAACAACGCGCGGTATTGCGCAGCCCAGGCCATGTGCAGATGGTGTCTGTGGGTCAAGCAATCGGTCAGCACTGGGGGCGGGTGGTGCAGATCGCACCAGACCATCTGGTGGTGCAAGAGTGGCATCCCCAGCCATCGGGTGAATGGCAGTCCAAGCAAGTGCGCATCCCCGCCGAGGTGACACCATGAAGCGGCGGGTGATGGCTTGCATCTTCGCTGGGCTGGGCAGCTTGGCGTTGGCCCAACCGGGTGCCCCGGTGTTCAGTGGCGCACCCCTGAGCATGCAGTTTCAACAGATCGAATTGCGAACCGCTTTGCAACTCATTGCCGACTTCAGTGGCTTTAACCTGGTGGTCTCCGACAGCGTGAGCGGCCAGCTGAGTCTTCGCTTGCAAGACGTGCCATGGGACCAAGCCTTGCACACCATCTTGCAAACCAAGGGCCTGGGGCAACAACGAGAGGGACAGGTGATTTGGGTGGCACCGCTGGCCGAGTTGGCCGCCCGCGACAAGCTGGCCTTGGAAAGCCGCACCGCCTCGCAAGTCATTGAGCCATTGCAGACCCAGGCTTTTGCACTCAACCACGCCAAGGCGGTTGACCTCTTGGGGCCTTTGCTCAGCGCAGGTTCGCCGCCTGCGGGCGTGGCTTCTCCACGCATGCTCAGCGCCCGTGGCAGTGCCTTGGCTGATGTGCGCACCAATCAATTGTTTGTGACCGACATTCCCGAGCGCTTAAAGCAAGTCGCTGGCTTGATCGAACGCATCGATGTCCCACAGCGACAGGTGTTGATCGAAGCGCGCATCGTCGAGGCTGATGATCACTTCGCGTCTTCCTTGGGTGTGCGGTTGGCGGTCAACAGCAGCACACCCAACATCGATTTGCCAGCCAGCCCTTTGCAAGGGGCAGAAGCGCCCAACGTGGCCTTGAGTTTGTTCAACGCCAGCCACAGCCAACGCTTGGGGCTGGCCTTGTCTGCCTTGGAGGCCCAGGGCTTGGGGCGGGTGGTGGCCAGTCCTCGCTTGGTCACGGCCGACCAGGCCAAAGCGGTGATCGAACAAGGCACGGAATTGCCCTACACCTTGGCGGGCGCCAATGGGGTGACATCCATCGCTTTTCGCAAGGCCAATTTGCGTTTGGAGGTCACGCCTCACATCACCCCTGAGGGCAGCATCACCATGCACTTGGAAGTGCACAAAGACAGCGTGGGACAAAGCACACCCGCAGGCTTTGCGATCGACACCAAGCATGTCAGCACCCAGGTACGGGTCGAGGATGGCGGCACGGTCATGATTGGTGGGATTTATGAAACCACCCACAGCGACAACCGGGCTGGTGTGCCGGGCTTGCGCGACCTGCCTGGTTGGTCGTGGCTGTTTGGCAACCGCAGCCAACGCCATGCCAAACAAGAGTTGCTGATATTCCTAAGCCCTAAAATGATCCAGCAAGGTGCCCCTGCACCTTGAGAAAGCATCTATCGTGTTGGCATTGGTGGGCATGCCGGGCAGCGGCAAATCAACGGTTGGACGGCAACTCGCGCGCAAATTGGGCGTGGGCTTTGTCGACACCGACCAGGTCATCGAGTTGCGCATCGCTTGCAGCATCCGCGAATTTTTCGAGCGCGAGGGCGAACAAGCTTTTCGTGACATGGAGACCCAGGTGATCGACGACATGACCCGCACCGGTTGTGGTGTGTTGGCCACCGGTGGTGGCGCGGTTTTGCGCGAAGCCAACCGTGTGATCTTGCGCGAGCGCACCCATGTGATTTATTTGCGGGTCATGCCCGATGAACTTTTTCGCCGATTGCGCCATGACACGCAACGCCCCTTGTTGCAAGTCGATGACCCGAAAGCCAAGCTGACCGAGTTGTTCGAGCAGCGCGACCCCAGTTACCAAGCAGCGGCCCATTACGTGATTGAAACCAGCCGCCCTCGCATCCCGACCATGGTCACCATGATCATGAGCCAACTTGAACTCGCGGGCGTGTTGCCCATGGAGACCCCCGCCACATGAGCAAAGCGCCCAACAGTCCCCACGCAGGTCAGGTCAGCATCGACTTGGGTGACCGCAGCTACGAGATTCAAATTGCCTCAGGTGTGTTGGACAGCCCTCTCGCTTGGCAAGGTCTGCCCCGAGCCGCCGCCGCCCTGATCGTCACCAACGAGACGGACGCGCCTTTGTACCTGGCGCGCTTGCAAGCGTCCATTCAACCCCACTACACCCAGGTCCATGTGTGCACTTTGCCCGATGGCGAGGCCTACAAAACCTGGGAAAGCCTGCAACTGATTTTCGATGCCTTGCTGGGCCATGCCTGTGACCGCAAGACGGTGTTGTTTGCGCTGGGTGGCGGTGTGATCGGTGACATCACCGGGTTTGCCGCTGCTTGCTATATGCGTGGTGTGCCCTTCGTGCAGGTGCCCACCACCTTGCTCGCGCAAGTCGATTCATCGGTGGGCGGCAAAACCGCCATCAACCACCCCATGGGGAAAAACATGGTGGGCGCGTTTTACCAACCCGAGCGCGTGGTGTGTGACCTCAGCACCCTAAGCACCTTGCCCGCGCGCGAATTGAGTGCCGGTTTGGCCGAGGTGATCAAGTACGGGCCGATCGCAGACATGGCCTTTCTTGATTGGATCGAGCTTCACCTGGGCGATTTGCTGGCGCGCGACCCGCAGGCCTTGGCGCACGCGGTGCAGCGCAGTTGTGAAATCAAGGCCTGGGTGGTGGGCCAAGACGAGCGCGAAGCAGGCATACGAGCCATATTGAATTTCGGTCACACCTTTGGCCACGCCATCGAAGCGGGACTGGGTTTCGGCGTTTGGTTGCATGGCGAAGCCGTGGGCTGTGGCATGGTGATGGCCGCGCGTTTGTCACAGCGTTTGGGTTTGGTGGACGCGGCCTTTGCCGATCGACTCACCGCTTTGATCGCCCGCGCGGGGTTGCCCACCGTGGGTCCAGACCTGGGCGTGCAGGCGTACTTGCACCACATGCGGGTGGACAAAAAAGCCGAGGGTGGTGACATTCGTTTTGTGCTGATCGACCCGCCCGGCAGCGCCAAGCTGCTGGGTGCGCCGGACGCCTTGGTGGCTGAGGTGTTGCAAGCCTGTTGCCTGGCATGATGGCGTTGGCAGCATACGCTTGTGACCCCCAAGCCTCACGCGGCAGACGCCATCCCGAGCCTTCGGCACCCACTCGCAACGCGTTTCAGCGCGACCGCGACCGCATCGTGCACTCGACGGCATTTCGCCGTTTGGTCTACAAAACCCAGGTGTTTTTGAACCATGAAGGCGATTTGTTTCGCACCCGGCTCACCCATTCTTTGGAAGTCGCGCAACTGGGCCGGTCTTTGGCGCGGGCACTCGGTTTGCACGAGGACTTGGTCGAAGCGATTGCCTTGGCACACGACTTGGGACACACGCCGTTTGGACACGCTGGGCAAGACGCCTTGAACGAATGCATGGCGACGCACGGTGGCTTCGAGCACAACTTGCAAAGCCTGCGGGTGGTCGATGGCTTGGAAGAGCGCTACCCGCAGTTCGATGGCCTGAACCTGTGCTTTGAAACCCGCGAAGGCATTTTGAAACACTGCTCCAAGCGCCATGCACAGGCCTTGGAAGCGCACGAACCGGGTGGCGTGGCCGCGCGTTTCTTGGTCAACGGCCAACCCAGTCTCGAGGCGCAGTTGTGCAACATCGCCGATGAAATGGCCTACAACGCGCACGACATCGACGACGGCGTGCGCTCGGGCTTGATCAGCATGGCGCAACTGAGCGAAGTGCCTTTGTTTGACAACTACCGCCTTCAAGTGCAGGCAGCATTTCCAGACTTGTCGGGGCGGCGCTTGTTGTACGAGAGCATCCGCCGCATGCTGAGTGACCAGGTGTATGACGTGTTGCACGCCACCCAATCTGCATTGCAACAGCACGCCCCGGGGTCGGTGCAGGCAGTGCGGCAACTGCCGCCCTTGGTGCAGTTCAGCGCCGAGATGAAAGCCCAGTCAACCCAACTCAAAAGCTTTTTGTTGCACCAGTTGTACCGACACCCGCAGGTCTTGCAAACCACCGAGTGGGCCAAGCAGGTGGTGCGCGAGTTGTTCCAGGCTTACCTGGACAACCCACACGCGATGCCCGAGGGGCACGCGAGTCGTGCCGATTTGCCGCGTGCGGTCGCCGATTACATTGCAGGCATGACCGATCGTTTTGCCAGCCGAGAACACGCGCGCCTGACGGGCGTGCCCAACCCCGCATGACGCCCGACGAGCAAGCGGTTGCCGACACACAGACATGGCTGAACCGAGCCGTGATCGGCCTGAACCTGTGCCCGTTTGCCAAAGCTGTGGTGGCTAAAAACCAAGTGCGTTACGTGGTGTGTCAGGCGGAGGACCCCGAAGCGGTGCTAAAGGTTTTGCAGACCGAGCTTGAGTGGTTGGCCGACGCTGACCCTGCCATCGTGGACACCACTTTGTTGATCGCGCCGCAGTTGCTGCCCGACTTCCTCGACTTCAATGGGTTTTTATTCGATTGCGATGCGGTGTTGCAGTCGCTTGATTTGGAAGGCGTGTTGCAAATCGCAGACTTTCATCCGCGTTACCAATTCGCCGGGGTGGACGCGAACGACATCAGTCACTTCACCAACCGCTCGCCCTACCCCACGCTGCACCTGCTGCGAGAAGACAGCATCGACAAAGCGGTGGCGGCTTTTCCCCATGCCGCTGCGATTTACGACGTCAACATCGCCACATTGCAAGCCTTGGGACACGCCGGCTGGGATGCATTGCAATTACCAAAGCCCCACACATGAAGCGCAAAAGCACCCCAGCCAACGACCAAGACGCCTGGCCGCCCGAGGTGCGCCCCGGGCAGTCCCTTGAGCTGTTGAAAGCCCTGCACATCCTGACCCGCGAAGGCAAACTCAACCAAGATGCCCGGCGCAAACTCAAGCAGGTCTACCACCTGTTCCAGTTCATCGAAAAGCCACTCTTGGCCATGCTGGCTGACAAGCTCGCCCAAGGCGACACCCGTCCGCTGGTGTTGGCCGACCACGGCGCGGGCAAATCGTATTTGGGGTTCATCATCCACGACCTGTTTTTCAAGCCGCAAGCGCTGCTGCAGTCGCGCTCGGTGGGGCAGGTGATCGGCATCGAAACCCGCGCTGCCTTGGTCACCGCGTCACAGCAGTTGGCAGACCAATTGGGCTTTGCCCAAGGCATGCGTTTCGTCAACGCCAGTGTCAGCGAGGCCACCCATGACCAAGCCTTGCCCAGCCAGGTCGACATGGTGACCGCGCTGCATGCCTGCGACACCGCCACTGACGACGCGATCTCATTCGGTTTGGCCAAGCATGCCCAGTACATGGCCCTGGTGCCGTGTTGCCAAGCCGAGGTGGCCAGCCACCTGCGCGCCCACAAGGCGCTGAATTTGTCGCGCACACCCTTGGCTGAGTTGTGGCGCCACCCCTTGCACACCCGCGAGATCGGCAGCCAGTTGACCAATGTCTTGCGTTGTCTGTTGCTTGAAGCCCAGGGCTACCAAGTCACGGTCACCGAATTGGTGGGCTGGGAGCACAGCTTGAAAAACGAATTGATCCTGGCGCAATACACCGGCCAGAAGAAGCCAAGCGCTGCCCAACGCTTGCAAGCCTTGTTGGATGAGTTTGGTTTGAAGGACATGAATGCCCGTTTCAGTTTGACAAAATGAATACCTTTTAACTCATTTATTCAGATAAACTGACCAGCTCACACCGACTGGGCTGCGCATGAACATATTGGTCACCGGCGCCTTTGGCAACATGGGCCTGAGCACCCTGCAGGCATTGGCAGGGCGAGGCCACCGTGTGCGTTGTTTCGATTTGCCCTTGCGCATCAACAAGCGTTTGGCGCGCCGACATGCCATGGGTTGTGAGTTGGTCTGGGGTGATGTCCGGCGTTTTGTCGATTGGCAACGGGCACTCAAAGGCCAAGACCTGGTCATCCATTTAGATGCCTTGGTTCCCGGGTTGCCACTCTCCGGGCAACACAGTGAGTTGGAAAGTGAACTCTCCCATGACATCCATGTGGGGGGAATGCGTCAATTGATTTTGGCGGTCACCACCATGCCCAAGCCTGCGCGCATCGTTTTCACTTCGACCCTGCGCGTGTATGGCTTGACCCAGCATTTACCGCCGCCGCGCACGGTGACCAGCCCGCTGCAGCCGGTGCAGAGCCATGCCGTCCAAAAAGCCATGGCTGAGCAGTTGCTCAAGTCGAGTGGCTTGACATGGTCGGTGTTGCGCCTGGGTGCAGCCATGCCGGACAAGCTGATCTTTGACAAAGCCATGTTTTTGATACCGCCCTCGAACCGCCTCGAATATGTGCACACCTTGGACGTGGGTGTGGCATTGGCCAACGCGGTCGACCAGCCCGCCATTTGGGGCAAGGTGTGGTTGATTGGCGGGGGTCCGCGCTGCCAACTCACCTATGGGCAGATGCTCGACAAGGTGATGGCCATGTTGGGACAAGCACCGTTGCCGGCGCACTGGTTCAGCCGTGTGGATGACAGCGTCGATTGGCTAGACACCTCGGCCAGTCAAGCGTTGTTGCAGTACCAGCAACGCAGCTTTGACGACCACATCGATGCATGGCGTGTGCAATGGGGCCCATGGCTGGCTTTGGCGCGCCGGTTGCGGCCGCTGGTCAGGGCTGCCCTGTGGGCCCGCTCAGTCTTGCCCTAGTGCCAACAAGCCTGGCACCACCGCCAACCAATCGGGGTCGGTGACCAAGGGCAAGTCACCCGCCAGAGCCACTTGGCACATGCGCTGCAAGGTTTCCAGATGAGGCAATACCGTGCCGGCAAAACACGCTTGGCGTTGGGCATTGACGATCAACAAGGTGGGGAAATTTTCAATGTCCAGGTCTTGCAACAAGGCGTCTTGTGCTTCCACATCCACCCACACAAACCGGGCTTGCGGCATGTCTGCGGCCAGTTGCTCAAACAGGGGTTGGTACTCACGGCAGGTGCCACACCATTCGGCGCACAAGCACATCACCCAGAGCTGGGGCGGGGGGCTGGGGCGTGGGCTGTCGTTCATGTGGTTCGAATGTTAAGGCACGCGCCTGGCACGCATGGGGCTAACATGCACCCATGGCCCGATTGCCTCGCCTCACCCTTCCCGGATACCCGCACCACATCATTTTGCGTGGCAACAACCGGCAAAGCATTTTTGAGGATGCCAGCGACCAGCAGCGGATGCTGGACTTGTTGCAAACCCATTCGCAAGCGCAGTCGGTGGAGGTGCACGCCTATGTGCTCATGGGCAACCACCTGCACCTGTTGGCAACTCCCCAAACCGACAAAGCCTTGCCCTTGATGATGCAGGCGGTGGGTCGCGCGTATGTGCTGTCTTTCAACAAACGCCATGGCCGCACAGGGACCCTGTGGGAAGGCCGTTACCGCTCCACGCTGATCCAAACCGAGCGCTATTTTTTGGCTTGCATGGCCTACATCGACTTGAACCCGGTGCGTGCAGGGATGGTGGCGCAGGCGGCGGATTACGCCTGGTCCAGCCATGCGCATTACATCGGTACCCGTCAAGACCCCTGGCTCACGCCGCACGCCTTGTACTGGGCTTTGGGCAATACCCCGTTCGCCCGCGAAGCGGCTTACGCGGCGTTGGTGCAAGCGGGCATACAGGCACAGCAACAGCAGGCGTTGACAGACGCCACCCTCAGCGGTTGGGCGTTGGGGGAGGAGGCCTTTGTGGAGGGCCTGCAGCAACTCACACCCAGGCGGGTGCGCAAAACCGCGGCTGGCCGGCCGGTGAGGACAGCCGATAAGGCGTGAATCTTCTGTCCCCAATTAAATACCCGACTATAAGTATCGGGAAATAATTGGAATCTGACCCCAATTAATTTCTTTGGCAATCGTGCTGCGGTGCACTATGCTTACGGCCCTTGTCTCAGAATTCACAGGAAGCGCGTCATGCAAAAGGCATTCACCGAGGGTTTGTACCAGTCCAACCAAGAACACGATGCCTGTGGTGTCGGTTTTGTGGCGCACATCAAGGGTCAGAAAACCCATGAGATCGTCAGCCAAGCATTGAAGATTCTGGAAAACCTCGACCACCGCGGCGCGGTGGGTGCGGATAAATTGATGGGCGACGGTGCCGGTATCTTGATCCAGTTGCCCGATGCGCTTTACCGCGAAGACATGGCCAAACAAGGCGTGACCTTGCCGCCGCCAGGTGAATACGGCGTCGGCATGGTGTTCTTGCCCAAAGAACACGCCTCCCGCTTGGCTTGCGAGCAAGAACTCGAGCGCGCTGTCAAAGCCGAAGGACAGGTGCTGATCGGCTGGCGCGATGTGCCTGTCAACAAAGACATGCCCATGTCACCCACGGTGCGCGCCAAAGAACCGCACATCCGCCAAATCTTCATTGGTCGCGGCAACGATGTCATCGTGCAAGACGCCTTGGAACGCAAGCTGTACGTGATCCGCAAAACCGCCAGCGCCGCGATTTCTCACCTGAACCTCAAGCACGGCAAAGAATACTACGTGCCCAGCATGTCCAGCCGCACCGTGATTTACAAAGGCCTGCTGTTGGCTGATCAGGTGGGCACCTATTTCAACGACTTGCAAGACCACCGCTGTGTGTCGGCTCTCGGCCTGGTGCACCAGCGCTTCTCCACCAATACTTTCCCCGAGTGGCCGCTGGCGCACCCCTACCGCTATGTCGCGCACAACGGCGAAATCAACACGGTCAAAGGCAACTACAACTGGATGAAAGCGCGCGAAGGCGTGATGGCGTCGGCTGTGTTGGGTGCCGATTTGCCCAAACTCTATCCCATCAGTTTTGCCGACCAGTCCGACACCGCGACCTTTGACAACTGCCTCGAATTGCTGACCATGGCGGGCTACCCCTTGAGCCAAGCGGTGATGATGATGATTCCCGAGCCCTGGGAAAACCACAACACCATGGACGCACGCCGCCGTGCGTTCTATGAATACCACGCCGCCATGCTCGAGCCTTGGGATGGCCCGGCATCGATCGTGTTCACCGACGGCCGCCAAATCGGTGCCACTTTGGACCGCAATGGTTTGCGCCCCTCGCGCTACTGCATCACCGATGATGACTTGGTGATCATGGGCTCAGAGTCAGGTGTACTGCCCGTGCCTGAAAGCAAGATCGTGCGCAAATGGCGTTTGCAGCCCGGCAAAATGTTCCTGATCGATCTCGAGCAAGGTCGCATGATCGACGACGAAGAATTGAAATCTGGCTTGGCCAACAGCAAGCCCTACAAACAATGGATTGAAAACCTGCGCATCCGTTTGGACGATGTGGCCGAGCATCCCGTGGGCACACCGGAGCACAGTGGCCTGTCCTTGCTCGACCGCCAGCAAGCGTTTGGTTACACCCAAGAAGACTTCAAGTTCTTGATGGCACCCATGGCTGCCAATGGCGAAGAAGCCTTGGGTTCCATGGGCAATGACAGCCCCTTGGCTGTCTTGTCCGACAAGAACAAACCGCTCTACAACTACTTCAAACAGCTGTTCGCGCAAGTGACCAACCCGCCGATCGACCCGATCCGCGAAGCCATCGTCATGTCCTTGGTGTCCTTCGTGGGCCCCAAACCCAATTTGCTCGACATCAACCAAGTCAATCCGCCGATGCGCCTCGAAGTGAGCCAGCCGGTGCTCGATTTTCAAGACATGGCCAAGCTGCGCCACATCGAGAGCATGACCCAAGGCAAGTTCAAGAGCGCCACTTTGGACATCACCTACCCCTTGTCATGGGGCCATGAAGGCGTCGAGGCCAAGCTGGCGTCACTGTGCGCCGAAGCCGTGGACCACATCAAGAGCGGCCACAACATCCTGATCATCAGCGACCGAGCGATCACCGCCACCCAAGTGGCGATCCCAGCCGTGCTGGCCTTGTCTGCGGTGCACCAACACCTGGTCAAAGAAGGCTTGCGCACCAGCGCTGGTTTGGTGGTGGAAACCGGCAGCGCCCGCGAAGTGCACCACTTTGCCGTGCTGGCAGGTTATGGCGCAGAAGCCGTGCATCCCTATCTGGCCATGGAGTCCTTGGCGACCATGCACGCCGAGTTGCCTGGCGAGTTGTCGGCCGACAAAGCCATCTACAACTATGTCAAAGCGATTGGCAAAGGCCTGTCGAAAATCATGTCCAAGATGGGCGTGTCTACCTACATGTCGTACTGCGGTGCGCAGTTGTTTGAAGCCATCGGTTTGAACAGCGAAACGATTGCCAAATACTTCACGGGCACACCCAGCCGTGTCGAGGGTATCGGTATTTTCGAGATTGCCGAAGAAGCCATCCGCATGCATAACAGCGCTTTCAGCGATGACCCTGTGCTTGCTCACATGCTCGACGCGGGTGGTGAATACGCTTGGCGTGCCCGCGGCGAAGACCACATGTGGACGCCGGACGCGATTGCCAAGTTGCAGCACAGCACCCGTGCCAACAACTTCAGCACTTACAAAGAGTACGCCCAAATCATCAACGACCAAAGCCGTCGCCACATGACCTTGCGCGGACTGTTCGAGTTCAAGATCGAGCCGAGCAAAGCCATTCCCCTGGACCAAGTGGAGCCCGCCAGCGAAATCGTCAAACGCTTTGCCACGGGTGCCATGTCATTGGGTTCGATTTCCACCGAAGCCCACGCCACCTTGGCGGTCGCGATGAACCGCATCGGCGGCAAGAGCAACACCGGCGAAGGCGGCGAAGACCCCGCGCGCTACCGCAATGAACTCAAAGGCATCCCGATCAAAGCAGGCGAGTCATTGAAGAGCGTGATTGGCGACAAGCAAGTTGAAGTGGACATGCCTTTGCTGGCCGGTGACTCGCTGCGCTCGAAGATCAAACAAGTGGCTTCGGGCCGCTTTGGGGTAACCGCCGAATACCTGGCCAGTGCCGACCAAATCCAAATCAAGATGGCGCAAGGCGCCAAGCCCGGTGAGGGCGGTCAACTGCCCGGCAGCAAGGTGTCCGAGTACATCGGTTTCTTGCGTTACTCGGTGCCAGGCGTGGGTTTGATTTCACCCCCGCCCCACCACGACATTTATTCCATTGAAGACCTGGCCCAACTCATCCATGACTTGAAAAACGTGGCTCCTCATGCCGATGTCAGCGTCAAGCTGGTGTCCGAGGTGGGCGTGGGCACGATCGCAGCAGGCGTGGCCAAGTGCAAGGCTGACCATGTGGTGATCGCCGGCCACGACGGCGGTACCGGTGCCTCGCCTTGGTCTTCCATCAAACACGCCGGCAGCCCATGGGAAATCGGTTTGGCTGAAACACAGCAGACCTTGGTCCTCAATGGTTTGCGTGGCCGCATTCGGGTGCAAACCGACGGTCAAATGAAAACCGGTCGCGATGTGGCGATTGGCGCTTTGCTGGGCGCGGATGAATTCGGTTTTGCCACCGCGCCTTTGGTGGTGGAGGGCTGCATCATGATGCGCAAGTGCCACCTCAACACCTGCCCGGTGGGCGTGGCCACGCAAGACCCGGTATTGCGTCAAAAGTTTTCTGGCAAGCCAGAGCACGTGGTCAACTATTTCTTCTTCATCGCTGAAGAAGTGCGCCAGATCATGGCGCAATTGGGCATCGCCAAGTTTGACGACCTGATTGGCCGTTCGGATTTGCTCGACATGAAGCAAGGCGTCGAACATTGGAAGGCCAAGGGGCTGGACTTTGGCCGTTTGTTGGCCAAACCCCAGGTACCTGTTGGTACCCCCTTGTTCCATACCGACACCCAAGACCATGGCTTGGAAAAAGCCTTAGACAAAGTGCTGATCGAAAAAAGCCGTGCCGCCATCGACAAAGGCGAAAAAGTGCAGTTCATGGAAGTCGCCCGCAACGTCAACCGCTCGGTCGGAGCGATGTTGTCTGGCGCGCTCACCCAAGTTCGCCCCGAAGGATTGCCTGACGACACCTTGCGCATCCAACTCGAAGGCACGGGTGGTCAATCGTTTGGCGCGTTCTTGGCCAAGGGCATCACTTTGTATTTGATTGGCGACGCCAATGACTACACCGGCAAAGGTTTGTCCGGTGGCCGTGTGGTCGTGCGCCCCAGCATCGATTTCCGTGGCGAGGCGGTCTCCAACACCATCGTTGGCAACACCGTGCTGTATGGCGCGACCAGTGGCGAAGCGTTTTTCAGCGGCGTGGCCGGAGAGCGTTTCGCGGTGCGTTTGTCAGGCGCGACCGCGGTCGTCGAAGGCACGGGTGACCACGGCTGCGAGTACATGACCGGCGGCACCGTGGTGGTGCTGGGCAACACCGGGCGCAACTTCGCGGCCGGCATGAGCGGCGGCATTGCCTATGTGTACGACGAGGACGGTCAGTTCGACAAGCGTTGCAACACTGCCATGGTCAGCATGGAAAAGGTCTTGAGCGAAAAAGAGCAAGCCAGCGCCGTGCCGTCCGCCTTGTGGCACCGCGGCCTGGCCGACGAAGTGCAACTCAAAAAGTTGCTCGAAGACCACCACCGCTGGACCGGTTCCAAACGCGCCCGCGCATTGTTGGACAACTGGGATCAGGCCCGCGCCAAGTTCGTCAAAGTGTTCCCCAACGAATACAAACGCGCCTTGGGTGAATTGGCTGCCGCAGCCACCGACAAACCGGCCAAGGCGAAAAAAGCCACTGCCAAGTCTTAAGCGCACACAAGGACCACATCATGGGAAAAATCACAGGCTTCATGGAATTTGAACGGGTTGAAGAGGGCTACAAACCCGTGCCCGAGCGCTTGAAACACTACAAAGAGTTTGTCGTCACCTTGACGCCCGAGCAAGCCAAAACGCAAAGCGCACGCTGCATGGACTGCGGCACACCGTTTTGCAACAACGGTTGCCCGGTCAACAACATCATCCCCGACTTCAACGACCTGGTGTATGGCAACCAGTGGCAAAACGCGTTGACGGTTTTGCACAGCACCAACAACTTCCCCGAGTTCACTGGCCGCATTTGCCCCGCCCCTTGCGAAGCAGCATGCACCTTGAACTTCAACGACGAAGCGGTGGGCATCAAATCCATCGAGCACGCGATCATCGACCGCGGTTGGGCCGAGGGTTGGGTCAAGCCCCAACCTGCTGCGCACAAGACCGGCAAAAAAGTCGCGGTGATCGGTGCAGGACCTGCCGGCATGGCGGCTGCGCAGCAGTTGGCGCGTGTCGGTCACGCGGTCACGGTGTTTGAAAAGAACGACCGCGTCGGTGGTTTGCTGCGCTATGGCATCCCTGACTTCAAGATGGAGAAAAGCCACATCGACCGACGCGTTGAGCAAATGCAAGCCGAGGGCGTGGTGTTCAAAACCGGCGTGATGGTCGGCCATTGGCCCAAGGACAGCAAGGTCACCAACTGGTCCAAGGAAACCATCAGCGCAGATCAACTCAAAAAAGAGTTCGACGCGGTGCTGTTGACGGGCGGATCTGAGCAATCGCGTGACCTGCCTGTGCCTGGACGCGAGCTCGAGGGCGTGTACTTCGCCATGGAGTTTTTGCCCCAGCAAAATAAAGTCAATGCGGGCGACAAACTCAAAGACCAGTTGCGCGCCGATGGCAAACACGTCATCGTGATCGGCGGCGGCGACACGGGCTCTGACTGTGTGGGCACCAGCACCCGCCATGGTGCGGCCAGCGTCACCCAGTTCGAGGTGATGCCCATGCCCCCCGAGCAAGAAGACAAGCCCATGGTTTGGCCTTACTGGCCCATGAAGATGCGCACCAGCTCCAGCCATGACGAAGGCACCGAAAAAGGCCTGCTCACACGTGAATTCGCGATTTCCACCAAAGCCTTCACGGGCCAAAACGGCAAGCTCA
>CAJBOO010000192.1 GCA_903956845.1 uncultured Burkholderiales bacterium
ACGCCGACAGCGGCGACATCTCTGTGCTCCACATGGGCCCTGATGGCAACTTGCGTTTGCAAAGTACGGTACCTGTGGGTGGCAACCTGATGCCCATGGCGATCTGCCCGAATCAGAAAGTGCTCTTTGCGGTGAGACGCAGTGATCCGATAGCGGTGGTCAGTCTGGCCATTGACCCAGTCAGCCGTGATCTGCAGCCATTGGGTGAGGCTGCATTGCCTGCCAGCATGGCCTACGTCAGCACCGACGCGGCAGGACGGTTTTTGCTGTCAGCCTCCTACCCCGAGCACCAACTCACGGTCAGCCCCATTGCACCCGATGGCACAGTAGGCCCTGTGCAACAGGTGCTGCCCACAAGCCCCAATGCCCATGCCATCTTGCCCTCACCCTGCACGCGCTATGTGCTGGCCACAGCGCTGGGCGGTGGCGAACTCATGGTCTTTCGATTCAACGCCGAGTCTGGCCAATTGACGCCTGCTGCATCTTGGGCATCACGAGCTGGTGCGGGCCCGCGGCATTTTCGGTTTGACCCGCAAGGTCGCCATGTGTATTTGCTCAACGAGCTTGATGGTACGGTGGATGTGCTGGCCTGGGACGCGGATCAGGCCCGCTTGAGCCTGTTGCAAACCGTGGACATTTTGCCGCCAGGTTTTACAGGCAAGCCTTGGGCGGCTGACCTGCACCTGACGCCTGACGGGCGTCACCTGTACACCAGCGAGCGCACGTCAAGCACTTTGGCGCACTTCAGGGTCGATGCCGAAACAGCTTGCCTTGTTGTTCAAGGCCACACGCCGGTTGAAACTCAGCCTCGAGGTTTTTCGATTGATCCGACCGGAAGGCATTTGCTGGTAGTGGGGCAGATGTCGCACCACCTGAGCCGCTGGACCATTGACCAAGAGACGGGTCAATTGGAATTGCATCAACGCATATCTGTGGGTCAAGGTCCTAATTGGGTGGAGATCCTGGCATGAGCGACATCAAAAAAACCGTGACGCCGCGAGTGGTGCGCATGCACCCGGCAGACAACGTGGCGATCGTGGTCAACGATGGTGGTTTGACCGCTGGCACTGTGCTGGACAAGGGCTTGGTCTTGCGTGACAAAGTGCCGCAGGGCCACAAAGTAGCGCTCAGTGATCTTGCAACAGGGCAAGCTGTGATGCGCTACAACGTACCGGTGGGCTATGCGCGGCAAAACATCCCGGCAGGCAGCTGGGTGCACGAGCGTTTGCTCGACATTCCGCCAGCGCGCGAACTCCAAGACTTGCCCATGGCGACCGTGAAGCCTGCGCCGCAAGCGCCGCTGGAAGGCTTCACCTTTGAGGCTTATGTGAACGCCGATGGTTCGGTGGGCACCCGCAACTTGCTGGCGCTGACCACCACCGTGCAATGCGTGGCGGGTGTGGTCAAGATTGCGGTGGAACGCATTGAGCGCGAACTGTTGCCCCTGTATCCCAATGTGGACGGTGTGGTGGGGCTGGTGCACAGCTATGGTTGCGGTGTCGCCATCGTTGCGCCTGGCGCTGAAATTCCGATTCGGACCTTGCGCCACATCAGCCTGCACCCCAACTTTGGCGGTGAGGTGATGGTGGTAAGTTTGGGCTGTGAAAAGCTGCAGCCTGATCGCTTGCTGCCCCCGGGCAGTTTCCCAATTTTGGATCAACGCGATGCCGGGCAGGGC
>CAJBOO010000193.1 GCA_903956845.1 uncultured Burkholderiales bacterium
CGGCCTTGAGTCGCTGGGTCAGCAAGGCGTCTTGGGCGGGGATGTTCTGGGTCAACAAGGGCGAACCGCAGGTGGTGGGAATGCCGGCCACATCCACCAAGTCTTTCAAAGCAATGGGAAAGCCATGCATCCAACCGCGTGACTCACCACGCTGCATTTCGCGGTCTGCCGTGTCCGCTTGGGCCAGCAATGCATCTCGGTCTTGCAAGCTCACCAGCGCGTTGAAACGCGGGTTGACCGCTTCAATCCGATCGCCATAGGCCTGCATCACCTCTCGGCAAGTCACTTGCCGTGCATGGATGGCTCGGGACAGTTCGGTGGCGCTGAGTTCGGTGATGACCATGGCTTAGCCTGTGAAAAAGGGAATCGCTTATATTGAGCTTGGAAATGTAGCTTGCGAACAAGGGGATGGACATGCGCCGAGGTTGGTTGAAGGTTTGGTTGGTTGGTGTGACGGCGGGCCTGCTGGTTGCGACGGCAAGTGCGCAAAACTCGCTGCCAGCCAACAAGGTGTTTCGCTTTGTGCCGCATGCCAATTTGGCGGTGCTCGACCCGATTTGGACCACCGCGTACGTGACCCGCAACCACGGGTACATGATTTACGACACCTTGTTCTCGGAAGACGCCAAGGGCAAGATCCAGCCGCAGATGGTGCAAAGCCACAGCACCAGCAAAGACGGCAAGCTATGGACATTCAAACTGCGCCCTGGCCTGGCTTTCCATGATGGCAAACCCGTCACCAGCGAGGACGTGGCCGCTTCTTTGAAGCGTTGGGCCAGCCGGGACACCATGGGCGGGGTGTTGTTTGGCTTTGTCGAAAAAATCGAGACACCCGACCCCAGCACGTTTCGCCTGGTCTTGAAAGAGCCCTGCGCCATCGTGCTCGAGGCCTTGGGTAAAGCATCCAGCAACGTGCCTTTCATCATGCCCGCGCGCATCGCGGCCACGCCAGGCACCGAGCAAATCAAGGAGCACATTGGCTCAGGCCCATTCATCTTCAAGGCAGACGAGTTCAAGCCGGGTTCGATCGCGGTGTATGAGCGCAACACCAAGTACGTGTCGCGCCCCGAAGCGCCCAGCGGTTTGGTGGGTGGTCGTCCTGTCAACTTCGACCGCGTGGAATGGGTCATCATCCGCGACCCGCAAACCCAATTCAATGCAATCTTGGCTGGGGAAGTCGACATGGTCGAGCAACCCAGCTTTGAGCAGTACGAGACCTTGAAAAAATCCGCCGGCGTGAAGGTGGACGATTTCACCCCTGCGGGGTTCCAGTACATCATGCGCTTTAACCACCTGCATCCGCCGTTCAATCAGCTGAAAGTGCGCCAAGCCGCCATGCTGGCAGTGGGCCAGCAAGCCTTCATCAATACCCAAGTGGGCGTGCCTGAATTGGTCAAACCTTGTCGCAGCATTTACCCTTGCACCTCGGCCTTTGCCGATGAAAACACAGGGGTCTTCACGGGCGTGGCCAACCCCGCCAAAGCACGTGAATTGCTTAAAGAAGCGGGTTACGACGGCACGCCCATCGTGATGATGCGACCGACCGATTTGGCAGCGATCACCAAGTTGCCACTGGTGGCCAAGCAGCAACTCGAAGCCGCAGGTTTCAAGGTGGATTTGCAGCAAATGGACTGGGCCTCCTTGGTGGCCCGTCGCGCCAAAAAAGACCTGCCAGCCCAAGGTGGCTGGAACATGTTCTTCACCACCTGGAGCGCGCAAGACATCGACAGCCCCTTGAGCAGCGCCATGCTCAACGCCAAAGGCGCGACCGGCTGGTTTGGCTGGCAGGACGAACCGCGCATTGAAGACCTGAAAGCGAAATTCGCCCGCGCCCATGAGGGTGCTGAGCAGAAAAAAATCGCCTCCCAAATCCAAGCACTGGTGTTTGAAACCGCTGCCTTTGTGCCTTTGGGCCAATACCGCAACCCCACCGTTTTGCGCAACAACGTGAGCGGCATGTTGCAAACCCCAGGCATCCCCGTCATGTGGGGCTTGGCCAAGCGCTGACATGGCTGGGTTTGTCATTCGCCGATTGCTGGCGGTGTTGCCGGTGTTGCTGGTGGTGTCGCTCGTGGTGTTTTTCATGCTGCGACTCGCCCCCGGCGACCCAGCGGCCGTCATCGCGGGCAACAACGCCACCGCCGAAGACATTGCCCAGATCCGCACCCAACTCGGTTTGGACCGCCACATCGTGAGCCAATACGGCATGTGGATCGGCCGCGTGTTGCAAGGTGATTTCGGTTACTCCTATTACTTGGGCAAGCCCGTCTTGGCCTTGATCGCGCAACGCGTGGAGCCCACCTTGTCCTTGGCCTTGGGCACGGCCTTGTTGGCGGTCTTGATCGCGGTGCCCTTGGGCACCTTGGCCGCTTGGCGCATGGGGGGCTGGTTGGACCGCGCCTTGTCGGCGTTTTCCGTGGCGGGCTTTTCGGTACCGGTGTTCGTCATTGCCTACCTGCTGATTTACGTCTTTGCCATGCAACTGCAATGGTTGCCTGTGCAGGGCTACAAACCCTTGACTGGGCCGCAGTCACAAGGCTGGCTGGATTGGGCTCGGCAATTGGTGTTGCCTTGGCTGACCTTGTCCACGATTTACATCGCCTTGATCGCCCGCATCACGCGAGCGAGCGTGTCCGAGGCCTTGAGCGAAGACTTCATCCGCACCGCACGCGCCAAAGGGGTGAGCGAGTGGGCGGTCTTGTGGCGACATGCCTTGGCCAATGCAGCGGTGCCCATCGTCACGGTGATTGGCATTGGCGTGGCCCTGTTGATCGGTGGCGTGGTGGTGACCGAAACCGTGTTCGCCATTCCCGGATTGGGCTCGCTCACGGTGGATGCGGTGCTCAACCGCGACTTCCCGGTGATCCAAGGTTTGGTGTTGCTGTTCTCGGTGAGCTATGTCGGCATCAATTTGTTGGTTGACACCAGTTACTTGTGGCTGGACCCCAGGATTCACCACGGATGAATACCCTGCAACACCGTTTATGGCAACACGGCTCGGTGCGCTTTGGCACCGTGGTTTTGCTGGCCATGCTGCTGGTGGCCTTGCTCGCACCTTGGTTGGGCACGGTTGACCCCGCTGCCATGGATGCCAACCACATCAACAAAGCACTGGGCACGGCAGGTGACTTTGCGCTGCCCGATGGCCGTGTGGTGGCGCACACGTTTTGGTTGGGCACCGACAGTTTTGGCAGAGACGTCTACAGCCGCGTGCTGTTTGGCGGCCGCATTTCTCTGCAAGTCGGCATGGCCACGGCTGTGTTGGCGCTGGGTCTGGGTGGTTTGTGCGGCATGTTGGCGGGCTATTTCAAACCGGTGGACATGTGGCTCATGCGTTTCATGGACGGCTTGATGGCGATACCGGCGGTGTTGTTGGCCATTGCCTTGGTGGCCGCCCTCGGTGCGAACGTGGCGACCGTGGTGATCGCGATCGCCATCCCCGAGGTACCTCGCGTGACCCGCTTGGTGCGCTCGCTGGTGTTGACTTTGCGCGAAGAGCCTTATGTGGAAGCGGCACGCGCGTTGGCCACACCCACACCTGTGATTTTGTGGCGGCACATTCTGCCCAATGCGATGGCCCCGCTCTTGGTGCAAGGCACCTTCGTCGCGGCCTCGGCGGTGTTGACCGAAGCCATCTTGAGTTTTTTGGGGCTGGGCCTGCCGCCCGATGTGCCCACCTGGGGCAACATCATGGCCGAGGGTCGGGTGCAGTTCAGCCAACAGCCCGGGCATGTGTTGTTTCCGGCGATGTTTTTGGTGCCTACCGTGTTGGCCATCAACCTGTTGGGTGACGGACTGCGCGATGTGCTCGATCCGAAATTTGCCAAGCGGGTGGGTTGATGCACACGCCGGTCTTGGACATCCAGCAACTGAGCGTGGCCTTGCCCGCAGGGGCAGACCGCAGCCATGCCTTGCAAGGCATCAGCTTGCAACTTCAGCCAGGACAAACCCTGTGCGTGGTGGGTGAGTCGGGTTCGGGCAAGTCGGTGTTGGCCACCACGGTCATGGGCTTGCTGGCCAAAGAACTGCGCGTGACCCAGGGCAGCTTGCGGCTGCAAGGCGAGTCATTGTTGGCGGCCAGCCCTGCACGCTATCGAGCCTTGCGCGGCCAAGCCATGGGCATGGTGTTCCAAGAACCGATGACCGCCCTCAACCCCGTCATGCGTTGCGGCGAGCAAATCGACGAGGTCTTGCAAACACACACCAACAGCACGCGCGACGAACGCCGCGCCCAGGTGTTGGCGATCATGCAAGCGGTGCGCTTGCCCGATCCTGAGCGCATCTGGCAAAGTTATCCGCACCAATTGAGCGGTGGTCAACGCCAGCGCATCGTGATCGCCATGGCCATGGTCATGAAACCCGCGTTGTTGATTTGTGACGAGCCGACCACGGCACTGGACGTGACCACGCAACAAGAGATCTTGCAGCTGATCAAGACCTTGCAGCACAACACCGGCAGCGCGGTGCTGTTCATCACCCATGACATGGGGGTGGTGGCTGACATCGCTGACCAGGTGATGGTCATGCACCAAGGCCATGCGGTCGAGATGGGTCAGCGTGACGATGTGTTGCTGCGCCCGCAAGCGGCCTACACCCAAGCCTTGCTGGCCGCAGTGCCGAGCATGACGCCGCCGCCTGCCAGAGCCTTGCCAGACTCACCGCCGGTGTTGCGCGTAACCGGTTTGGGCAAGCGTTACGAACACCATTGGGCGCTGCAAGAGGCGGCGCTGCGTGTGCGGGCTGGGGAAACCGTGGGCATCGTGGGCGAATCGGGGTCGGGCAAGTCCACCTTGGCGCGTTGCGTGTTGCGTCTGATCGACCCCACCGCAGGCGAGATTCACTGGGGCGAAGACAACATCGCCACCTGGCCAGAAGCGCGCTTGCGACCTTTGCGGCATCGGGTGCAAGTGGTGTTTCAAGACCCCAATCGCTCGCTCAACCCCCGCATGCGCATCGGTCAATCGCTGGTGGAAGGTGCACGTAATTTTGGTCAAACCGCGGCACAGGCAGAGCAACTCGCCCGCGGTTTGCTGACGCAAATGCGTTTGCCTGACAGCGCATGGGACCGCTACCCCAGCCAGTTCAGCGGCGGTCAGCGCCAACGCATCGCCTTGGCGCGTGCCTTGGCGTGTCAACCCGAGGTGCTGGTGGCCGATGAAGCGGTCAGCGCTTTGGACGTGTCGGTGCAAGCGCAAATTTTGGATTTGCTGCGCGAGGTGCAAGCCCGCATGGGGCTGGGCCTGCTCTTCATCACCCACGATTTGCGCGTGGCCGCGCAGTTGTGCGACCAGGTGATCGTGATGCACCAAGGGCGCATCGTTGAGCAGGGCTTGACCACCCAGGTGTATGCCAACCCGCAACACGCTTACACCCGGCAATTGCTGGCAAGTGCACCTGCTTTGCAAGTTATTTGAGGAGTGGCCGCCATGACCGATCTGACCCAATGCACCGCCACCGACTTGCTCGCGCTCTACCGCAGCGGCGAGGCGTCTCCCGTGCAAGCCACCCAAGCGGTGCTCGCTCGCATCGCCCACCTCAATCCGCGCTTGAACGCGTTTTGTTGGGTGGATGAAAACTTGGCTTTGCAATCGGCCCGCGAGAGTGAAGCGCGTTGGCAGGCCCACCGGCAAACAGGCGCTCAGGTGTTGCCACTCGATGGCGTGCCTGTGTCGATCAAAGATTTGATCTTGACCCGGGGCTGGCCCACCTTGCGCGGCAGCCGCACCGTGAACCCCGATCAGCCGTGGGAGGTGGATGCGCCGGTCACAGCGCGTTTGCGCGAAGCAGGCGCGGTGCTGCTGGGCAAAACCACCACACCCGAATTCGGTTGCAAGGGCGAAACCAATTCCCTGTTGACGGGCATCAGCCGAAACCCTTGGCACTTGGACCACACACCGGGCGGCTCGTCAGGCGGTGCCTCTGCTGCGGTGTCTGCCGGTTTGGGGCCCTTGGCCGTGGGCACCGATGGCGCGGGCAGTGTGCGCATCCCAGCCGCGTTTTGCGGCAACGTGGGTTTCAAACCCAGCTTTGGTCGGGTACCCGCCTATCCCTTGTCGCCGTTTGGCTCCGTGGCGCATCTGGGCCCGCACGCCATGACCGTGGCTGACACCGCGCTCATGATGAACACGATCAGCCTGCCCGATGCGCGTGACTGGACTTCCTTGCCCCACGCCGAGGTGGATTACCTGGCTGGACTGCGATCAGGCGTGGCAGGCATGCGCGTGGCTTATTCGCCCACCTTGGGCTACGCCAAGCATGTGGACCCTGAGATCGCGGCAGCCACCGCGCAAGCCGCTCAGCATTTACAAGACTTGGGTGCGCTGGTTGAAATGGTCGATCCCTTGACAGAAGACCCCTTGGACATCACCACAGGTTTGTGGTTTGCCGGGGCCTATCAGGTGTGGCGCACCTTGAATGCAGCCCAACAAGACCAAACCGACCCTGACTTTCGGGCACAAGCCGCTTTGGGCGCGCAACTCGATGCCAATGCCATCCATACCCTCAACCAACGCCGAGGCGTGTTGGGCTCGCACTTGCGTCAGTTCATGCAGCGCTTTGATGTGATCTTGACACCCAGCACCGCCGTGCCTGCATTCAAAGCACGGCCTGCAGGGCACAGCCCCATGACGTCAGAAGCCATGTTAGGTTGGACACCGTTCAGTTATCCGTTCAACCTGAGCCAGCAACCCGCCATCAGCTTGCCCTGTGGCTTGACCACCGAAGGTTTGCCCATGGGTGTGCAGTTGGTGGGGCCTATGTTTGGGGACGCCAAGGTGTTGCAAGCGGCCAAAGCCTTGGAGTCCTGTTACCCCTTGAGGCGGCCTACACTCTCTTGATTTGGCGACTTTCACTTGATGACAACACCTCTTTTCATCGTCGGCATCGGCGGCACCTTGCGCGAAGGCTCGACCAGCGAGCAAGCCCTGCGACTGTCTTTGGCCCATGCCGCCCATTTAGGTTGCGACACCCAACTGTTCGCAGGACCGGATTTGCATTTGGGCATGTATGACCCCAGACGGCAGGACCGCAGCCCTGCGGAAAGCGCATTGGTCGAGGCGTTGCGGCGAGCCGATGGCGTGATTTTTTCCACGCCCAGCTACCACGGCAGTGTTTCGGGCTTGATCAAAAACGCGATCGATTACATCGAAGACATGAACCAAGACGACCGGGTCTATTTGTCGGGCCGCGCCGTAGGCTGCATGGTGTGTGCCTACGGCCCGCAGGCGATGGGCACCACCTTGTCCGCGATGCGAGACATCGTTCACAGCTTGCGCGGCTGGCCCACGCCGTTTGGAGCGGCGATCAATGTCACGCAGCAGCCGTTTGGCCACGCGGGCAGTCCGGCAGATCCAGCCGTCGTCCAAGCCTGCGAAACCGTGGCCCTGGAAGTGGTTCAATTTGCCCAACATGGGCGAAACGCCCGCTGATCCAAGCGTGGGTATCATCCCGCCCTTGATGGCTGCACACACCCTTTCATGACATTCATTGCCCTCGACGTTGGCAACACCCGCCTCAAGTGGGCCTTGTACGACAGCCACCACCCCGATGCCAAACTGCTCACGCAGGGCGCGGTGTTCCTCGAGCACATCGACCGCTTGGCCGATCAAGATTGGAAAACCTTGCCCCACCCCAGCGAGATGCTGGGTTGCATCGTTGCCAGCGACGCGCTTCGCCGCCGGGTGGGCGAGCAAATGGAGCTGTGGGACCTGACGCCACGCTGGGTGGTTCCCCGTGCAGAAGAAGCAGGCTTGGTCAACGGCTATGACCACCCCACGCGATTGGGTGCGGACCGGTGGGTCGCGATGATCGGCGCGTTGGCCCGCATGAAAGCGCAAACCCAAGGGCAAGCACCGCGTCCCATGGTGGTGGTGATGGTGGGCACGGCTGTCACGGTGGAAGCCATCGACGCACAGGGGCATTTTTTGGGTGGCTTCATCTTGCCTGGACACGGCATCATGCTGCGCGCCTTGGAGTCGGGCACGGCGGGTCTGCGGGTGCCCACTGGCGAGGTCCGCGAATTCCCGACCAACACCAGCGATGCGCTGACCAGCGGCGGTACCTATGCGATCGCGGGCGCGA
>CAJBOO010000194.1 GCA_903956845.1 uncultured Burkholderiales bacterium
GGCTTTTTGAGCCGCTTGTATTGGCATTGCCATTTCATCCAAAAGCTGGAGAGTGAGCCAGCCATTGAATGGAGAAACATGCACCGTGGCTACGATGGCCTGCGCGAGCAAGAATTCAACTTGGATTATTTTGAAGCTCTGAAAAATGCCAGAACCGGTTGGCCCATGGTGGATGCTTGTGTCGTGATGCTCAGGGAAACAGGATGGCTGAACTTTCGCATGCGTGCAATGTTGGTGTCAGTCGCAGCCTACCCTTTATGGTTGCACTGGCGTCCGGTGGGTGAATGGCTTGCAACTCAATTTTTAGACTACGAACCCGGTATTCATTGGAGCCAATTGCAAATGCAATCGGGGACCACAGGAATCAATACCACACGGGTTTACAACCCGATCAAGCAAGCCCAAGACCATGATCCCCACGGTCAATTCGTCAAGCGCTGGTTGCCTCGCATGCGCAATGTTCCACAGGTTTGGTTGTTCCAACCCTGGTTGATTCGCCATGACACACTCATGAGCCGTGATGTGGACTTGGATATCGTTGAGCCCTTGGTGGACTTGGCCACTGCCACGCGTGAATCCAAACAAAGGCTTCACCAACTGAGGCAAACGCCCTCAGTCAGGGCCGGTAAAAAGGAAGTGGTTGAGAAGCATGCTTCACGAAAAAAGCCCAAATCCGTTTTCAAGCCGTCCTCACTTCAAAGTGAAAACAAGCAACAAATGGGATTTGATTTTTAACTTTTCAACAATAAAATGAATTCTCACAAACTAAAAATTTTGTTTGTTTGTATGGGCAACATCTGTCGCAGCCCAACTGCAGAAGGCGTATTCAAGGCAAAACTGCATAAGAACAAACTTCTTGACTCAATCCACGTCGACTCGGCAGGGACGCACAACTACCACCCCAACTCTCCTCCGGATTCGCGAAGTCAAATGCATGCCTTAAAACGTGGATACGACCTCTCCAGCTTAAGGGCTCGGACTGTCAATGATGAAGATTTTGAAAACTTTGACTTGCTGATCACCATGGATTGGGATAACCGCGCATTGCTTGAGCAACGCTGCCCTGCTCACTTACAGCACAAAATCCGGGGTTTTGCAGAGTTTCTAAAAACATCCGAAGCCACTGTGATTCCTGATCCCTACTATGGTGACGAGAAGAATTTTGAACACGTTCTCGATTTGGTTGAGGAAGCTTCAGAGGGTTTGATGGCATTTATGATCAAGAAAGTGCAAGGCCATGACTGAGCAAGTACTCAACGTACTGGGCACAGAATTAATTCCCTGCTCATATGACCCGCTTACGGGATATTTCAGAGACGGCTGCTGCAAGACTGACAGCCAGGACCATGGCAGTCATGTTGTATGCGCCCGCATCACGCAGGCATTTTTAGATTTCACCCTCCAGCAGGGTAACGACTTGGTGACACCCAGACCCGAACACAGATTCAAAGGACTCAAGCATGGCGATAAATGGTGCCTGTGTGCGTTGCGCTGGAAAGAGGCCTTGGCGGCGGGTGTGGCACCTCCTGTGATTCTGGAAAGTACACACCAAAAAGCGCTTGAATTTGTCACGTTGGATCAACTTAGATCACTGGCATGATTTTTCGTCTCTATGCCTAAAGAACGCCACTTCGTCTATGTCATCGAACTGGACAAAGATGTTCTGTATGAATCAAAGTTCAAAAAAGCCAACCCTGACTACGAAACAGGTAAGCCTTGTGTGTATGTAGGCATGACTGGATGTGATCCAGATACAAGGTTTGATCAACACAAAGCAGGTATCAAAGCCAACAAGTACGCCAAAAAATACGGATTACGTCTCATGCCTGAGATCTATGAAAAACTGAATCCCATGCCCCATGGCGATGCGCAGTACATGGAAGTAGACCTGGCCATCAGGTTGAAGATGTTGGGCTATGCAGTTTGGCAAAACTAAACAGCATTGATGTTTGACTCTGAATACAGGAGTCGAACTTTGGCCTTTTTCGGTTCGAGTCCCGAGAAGGGAGCCCAGCTAAAACATGCCGTTCTCATGGCGGGCCTGGTCAGGCACAACTTGCAAAACATCCCAGTGTTCAATGATTTTTCCTTCTGCATCGAAGCGGAAGATGTCAATACCGGCCCAGTCCTTGTTCGCATCGGAGGGCCAAACTTGATGACAGTGAAGGACCACCAAGTCGCCTTCTGCCACGGTACGCTTGAAGCTAACGGTCTTTCCGGGGTAGTCTCTCGCCATTCGCTCGAAGTACTCGATAAATGAGTCCTTGCCATCAGCGACATGAGGATTGTGCTGTGTGTAGCTGGCACCAACGTACCTCTCCACGGCCTCCCGCGGCTTGCATTCATTGAACATCAATTCGTAGAACGCTATGGCATTGCGGCGATTGTCTTCTGGGGTTGAGGGCATGAGAGTTCCTGAATACTTCGGTTGGGACAAACGGGTGACTGTGACACATAACACTTGAGCCAAGACGGCAGCAAGGACCAGATGCCAGGCCCGACCAGAAGAAAATGTAAGACAAGGGATTGGTCCAAGGGCCACTGCTGCAAGCACAAGCCGTGGCGGTGCTCAATCAGGCGCGAGTTTGATCACTTGGGTGCACAATGAACAACTGATATAGAAATGGACATCATGAAATTTCTCCTGGTATTTTTATTGAACTTCTCTTGGATTGGAAACGTCATGGCGATCGAAGAACCAAAATTTGAAGTTCTCGTGACTGATGGCGCATTTGAAATTCGCCAATACTCTCCCTACTTGGTGGCTGAAACACTGGTGGAAGGCGATATGGATGATGCTTCGAGCAAAGGATTTAGGCTGATTGCTGACTATATTTTTGGCAATAACCAAGTAGCCAATTCGGCTGCCAGCGAAAAAATAGCCATGACAGCACCAGTCACACTTGAGCCGCTTTCTGCAAAGATAGCCATGACCGCGCCAGTCACCATAGAGCCCCAAACAGGTGCGCCTGGCATGGGAACGACCAAGCAGTGGTTGGTCAAGTTCGTCATGCCGAGTCAATACACAATGGCGACCATTCCAAAACCCAAAAACAGCGCTGTGCATTTACGTGAAGTTGCTAGCAAACGATATGCTGTTCTCAAGTATTCAGGATTTAATTTTCAGTCTCGCGTCGAAACAAAAACCCAAGAAGCACTTGCTTGGGTGGCCAAGCGACAACTACAGGTCATTGGTCAACCGCAATTGTCCAGGTATGACCCGCCTTGGACATTACCCATGCTCAGGCGAAATGAAATCATGATTGAGATTTCAACC
>CAJBOO010000195.1 GCA_903956845.1 uncultured Burkholderiales bacterium
CGCCTTGATGGGCAGTGCCGCCGCCATGAGCTTGAGCGGCATCCTGTTGCCCATTGGCCACATCATTGCTGGTTCCATCTGGGCCATCTTCCACATCTTGATCGTCGCGTTGCAAGCCTTCATTTTCATGATGTTGACCTTGGTCTACATCGGGCAAGCACACGACGCGCATTGATTTCTCGTTTTTTTCAACCTTCCATCATCTTGCTTAGGAGCTTCTCATGGAACACGTACTTGGTTTAGTCGCACTCGCCTCAGGTCTGATCATTGGCTTGGGTGCCATTGGTGCTTGTATTGGTATCGGCATCATGGGTAGCAAATACCTTGAAGCTGCTGCACGTCAGCCCGAATTGATGAACGAACTGCAAACCAAAATGTTTTTGCTGGCTGGTTTGATTGACGCGGCTTTCCTGATTGGCGTTGGTATCGCCATGATGTTCGCCTTCGCCAATCCCTTCGTCCTGAAGTAATTCTTGCCACAACCCTTAGAGAGGTGTTGACGTGAGCATCAACGCAACCCTGTTCGTTCAAGCGATTGTTTTTGCCATTTTGGTGTTGTTCACGATGAAATTCGTGTGGCCACCGATTGCAAATGCCTTGGACGAGCGCGCCGAAAAAATTGCCCATGGCTTGAAAGCTGCTGAGCATGCCCATATCGAACTCACCAATGCCCACAAGCATGTAGAGGTCGAGTTGGCCAAAAACCGCAATGACGCTGCTGCCCGCATCGCCGACGCCGAGCACCGTGCCGCCATCATCATTGATGAGGCCAAGCTCAAGGCGACGGAAGAGGCCAACAAAATCATCGCAGCCGCCCACATGGAGTCTGAGCAAGCCATGCTCAAGGCCAAAGAAGGCCTGCGTGACCATGTGGCTGTGTTGGCGGTCAAAGGTGCCGAGCAAATCTTGCGCAAAGAAGTCAATGCCAGCGTGCATGCCGACTTGCTGAGCCGCTTGAAGTCGGAACTTTGAGGACGCAACGCCATGGCTGAACTCGCTACCATTGCCCGCCCTTACGCTGAAGCCTTGTTTCAGGTGGTCAAGGCCGACGCCGTCAAAGCAGCCGAGTGGCTCGACGGCTTGGCGGTGGTTGCTGCAGACCCCGGTTTGCAGCAATTCGCTCACGACCCCAAAGTCACCCATGCACAGGTGCTCGACTTGATCGCTCAAGTGGGCCCCAAAAACCTGCCGCCCGCGGCAGTCAATTTCGTGCAGACCTTGGTGGACAACGGTCGTTTGGCAGTCCTGCCCGAAATCGCACGGCATTTCCATGCGCTGGTGGACACCATGACAGGTGTGCGTCAAGCGGTGGTGCACAGTGCATTTCCCATCGAGGGCGCTGCCCTTGACGATATGACCAAGGTGTTCGAGAAACGCTTTGGCTGCAAACTCAGTGTGCAAGTGGCTTTGGAGCCAGAGCTCATTGGGGGCGTACGTGTGGTGGTCGGCGACGAGGTGCTCGACACTTCGGTCAAAGCCCGTTTGGAACAAATGAAAGTCGCGCTGACAGCTTGAGCATCCCGCTCACGCACGTTGGCCTCACATAGGAAGAAGGAAAGAGTCATGCAACTCAATCCCGCAGAAATCTCTCAATTGATCAAAACCCGTATCGAGGGTTCCACTGGCAACACGGATGTGCGCAACCAAGGCACCGTGATTTCCGTGACCGACGGTATTTGCCGCATCCACGGTTTGTCCGATGTGATGCAAGGCGAGATGCTTGAGTTCCCCAACAACACCTTCGGTCTGGCGCTCAACCTCGAGCGTGACTCTGTCGGCGCTGTGATTTTGGGTGAATACGAACACATCTCCGAAGGTGACACCGTCAAGTGCACCGGCCGTATTTTGGAAGTGCCCGTGGGCCCTGAGCTGATTGGCCGCGTGGTCAACGCCTTGGGTCACCCCATCGACGGCAAAGGCCCGATCAACGCCAAAATGACCGACGTGATCGAAAAAGTCGCGCCCGGTGTGATTGCCCGCCAGTCTGTGGACCAGCCCATGCAAACCGGCTTGAAATCCATCGACTCCATGGTGCCCATTGGCCGTGGTCAGCGTGAATTGATCATTGGCGACCGCCAGACCGGTAAAACCGCTGTCGCGATCGACGCCATCATCAACCAAAAGGGTCAGAACATGACCTGTATCTATGTGGCCATCGGACAGAAGGCTTCATCGATCAAAAACGTGGTTCGCTCACTCGAGCAAGCTGGCGCCATGGCCTACACCATCGTGGTGGCCGCGTCCGCTTCTGAATCAGCTGCGATGCAGTACGTGTCTGCCTACTCTGGCTGCACCATGGGCGAATACTTCCGCGACCGTGGCCAAGACGCCCTGATCGTGTATGACGATTTGTCCAAGCAAGCCGTAGCGTACCGCCAAGTGTCTTTGCTGTTGCGTCGCCCACCAGGCCGCGAAGCCTACCCCGGCGACGTGTTCTATCTCCACAGCCGTTTGCTCGAGCGCGCAGCCCGCGTCAACGCCGACTATGTGGAAGCGTTCACCAAAGGTGAAGTCAAAGGCAAAACCGGTTCACTGACCGCATTGCCCATCATCGAAACCCAAGCGGGTGACGTGTCGGCCTTCGTGCCTACCAACGTGATTTCGATCACTGACGGCCAAATCTTCTTGGAAACCTCGCTGTTCAATGCCGGTGTTCGCCCCGCCATCAACGCCGGTATTTCCGTGTCTCGTGTGGGTGGTGCTGCCCAAACCAAATTGGTCAAAAACCTCTCTGGTGGTATCCGTACCGACTTGGCCCAGTACCGCGAGTTGGCTGCGTTTGCGCAGTTCGCCTCCGACCTGGACGAAGCCACCCGCAAGCAGCTCGACCGCGGTGCCCGCGTGACCGAGTTGCTCAAGCAAGCCCAGTACAGCCCATTGCCCATCAGCTTGATGGCGTCAACTCTGTACGCCGCCAACAAAGGCTATTTGGATGACATCGAAGTCAACCAAGTGTTGCACTTCGAGGCTGGCTTGCACCACCATTTGAAAGACAAGTGCGCAGCCTTGTTGGCCAAGATGGAAAAAGACAAAGCCCTGGACAAAGATGCCGAGGCCGATCTGGTCAAGGCCATCGAGACGTTCAAAAAGTCCTTCGTTTAATCGCCATCAAGCAGCAAGGAGCACTTCATGGCAGTAGGCAAGGAAATACGCGGCAAGATCAAATCGGTGGAAAACACCAAGAAGATCACCAAGGCCATGGAAATGGTGGCGGCGTCCAAAATGCGTAAAGCCCAGGACCGCATGCGTGCGGCCCGGCCTTACAGCGAAAAGGTGCGCAACATCGCGACTCACCTCGGACAGGCCAACCCTGAGTATGTTCACCCGTTCATGAAAATCCACCCCGTGAAGTCCACCGGCTTCATCGTGGTGACCACTGACAAAGG
Source organism: uncultured Burkholderiales bacterium (assembly GCA_903956845.1). Taxonomy (GTDB): domain Bacteria; phylum Pseudomonadota; class Gammaproteobacteria; order Burkholderiales; family Burkholderiaceae_C; genus Limnohabitans. The sequence goes on from CAJBOO010000195.1 coordinate 3,387, forward strand.
TTTGTGCGGCGGCATGAACACCAACATCTTGCGTGCTTTGACCCAAAAGTTCAAAGACATGCAAGCCGACGGTGCCACCCCCCAAACCGTGGCCATTGGCAACAAGGGCCTGGGGTTTTTGAACCGCGTTGGCGCACCTGTGATGGCCCATGTCACCCAACTGGGCGATACACCCCACCTGGAAAAACTCATCGGTGCGGTCAAGGTCATGATGGATGCTTACACAGAAGGCAAGATCGACGCGGTCTACCTGTGCTACACCAAGTTCATCAACACCATGAAGCAAGAGCCAGTCATTGAAAAATTGCTGCCCTTGTCAGACGAAAAAATGCAGGCAGAAACACGCGCGGCTGGCAGCTACGCATGGGACTACCTCTACGAGCCAGATGCGCCTGCCGTCATCGATGACTTGCTCGAGCTGTACATTGAGTCATTGGTCTACCAAGCCGTTGCAGAAAACATGGC
>CAJBOO010000196.1 GCA_903956845.1 uncultured Burkholderiales bacterium
CCATTCCTGGATCGCGCTTGGTTTTGTTTCCCGACCTGGGCCACGCGCCGCACATCCAAAACCCCGACAGGTTTCACACGGCCTTGCTCAACAGTTTGGTGGCGCTGGAAAAGGATTGAGCATCCAAGCGCCCAGGCCGCGCTGACTATTCCGGCAGATCGTCTTCGGCTTCGATGTCAAGGTCTGTCGGTGCATCAGCCACCACGGGTCTGGGTTGGCGTTTGCCATGGGTGGCCAACACCTCGACATACACCTGGGCCGCTTGGGACTGAGCCACTTGGTCGATGCCAGTGACCAAGGCGGACAAATGCACCACGGCAGCGTTTTCTTTGCTGTCGCCTACCTTGCAATCAAAGTCCCAATAGTCCACACCCTCGGGCAAGTCGCGACGGCGCTCTCGTTTGAGGTATTTGCGCACATCGTGTTTGACGGCTTCGAGCACACGGTCGGGGTGACGTCCTTCGATGGACAGAGGATAGGTTTTTCGCATGGAGGGATTATGCGGCCAGGCTCAAGCCTGATAATGCCCTCGAACAAATCCTAAGGGTGGAGAAGACAATGACTGCGGTGATCGCCATTTGTATCGGGGCCTGCATCGGCGCGTTGGCACGTTGGCAACTCAGCCTGCAGTTCAACCACGCAGGCATCTTGCCGTGGGGTACTTTGTATGCCAACTTGATAGGCGGTTACTTGATCGGTGTCTGCGTGGCAGTGTTCCAAGCCTTGCCCGACCTCGACCCTCTGTGGCGCTTGCTCTTGGTGACCGGTTTTTTGGGTGCACTCACCACCTTTTCATCCTTCAGCGCTGAAGTGGTGCAGATGCTGATCCATTCACGCTATGGCCTGGCATTGCTGACGGCTGGCATGCATTTACTGGGGTCTTTGTTGTTCACCCTGGCAGGCATCAAAACCGTGGCTATGCTTTGGCCCAGGTAAGCCCAATGTCAGCGGCATGCACCAAAGTCGTGGATTGATGAAAAACACCCCTGCTTCTCAAGACCGTCTCAGCCTGATTGAACGCGCCCGCCAAGCCGTGTTGGTGGATGGGCATGTTGGCACACCTTGGGTGCACGATTGGATCAGCAACAGTTGGCGGCGTTGCATAGACCAAGGCATGCAAGCCGAACACAGCGTGGATTTCAACCCTGTGTCAGCCTCGCACACCAAGCAAACCCTGGACCAAAACCACGGCCTCATCCAGGCGGCCAAACCTGAACTCGAGCGCGTTGGCCGCGCGATCGCAGGTACCCAATTTTTTGCACTGATCACCAACGCCCAAGGCGTCTTGCTGGATGTCGGTGGTGCGATTGACCGCCACGACAAACGCGTGACCAGCATTGCCCGCGTGGGGGTGGATTTGTCAGAGAAGGCGGTGGGCACCACCGCCATCAGCGCAGCCCTGATCGAACAACGCCCGGTGTGGTTGCACCGCAGCGAACATTTTTTCAACGACACCTCTGTCTACAGCTGCGCAGGTGCACCCTTGTGGGGTTCCCACGGCGAGTGCATTGGCATGCTCGATCTCACTGGCGTGCAAACGGCTGAGCGCCCAGAGTTGATGCATTTGGCCGCTTTGTCTGCACGCAGCATCAGCAACGCCTTGTTGCTCGCCCAAGCTCACCACCTGTTGTTGCGCCTGAATTGGCCCGGACGCCTCATGGGCGACGACAACGATGGTTTGGTCTTGTTGGGGCGTGAAGGCGACATCTTGGGAGCCAATCCCTGGGCTCGTGACATGCTCAACTTGCAGCACCACCCCGCTGCCCATGCCAGTGACGTGTTTGCACTGCCCTGGGGTTTGTTGTTCGATGCGGCTGTGAGTGGTCAGCCCCTGGATGTGCCTTTGTGGAGTGGCTTGCAATTGCAAGCCATGGCCTGTTTGCAGCAGGCTTGTGCGTTTGAAAAAACCACCACCCCCACCGGCCCTTTGCAGCAACTGCAAACCGCCATGATCAGCAAAGCCATTGAACACGCCCGAGGCAATGTGGCGCAAGCCGCCAAAGCACTCGGCATCAGTCGCGCCACCCTCTACCGCAAGCTGTCTCGCAAAACCGCCCACTGACCCATCGCGGGTCTCAACTGCCCACGAGTTTCAAACCACTGGTGGCTGGGTCTGCAGCTTGCAAGAGCAGTGAAAAACGCGCACGCACCGAGGCTTCAATGCCGGCTGCGTCCAAACCCAGCGAGCTCAAAATCTTGACGGGGTCGCCGTGTTCGGTGAACACATCCGGCACACCCAAACGCAACACGGGGATGTTGATGCCTGCATCTTGCAAGGCCTCCAGCACCGCCGAGCCCGCGCCGCCCATCAAGGCGCCTTCCTCCACCGTGACCAGGGCTTGGTGTTGGGCCGCGAGTGTGAACAACAACTCGGTGTCCAAAGGCTTGGCCCAGCGCATGTTGGCCACGCTGGCGTTCAATGGCGCAGCGGCTTGCAATGCGGGGTAGAGCATGGTGCCAAAGGCCAAGATAGCCACGCCTTTGCCCGTGCGGCGCACCTCGCCTTTGCCAAACGGCAAGGTGGGCAAACCCGCGCTGATGGCGGTGCCTGCACCTGCACCGCGCGGGTAACGCACCGCCACGGTGTGGTCTTGGGCGTAGGCGGTGCTGAGCAACATGCGGCATTCGTTTTCGTCGGCGGGACAGGCAATGCTCACCTGGGGGATGCAACGCAAAAACGGGATGTCGTACACGCCTGCATGGGTCGGACCATCGGCACCGACGATGCCCGCACGGTCCAGGGCCAACACCATGGGCAGTTTTTGCAAGGCCACGTCGTGGATCAACTGGTCGTAGGCACGCTGTAAAAAAGTGGAATAAATGGCCACCACGGGTTTCAAGCCTTCGCAGGCCAAACCAGCGGCAAAGGTCAGGGCGTGTTGCTCGGCAATGCCGACGTCGTGGTAACGATCGGGAAAGCGTTGGTGGAACTCCACCATGCCTGAGCCTTCACGCATGGCGGGGGTGATGGCCACCAGCTTGGGGTCGGCCGTGGCCATGTCGCACAACCAGTGACCAAACACCTGGCTGAAGGTTTGTTTGGGCGCGGTCGCCGGTGGCAGCAAGCCAAGCTTGGGGTCGAATTTGCCCGGGCCATGGTAAGCAATCGGGTCGGCCTCGGCCAATTGGTACCCCTGTCCTTTGCGCGTGACCACATGCAAAAACTGCGGGCCGCTCAGCTGCTTGATGTTTTCAAGGGTGGGAATGAGCGAATCCAAGTCATGCCCATCGATGGGGCCGATGTAGTTGAAACCGAACTTCTCGAACAAGGTGGCTGGCAACAACAAGCCTTTGGTTTGGTGCTCTAAGCGACGCGCCAGCTCGAACAAAGGCGGCGCGTTTTTCAGTACCTGTCGGCCCACCTCTTTGGCGGTGGCGTAAAAACGCCCGCTCATGAGCTGCGCCAAATAACGGTTCAAGGCGCCCACAGGTGGGCTGATCGACATGTCGTTGTCGTTCAAGATCACCAACATATTGCAGTCGGACACGCCAGCGTTGTTCATGGCTTCAAAGGCCATGCCTGCGGTCATTGCACCGTCGCCAATGATGGCCACGCTGTGGCGCTGCTCGCCCTTTTGTTTGGCCGCCATGGCCATGCCCAAGGCGGCAGAAATGCTGGTGGAGGAATGTGCCGTGCCAAAGCTGTCGTGTTCGCTTTCATCGCGTTTGGGAAAGCCCGCCACGCCACCGAGTTGACGAAGGGTATGCATGCGGTCGCGACGACCGGTCAAGATTTTGTGCGGATAGGTTTGGTGACCCACATCCCACACCAAACGGTCATGGGGGGTGTTGAACACATAGTGCAGCGCCACCGTGAGTTCCACCGTGCCCAGGTTGGAACTCAAGTGACCACCGGTTTTGGACACACTGTCAATCAAGAACGTGCGCAGTTCATCAGCCAGAGCAGGCAATTGGTGTGGCGACAGACGCCGCACATCGGTGGGCGATTGGATGCTGTCGAGCAATGGGGTCATGAACCGTTCTCCTGCTGTCCCTGATGAGCATTCAGGGTGGGGCTATTGTCGTGGCAACGAGCTTAAGTGTGTCAAGTTAAGTTGACAACAAGGGGTTTACCCTTGTATCAATGGTTTCATCCAAGAAAAAACCCCTGGGCGATGCGCCGCAGGGGTTGGCAGAGACCGCGCCTCTCGGCGCGACAACATCAGCCTTTTTTGGCGTAAGCACTGCACCAGCCTGGACCAGCGACTTGCTTGCCAGCAAACAAGGGGCAGCCACCCGCTTTGTCACCGGCCTTGCCTTGGAACAACGCGCAGTTGTCGCAACGTTGTTCGGCTTTGTGGTTGGCGTATTTTTTGTTGTCCACTTTGGTGGTGTCTGCTTTGTAGCCCAAAGCTGCAGCTTGGGCATCACCTTCGGCGACCATGGCTTGGGCCATGGCTTGTCCTGCCAACAAGGCGGTGCTGCCCAAACTGAGTTGAATCACAAATTCGCGACGACTTGTCATAAATATCTCCGATGTATAGAAAGCCCGTGAGGGGGAAATGCCGCTGGATTTTCACTCATGCCAGGGGTGACACCACAACGCCCCTTCGATAACCCAGGTTGACGCTCAAGTAAAAGTCAGGCGAAGGGGCCGTTGAGGACGATGGTGGACCAGTTGAGGCAGGTGGCGATGCTGACCCAAACCAAGTAAGGCACAAGCAAGGCCGCCGACCAAGGGCTGCTTTGGCGGTGCACCGCGATCAGCGCACATATGCTCAGCAGCAGCAAAGGCACTTCGAGCATGGCCCAGTCAGGGCGGCGCAGGGTGAAGTAGAGCCAGCTCCACAGCACATTCAACAAACCGTTCACACCCCACAGCATCAGCGCCCATCGGCGCAGGCCCGGGGTGGGCAGGCGGTGCCAGCCGATCCAGCCACTGACGGCGCTCAGGGAAAAAATCACCGTCCAAATCGCGCCAAAGGCAGGGTCGGGTGGCTTCCAGGCAGGCTGTTTGAGCTGGTAATACCAATCACTTAAATCGGTCAGCGCACCTCCCAAGCCGGCCACGCCAAAGCTCAGGCCAAAGGCCAGCAAGAGGCTGCGCCAGTGGATGCGCCAGTTCGGCCGGGGCTTCGCTTCTGACGCCGGGTCGGGCACAAGATCCATCAATTTGCTCGCTCCAAGGGTTATCCCTAGTTATAAAATTCAGCAGACACCTTGTAATGTCAATCATTGTTGACACATTGCAGACATCCCTCTGGTCAACGCCAACGCACATCGCATGAACGCCAAGTCATCCAGCGCCGGTTCCAGCAAAGTGGTCATCCTGACCATGGACACGCACCTCAACAGCGCGGCCATGAAAGCGCGTGAGAGTTTGCAACGCTTGATCCCACAATTGGCATTCTCCATCCATTCCGCCTCCGAGTACGCCACCGACGAGCACAAGCTGGCGCGGGTAAAAAACGACATCGCCCATGCCGACATCGTGCTGGTGAGCATGCTGTTTTTGGAAGACCATTTCCAACCCATCATGGCTGACTTGCAAGCGCGGCGCGATCAATGCAAGGCCATGGTTTGCATCATGTCGGCCGCCGAGGTGGTCAAGTTGACCCACATGGGACGCTTGGACATGGGCAAACCCAGCACAGGCCCCATGGCCTTCTTGAAAAAACTGCGTGGCAGCAAACCCCAGGCGGGACAAGACGCCTCAGCCGGTGCCAAGCAAATGAAGATGTTGCGCCGACTGCCGCAAATCTTGCGTTTTGTGCCTGGCACCGCGCAAGACCTGCGCATCTATTTTTTGAGCTTGCAATACTGGCTGGGCGGCTCACAAGAAAACATCCACAACCTGGTGTTGATGTTGGTGGAACGCTATGCCAAAGAGACCTTGGGCAAAACCACGGTGAAGGTGGGCGAACCCCTGGAGTACCCTGAACTCGGTGTGTACCACCCGCGCATGAAAAACCGCTTGGACACCGATCTGCGCCACTTGCCGCCCGTGGTCAAACCCGAGGCCGCCAAAGGCCGGGTTGGCTTGTTGGTGCTGCGCTCCTACCTGATTGCCAACAACGCCCAGCATTACGACGCGGTGATCGCGGCCCTGGAGGTGCAAGGCTTGCAA
>CAJBOO010000197.1 GCA_903956845.1 uncultured Burkholderiales bacterium
GCGCATGAACGTCATTTCCAATAACTTGGCCAACGTCAGCACGACGGGCTTTAAGCGCGACCGCGCGGTTTTTGAAGACCTGCTCTACCAAAACATCCGTCAAGCGGGTGGACAAACCACCGCCAATACGCAAGCCCCCACAGGATTGATGCTGGGTACCGGTACCAAAGTGGTTGCCACCGAAAAACTGCATATCCAAGGCAATTTGGTGAACAGCCAAAACCCATTGGACGTCGCCATCATGGGTGATGGCTTTTTTCAAATTCAACAACAAGACGGCACCACCGCATACACACGCGATGGTGCATTCAAATTGACGGGAACCGGGCAGTTGGTCACATCGACTGGCTTTTTCCTCGATCCCGCGATCACGATCCCTGGCAATGCTTCATCGCTCACCATTGGCCGAGACGGCACGGTGTCGGTTGAACTGGTGGCCGGTGGTGGTCAACAGGTGTTGGGGCAAATTCAGATCGCCAAGTTTGTGAACCCGAGTGGCTTGAAGCCTTTGGGCAACAACTTGATGGCGGCCACCGCATCGAGTGGCCCTGCCCAGGTGTTACAGCCTGGCACCGTGGGTGCCGGCGTGCTGAACCAAGGTTCGTTGGAAGCTTCCAACGTGAACGTGGTGGAAGAAATGGTCAACATGATCGAAACACAACGTGCTTACGAGATCAACTCCAAGTCGATCGAAGCAGTTGACGGCATGCTGAAGTACCTGAACCAAAACCTGTAACCAGCTGGATTGAAAACAACATGAAAAAAATGTTCCCTTTACTGTTGATCCTGTTGGGTTTGCAAGCGTGTTCAACACACCATGACCCGGTCATGACAGCGTTGACGCCTTCTCCAGACTTTGCGCCTGTGTACCCCTTGGCCAATGAACAAAGCCGTCCCGCCACCGGTGGCATTTATGGCAACCGTCAAAGTGACGCTTGGTTTGGCCGTGGCCGCAACTACCAAGTGGGTGACTTGGTGACCGTGTTGCTCAATGAATCCACGCAGGCAGCCCGCAGCCAAAAAACCGATGTCAGCAAAGACGCCTCTAACACTGCGGTACCCGCCGGTGTGGGCACCCGACTGACCAACGCATTCCCCTTGCTCACAGGCGTTGATCTCAATGCATCCAAAACCACCAGCACGGGCAAAGGCACTGCTGACCAACAGGCCAGCTTGACCGGCTCGGTCACGGTCACGGTGATTGAGATTTTGGCCAACGGCAACTTGGTCGTGCGTGGTGAAAAGAAATTGGGTTTGTCCGAAGGCACCGAGGTGATTCAGGTGTCTGGCGTGATTCGCCCACAAGACATTGGCCCCAATGGCACGGTGCAATCTTTGCGATTGGCCAATGCACAAATTGCCTACCGTGGTTCTGGCGACTTGGCAGTGGCGAGCAAGCCAGGCTGGGGCACGACCGGCTTGATGAAGTTTTGGCCCTTTTGAGCGCTCAGGATAAATCCCCATGACAACTTCCATCATCAAATCCAGTCTGCTGACTTTGGCCTGCGCCTTGGCCATGCCCGCTTGGGCTGACCGCGTCAAAGACTTGGCCACCGTGGCAGCCCAGCGATCCAACCAATTGATTGGTTTTGGATTGGTGGTGGGTTTGCAGGGCACGGGTGACGATGCGTCGGTGCCATTCACCACCCAAAGCATGAAAGCCATGTTGGCCCAAATGGGCGTGCGCATTGACGGCCCCATGTCTGACTTTGAACAAGCCGCATCCGCCAGCCGTTTGGACATTAAAAATGCTGCCGCTGTGATGGTGACGGCTGATTTGCCAGGTTTTGCCAAGCCCGGTCAGCGCATCGATGTGAATGTGTCTGCCATTGGCAAAGCCACCAATTTACGCGGTGGCAATTTGATTCTCACCGCCATGCGTGGCGTTGATGGTGAAATTTACGCGCTTGCACAAGGCGCCTTGACCGCTACCGGCATCGATGCGGCAGCAGCAGGCTCTAAGGTGGCCATTGGTGTGCCCACTGCTGGTCGCATCCCCAGTGGTGCGATTGTGGAACGCATGGTCGACACTCCTTTTGAGAAGGCAGAGCATTTGGTCTTGAACCTGCGTGACAACGATTTTTCAACCACCAGCGCCATTGTGTCCGCGATCAATTCAAAATTTGGTGGTGACGTGGCACAAGCTGTTGATGGCACATCGATATCGGTTCGAGCACCTGAAAACTTGAATCAACGAGTGGCGTTCATGGGCATGTTGGAAAACATCGAGGTCACGCCTGCTGAGCCCAATGCCCGCGTAGTGATCAATTCGCGCACAGGCACCGTGGTCATCAACCGCGCCGTGCGGGTGACGGCAGCGGCTGTCTCGCATGGCACGATTTCAGTGGCGATCACGGCCACCAATGAAGTGTCACAACCCAACCCCTTGTCACAAGGGGTGACCACACCCGTTCAAAACGCAGACATCGCTGTGAGCGAACCCAAAAACCCGATGTTCTTGTTCAAGCCCGGCGTTGATTTGCGCGACATCGTTGACGCAGTCAACCAAGTCGGTGCCAGTCCCTCCGCTTTGATTGCCATCTTGGAAGCATTGAAAAGCTCCGGCAGTCTGCGCGCAGAACTCGTCATCATCTGACCCTCCACATGAACGACTACCTCAACACCAGCAGCGCCAAGTCCTACACGGACTTTTCGGCGCTGGGCGAATTGCGCGGCAAAGCCCAGCGCAATGAAGCGGGTGCCTTGCGGGAGTCTGCCCAGCAATTCGAAGCCTTGTTCATTCAAATGATGCTCAAGTCGATGCGTGAAGCATCCAGCGTCATGAAAAGCGACATGTTCCAGTCCAATGCCATGGAAACCTTCCAGGGCATGTACGACAAAGAAATTTCCATGCAAATGGCCAGCCGTAATTCGCTGGGCTTTGCGGATGTGGTGGTCAAGCAACTGTCGGCCAACCAAACCACGCCCAGCACGGCAGACATGTTGGCCGTCAAAGGCGGCGCCAGTGCCTTGGTGCCAGCGGGCATGCCCTTGAGCAAGCCCGTGCAGCCCATGTCCTTGCAATCCCCAACGCCAGCCGGCATGCCTTTGCCCCAGCGGGTTCTCAAGGCCTTGCCACTCAACAACGGTCTGCCCATGGCCCCCAACAGGATTGAGCCATGAGTGACTTATTAGGCATCAGCAGTTCAGCGGTCGCCGCCTACCAGCGTGCGCTGGGCACGGTGAGTAACAACATCGCCAACGTGAGTACCGAAGGGTATTCGCGCCAAACCGCCACATTGCAACAAAGTGCACCTGCCAAACAAGCCAATATGTACCTCGGTACAGGCGTCTTGTTCAGCTCGGTCAAGCGGTCGTTTGACACCTTTGCCGAATCGAATTTGCGCAACAGCAACACCGACTTGTCTACCCAAGCGCCCTTGGTGGAATACACCCAGCGCGTCATGGACATCATGGGCGACAAAAGCGTGGGCTTGAGCTCAGCGCTGGACACCTTCTTTGAAGCCGCAGGCAGCTTGTCGGTTGACCCTGCCTCTGGCATTTTGCGAACAGGCTTTCTCCGTGCAACCGAAGGCGTGGGTTCACGTTTTGCTGAGTTGTCCGGGCAGTTGAACTTGGTGGCCACAGAAACCAAACAGGCCTTGGAAAGTGCCGCTGGGCAACTCAACACCTTGACCGAGCAATTGGCCTTGGTGAACCAGCAGCTGACCAAATCGCCATCGTTGGATGGACAGCCCCCCGAGTTGTTGGACCGTCGTGATTTGATTTTGCGTCAACTCTCTGAGTTTTCACGCATCAAAACCAGCTTCACCTCCAACGGCATCGTGTCCGTCAGTTTGGGTGCGACCATGAAGCAAAGCTTGGTGGTGGACGGATTGAAATCGCGTCCGATTGGATTTGCGCCCGACTCCGTCAGCAATTTGGACATGGTGATTGACCCGTTTGGCAACAGCGAACCATTGGCTGGCGCGAGCGGTGGCACCATGGGTGGCATGAACACCTTCATCACACAGGTGTTGGAGCCTGCACAGAAGAGTCTTGATTTCATTGCCCAGTCTTTTGTGGATGAGGTCAATGCCATCCAACAAAACGGCATCGATGGTTATGGCAATGTCGGCCAGGTATTGCTCAAGTTTGACACCACGGCCACTGACAAGTCTGCAGGCATCACCATGATGGTGAGTGATCCCATGCGCGTGGCCACAGGTGCGCAGTTCAGGGTCACGGAAGACAACAACAACGCCAGTAACGTCAAAGCCAAGGTGGACTACACCATGAGCCCCTTGCCGCCTGGTTTGAGCAACCCCAAAATCACCAGCAACCCCTACACCTCCAACCCATTGATGGTGGAGGTGGGTGGTGGAAATTTGTTTGCCGCAGTGACAACGATTGCTGCGGGCATGGACTCGCCAACCATTTACCTGGACAACGTGAAGTCGGGCCAGCAAATTCAGATCCTGACCAAAGATGGCAGGCATTTGATCGGCAGCCCCATGACCATCGATCAGAAATACCAAATTCTGACCCATGAAAACGGCTTCAACGAATCAGTCACCTACAGCGACACTTATTTGAACGAGTCGGGTGAGGATGGCTATTTGGATGCCAAAGTGTTTTATGGCTCCAAGAGTTCGGTCGTTTATGAGCAGCAGTTTGACAATTTAGGTCAGCCGTTGACTTTGAAACTGGATGCCAATGGCCATCCGATTGCTCAGTTGTTTGACAAGCAAGGTGCACCGATTTTGCCCAATGCGATTCCCGCTGAAATCGAAACCAGCCACATCCAAAACAACATCCAAGCCCCTGCCAATGGCGCACCATTGATTGCGGCAGGCGCATTGAAGCTCAATGGCGTTCCCTTGGGTGCATTGACCTTGGCGCCAGGCACAACGCTCACCCCATCCAAGATTGAGAGTTGGTTGAAGGGTGAAATTGCGTTGAGCAATTCGCTCAAAGATGTCACCGTTGAAAAGTTCAACGAGATCCGGGTACCTGCCAACAGCTTGGACTTGCGCAAAGGTTTGACCCTCAATGGGTACAACATTGGCACCTTGAATTTGGATGGCAAGTCTGCCAAAGAATACAAAGATGTCGCGGGATTGGTCAAAGCCATTCAAGCCTCACAAGTCAACACCCATGTCACCGCCAGGTTGGCAGCCAATGGCGATTTGATTCTGTCCAACGCCCAGGACCATGAAGGCGAAGCTATCTCCATCGGTCCTGAGGACGTGAAGGATTCGCCTGCCAATGCATTCAACATGTCCGTGGCAGACACCAGTGTCACCATCCAAGGGCAAATCCGTTTATCGCGAACCATTGGGGACGACCCAGTCGAATCCGACATTCGCTTGTCATTCGGCACCTACCAGATCATGGATGCCACCGGCAAAATGGTGGACACCGAAGGCTCGCCTTTCGACCTGAGTCTGATTGGATTTCGCACAGGCGCTTACTTTGAAGGCAAGGTACCGGACGACGTTCAAGTCTTTGTGACCGGTGAAGGCAAAGCCACCATCGCCGCGAGTTTCTCAGGCCAGCCTGATGACCCTCAGCAAAAACTGCGTGGTCAAAACCTGGTGATCAAATTCACTTCACCGACCCAATACAACATCACAGACGCCAAGACTGGCACTGTGTTGGCAGAGCGTCATTACGACAACACGGTGCTCAACCCCGTGGTGAATTACCAGGGCGTGAATGTTCGTTTCAGCCGCGCACCTGATGTGGGTGATGTGTTCCGCGTGGATGGCAACTTCGATGGCTTGGGCAACAACGAAAACATGATGATCATGGCCGACCTGTCCAAAAAGGAAGTGGTTGGTAACAAAACCTTTGCCGATGCCTATATCGACCAAGTCAATACCGTGGGCAACACTGCCCAGCAAGCCAAGATCACGCAACAAGCATTGACCGTGGTGAACGACCAGGCCAAGCAGGCTCGCGACAAGGTGTCTGGCGTGAATCTAGATGACGAGGCAGCGGACTTGATTCGCTATCAACAAGCTTACCAAGCCGCAGCCAAATCGCTGCAAGTATCGGGTCAGTTGTTTGACTCGATTGTTCAAATCCGCTGAAGGAGATTACAGCCATGGTGATGAAAGTCTCAACCAGCATGTTTTTTGACAACGCCACGTACCAATTGGGTTCTATCCAAGGCAGTCTGGCCAAAACACAAGAACAACTGTCAACCGGTAAACAGATCAACAAACCCAGTGATCAGCCTGACAAGGCTTCGTTGATCACCCGCTTGGAATCTGAATTGGCGCGTCAGGCCAGCTACCAAGGCAACCTCAAAGCGGTCAACACCCGCTTGCAGGCCCAAGAAACCGCATTGAAAAACACCAGTGATGTCATGTTTCGGTTCAAAGAACTGGCAGTACAAGCCAGCAACGACACCTTGAACCCAGCCGACAGGCAAACCATTGCGCTGGAGATGACACAACTCAGAGAACAAATTTTGAGTTTGGCCAACACACAAGATTCCAATGGCAATTACCTGTTTGCTGGCAGCCGTGTGGGTCAAGCGCCGTTTGGTCAAGACGCCAAAGGTGCCGTGGTTTACCAAGGCGACCAAAGCCGCATGGTGGTGTCGGTTGGCGATAACCGACGCATGAACCTGAATATTCCTGGGTCAGACGCGTTCGTGCGGTTGGTCCGTGTTGACCCTAAGGGCAACAAGGTGGGTATTGGTTTCTTCCAGGCATTGGCTGACATGGTCGATTCAGTGAAAAACTCCGACAGACCAAATATCCAGCGCGGCATCGGCGAGATTGACCGCATGCAACAGGGCATCAGCGATGCAAATGCGCAAGTGGGTACCGACATGAACGTGGTGGACTCGCAAAACAGCGTGTTGGATGAAATCACTTTGCGACTCAAAACCACCAAGTCCGATGTGGAAGACCTGGACTACACCGAAGCCATCACCAAGATGAACAAAGACCAGTTGGCATTGGAAGCCGCACAAAGCAGCTTTGCGAAGATTGCCAAGTTGACACTTTTCAATTACATGAACTGAGCATTCAAGTTCAAGCCGTTCATGCCGAATCCCGATAAAGCTTCATAAAGTCCATCATGGCGACCAGCATCTCATCCAGCACCTCACCAGTCCCCACCGCTGCGCAAATATCCGCAACGAACAAGGCCAATGCACAGGCTTTGATGACCAAATTGGGTGCAGGCTCCGGTGTGGACGTGGCCTCATTGGCGCAAAATTTGGTGGATGCAGAGCGGGTTCCCAAAGAAAACGCGATCAATGCAAAGATTGCCAAGTCAGAGGCCAGGGTGTCTGGCTATGCAGCGATTTCATTCATGCTTGGCGAAGTCAAAACCGCATTCGAAGCCTTGAATGACAAATCGGACTACGGTGGCATCACTGCCTCCGTGGACAACGCCTCGGCCTTCACGGCCACTGCCGGGCCATCTGCGGCAGAAGGTTCTCATGAACTGACGGTGACTGCCTTAGCCAAAGCGCAACGCAGCATCAGCGGCACGTTTGCGTCTTCGACAGCCTCCCTCAATGGTGGTTCCGCCATGACGCTGTCGCTGACTGTTGGTTCAAGCGCAGCCTCCACCATCAGTGTGACCGCAGGCAGCGATACGCCACAAGGCGTGGTCGATGCCATCAACTTGGCCAACAAAGGCGTCAAAGCACAACTGGTCTACACCAGCAGCAACGATGCACAACCCTACAAAATTTTGTTGACTGGCACCACCGGTGCTGACAACCAGTTCAGCTTGAGTGACAGTGCTGGTGCGCTGAGTCTGACCAACATACAAGCCGCACAAGACGCCAACTTCACCATTGATGGGATTGGCTACACCCGCGCTAGCAACACCGTGAGCGATGCTTTGGAAGGCGTCACCCTCAACATGCGGTCTGTGGCAACGACCAATGTGCAGTTGTCTCGTGACACCACTGACTTAACCACCAAGATCAATGCGCTTGTCACTGCCTACAACGACACGCAAAGTCTCTTGAACGAGGCATCCAACCCCAAGTCAACTCTGGAGAACTACGGCGCCACCTTGGTCAACGACTCCTTGGTGTCCACCATGAAATCCAAGCTGCGCAGCATGTTCATGAACACGTCCAGCAGCACCAGCAATGGCATCACGGCGTTGCGCGATATAGGAATCAGCATTGACCAAAAGGGCGTGATGTCGGTGGACGCGGTGACATTGGACAGCAAGCTCAAAAGCAATTACGACGATGTGGTGACCATGTTCACTGCCAATCGAAGCAATACCAGCGAATACAGTGTTGAAAACATTGCACTGGCCAACGACTCTGTTCGCAGCTTGGCCAAAATGCTCAGAACAACGGGTGACTTGGCCTACCAAACACGCAACACCAATACCCAAATCACCAAGTACAAAGATGATTTGGAAGTCCTGAACAGGCGCATGGAGTCTTTGCTTGCCCGATACAACAAGCAGTTTGCAGTGATGGACAACATGGTGGGTTCGAACAACTCAATGAAGTCCAGCTTGAAGAGTACCTTTGATGGCATGATGAGCAGTTACACCAAATAATTGAGATATAAATAGTTCATTCTTTTCGAGCATTCATGAATTTTTAAAAATTCGCTCAAGTAGTTGTATTTCGCGTCGAATCATGGAATACCCCCCAGTCTTTTGGACAGTAGGGGGTATTTGTTTGATGGGACGCAACCATGCCAATCGAAATTTCCAAAACAACGAGCAGCCCCATGCCAGTGGCCGCGCCAACAGCCGCGGCTAAAGCAGATGCGCCTGCTCGCGTTCAGCCTAGAAAGCCTGTTGAGCTCACCACAGACCCCGAACAAAAGCAAAAGGCGCTGAAAGAAGCTTTGGCGCAGGTCAATAAGCAAATGGCCGACAACAAACAAAACCTGGGGTTCAGCCATGACGAAGCCATCAATGGCCCAGTGATCGTGGTGACCAACAGCCAAACAGGTGAAGTGGTTCGCAAAATTCCTACGGAAGAAGTGATCCGTGTGGCTCACAGCATTGATGCGCTCAAAGGCGTGTTGTTTTCATCAAAAATTTGAAAGAGTTGTTAAAGGTTTACAGCAAGCCGTCGAATCATTGTGTACAGGAAGAAGGAAGTGACTTTCTGTGAAGGTGATGAGGTAAGGCAAAGACGAGCTTCATTGCTGTGAAGTAACAGAAACATCACTGACAACTTTTTCAACTTAATCTGGAGTAAACGCGATGAGC
>CAJBOO010000198.1 GCA_903956845.1 uncultured Burkholderiales bacterium
ACCAATGTCGCCAAAGCCGAACCAGCCTTGGTCAAAGGGCTGTGTGATGATGGACGCGAGCAGTCCGTTGCCCTTTGTTACAACAAATGCAAACCTGGCTACACAGGCTTCATGGCCACCTGTTTGACCACTTGCCCCCCTGGTTTTGTCGACCTGGGGGTGGTGTGTACAGACATCAACTCATTTGCCAAGGAATCCTATGGACGCGGCGCAGGTGAACCCATGGGGTGCAAGCCTGGTCAGTGGCAAAACGGCTTGCTTTGTTATGAAAACTGTCAAAACGGCTTTTATGGGGTAGGACCTGTTTGTTGGCAGCACTGCCCTCCTGGCACAGATACCGATTGGGGATTGTTCTGTGTGCGCTATCCCAAAATCGTGGGCTGGGGCCCTTGTTGGTGGTTCATTTGCTTGCCCAAAATAGATTGGGGCTTCATGCACTGGAAGAGCTCTTATGGCAGAGGCTGGGGCGTGCCTTTGAATCATTGCAGACCAGGAACCTACCAAAGCGGTTTGCTTTGCTACCCCAATTGCAAAGATGGATTTTCGGGTGCTGGACCAGTTTGTTGGCAGGTTTGTCCCCACACGCACAAAGACGACGGCGCTTTTTGCAGAAGAGACAATGGATTCGTCAAAGATGTCTACTTCAGGGATGCGGGGGTGCCGATCAACTATTGCCCGGACTACGATCGTCGAACGCGGTATCCGATCATCCTGGTGCACGGCTGGAATGGTGCCGACACCATGCGATGGCAAGGTGGCGCTGCTACTTGGGCTTATTTCCATGGGATAGCAGAAGCCATGCGAGGCGGCAGCAGGGGTGCCAATGTGTTCACTGCCTCTGTGGCGCCAGTTCAAACCACTGAAACCAGGGGCGATCAGTTACTGGCCTTTGTCAAAAAAGTACTGAAGGAAACAGGCGAAACCAGAGTTCACTTGATTGGCCACTCGCAAGGCGCGACCACTTCAAGGTATGTGGCCAGCGTCGCACCCGAAATGGTGGCGTCTGTGACCTCTGTCTCTGGCGTGAACCACGGTCCACAACTGGCAGATATCTTGATCGAAATCGCCCAGTGGGATGCAGAAAAGCGTCCTCCAGAACGGGGATGGCTCAAAGAAGCCTGGGACGTGTTTGGTCGGTTTGTGAACGTTGCCGCCTACAACGATGAAACCAAATACCCCGTCGACAACTTGAATGCATTCAAGTCCATGTCCATGAAAGGCATGCGGATTTTCAACTGGATACACCCCTGGGGGTTGTCCAGCTTCACCAAGGGACAAGGCACGGATTGGAGTAGTCCCTTGGGATTTGTTCAAAAAATCACCCCGGCTGCCTACATGGAGATTGCCAAATTGGTCAAACAGCCCAATGGCTCCGTCGAGATGCTCTACAGAGCTGACAGTCGCCACCCGATTGAAAGGGAGGTGAAACAATACCCCGTGCTTTACTACTCTTGGGGTGGCGTTCAGCCCTTTGGTTCTGTCCTTGATCCGGTGATGTACGTCATGTCCATTATGGATGACGTGATGCTCAGCAGAGGTTGGGATGCGACCGACGGATTGGTTGAGAAAAGCGCCGCTCGACTCGGCAAGTTGCTGGGTTATTACAGCCAAGACCACTTTGCGACTGCCAACATGTTTTTGTCTGTGATGCAAATGAACATCTTGTGGGGTACAGCGCATCCCATCAGTTTGTATTGCGAGCAGGCCAACAGGTTGGCCAATGACGAGAAGCATTACCTGGGGGTCTATGCAACGGGTGATGCACCAGCGTTTTACCCAGTCAAGACTGACCCTCACGGCAGGCCCTTGCAATCCACCGAATTCCAGCTCAAAGACGCAGCCAGTCAGTACATGCAATCTCTGTTGAACAAATCATCGCCCACAACAAAGCAAACCAGCAATTACATTGCGCCCGCTGTGCCCACGTTTGTGAAAGACGGTGTCAAAACGGCTGCCATCTCTAACACCCCCAAGAAAAGTTGGGAGTGGCAATGTTTACCCGGGCAAAACATACCCCTGCGCATGAACGACATGGGAGAAATTGAATCCATGTCCGCCGATGGCTCAAACCCCACGGTCGCCAAATCCCACGAAGATTGCAAAATCACAGCCGAACTCCCACCCAAAGCTGATCTGATCAAACCGGTCGTCTGCGGTGCGCCGTTCAAACAAAAATGGGGTTACACCGGCTATGACAAAGAGGGACATTGGTGCCACACTGCCAGAGCCACGTTGAGTGATTGGCAGTGCAGGCAAACCCAGGGCGCTCGGTTTGGGTTCTTCCGCAAGAACTCCAAAGGGGATGTCCAGGGATTCTCGAGGAATGGCAGCAGTTTGGAGGAGCAAGGCAGTTTCTCTTCCTGCCAGCAAGCCATCAATGTTCGACCCAGTGAGGCCATCCCCATGACCTGCGGAGACAAAATGAAAACCGCAGTGGGAAGCACCGGCTACGACAACCCCAATCACTGGTGTGCTAAAAACAGGGATATCCAATGAGTTAGACCCACATGCATGAAACTCGCCCTCCTGTCTGACATTCACGCCAACCAGCAAGCCTTGCAAGCTTGCCTGGCGCATGCCAAAGCGCAAGGGGTTGATCGCTATGCTTTTTTAGGCGACTTGGTGGGCTATGGTGCAGACCCTGTTGCGGTGCTTCATGAAGTCATGGCGCTTGCCGCACAAGGGGCAGTGGTGGTCAGGGGCAACCATGATCAGATGGCTTGTCAGCCACCCACGGATGACAGCACTTTAGGCAACAGCACTGCCGAGTGGACACACCAGCAACTTTCTGTGCAACAACGCGCGTTTCTCGCTGGCTTGCCGCTCACTGCCTCTGTTGACCATGTGCTGCTGGTCCATGCCAGCGCCCACCAGCCCGACCATTGGCCCTACATCGACAACGAACGTGCCGCCCAGCTGTGTCTGGATGCGGCCCACGCGACAAAGGGTAGCCAGGCTGTGCATGTGGTGGTGGGCCATGTGCATCAGCAAACCCTGTATTACCAAGGCAGTGGTCGACGATTGATGCCCTTTCAGCCAACGGCTGGCGTGGCTGTGCCACTCTCCTCCACCCGTGATTGCGTGGTGACCATCGGCTCGGTAGGGCAACCTCGAGATGGAGATCCCCGCGCCATGTATGCCATCTGTGACTTGTCCGCGCAACGCATGGTTTTTCACCGTGTGCCCTACGACCATGCAACGGCAGCGGCGGCCATCCGAGCGGCTGGTCTGCCTGCCTTTTTTGCACAACGACTGGAGACTGGCCGTTGAAACGACTGACCGCTGGCAGTGTCATTGACGGGTTTGAAGTGTTGGAATGTGTCCACGCGGGTGGCATGGCGCACATCTACCGAGTGGCTCATGCGGCGAATGCGGAGGGCACTCGCCGCGACAGTGCATTTGACATGGTCATGAAGATCCCGCGAATGACCGCAGGCGACGGCGCGGAGAACATCGTCAGCTTCGAAGTAGAGCTCCAGATATTGCCCTCACTCGAGGGGCATCACGTGCCGCGCTTTGTTGCTGCAGGCGATCTGGCCCGCACGCCCTACTTGGTGATGGAATACCTGCAGGGCCACACCTTAGAACATTGGTTGGACCGTCCCACCGCACTTGAACCCTCAGAGATCGCTCGTCTTGGCGCAGCGGTCGCCACCGCAGCGCACAGCCTGCATCGCCAAAACGTGTGCCACCTTGACTTGAAGCCCGCCAATGTGCTGATTCGTCCGGACGGCAGCGCTGTCTTGATTGACTTTGGCTTGTCATGCCATGCGCATTACCCCGATTTGCTGGCAGAAGAGTTACGACAAGCGGTGGGTTCACCGATTTGGATCTCACCAGAGCAGGTGGTTGGGGTGCGCGGAGATCCCCGCAGCGATGTGTTTGCGATCGGGGTGATGCTGTACCAACTCGCCACGGGTGAATTGCCCTTTGGCGAACCCACCACCCAGGGCGGCTTGCGTCAGCGTTTGTGGATGGACCCCGCACCGCCTCGGCGACACCGACCCCATCTGCCTGAGTGGCTGCAAGAAATCATCTTGACATGTTTAGCCCCTGTGGCTGCACAGCGTTACCCCTCGGCAGCGCACTTGGCATTCGATCTGAGCCACCCCGACAGCGTGCGCATCACCGAACGAGGCAGGCAACAGCAGGGCGCCGGTTTTTGGGTCCATTTCAAGCGTTGGGTCCGGGCCGCTGGCTTGCAATATGAACCCAGCCCCCTGCCTTCGCAGCAAATCCAAGAAGTCCCGATCGTGATGGTTGCTGTTCCACACCAAGATGTGCGAGATGAAACTTTGCATGCGCTGCGCGAAGCGGTGAAACGATCGTTGGGCCTTCGACCAGGCGCACGCTTGGCCTGCGTGACCGTCATATCGGGCAGCGAGATCAGCTCAACCGATGCAGACAACAGTGAAACCAGCGTCCACCGCTGGCACCTGACACGCTTGCAACAATGGGCTAAACCCATAGACATCCCAGGGCACCAAAGTTCTTTTCATGTCCTGGAGTCGGGGGATGTCGCTGGGGCTTTATTGGCCTACGCCCGAGGCAACCATGTCAGCATGGTCATCATGGGTGCCGCCACCCATGGTTTGCAAATGCAGCGTTTCGTGGCCACCGTGCCCATCAAGGTGGCCATGGATGCGCCCTGCACCGTGGTCTTGGTCAAACCAAGTTTGCCGTTTGCATTGCTCGACGACACTGGCCCTCACTGAGTCTTGGCCATCGCCGTCTCAAACAAGGGATGCACCAACCAAGCGGCTAACCAGGTTCTGACCGCAGGCAAAGGCAGCGTTTTAAAACCATCAGGATCGATTGCCGCAAACTGCCGTACAAACGGAAAGATGCCAATGTCGGCCGCACACGGTGATGCACCGCCCAAGTACGCACAGCCTTTCAATGCCGTTTCCAACGGCTCTAGCAACGCCACCACCGCTTGCGCACGGTGCTGTTCCAAGCCCAGGGCATCGCTGAATCGCTGCGGGTATTTGTAGCGGTCCAGGTGGTGTTTGAACTCGCCATCGCATGTGGCCAGCAGGGTTTGGTTGACTGCGGTTTGCGCCCTGGACCACCAGGCAGCCGTGTCACCCGTTTGCGCGAAGGCCCAGCGCATGATGTCCAGGCTTTGCTCCAGCACCTCACCGCTTGGCAGCACCAGCACAGGCACGGTGCCTTTGGGGGACAAGACCAACATCGGGGCAGGTTTGTCTTTGAGTGACACCTCATGCGGCTCATAAGCCACACCCGCTTGAAGCAAAGCCATGCGAGCTCGCATGGCGTATGGGCAGCGGCGGTAGGTATAGAGCAATGGCTTGTTCATCGCTCCATTGCTCCTTTGCCTGACATTATTTTTTCGCGAAAACCCTTGATACGAGCCACACGAGTTTCTGATTTTTTGGCGGTACTCAGGTGAATCACATAACTTCTTTGGCGACCTAGGGTGAGTTGATGAAATGCATCATCAAGTTCTTTGTCTTGCTTCAAGGCCTCAATCAACTCAGGTGG
>CAJBOO010000199.1 GCA_903956845.1 uncultured Burkholderiales bacterium
ATATTCTTGGCATCACGATCAAGGACATCAGTCGTGATTTCTGTGATTTTTTCGGTTGCAGACAAGTTGGTTTTCCAAACCAAGAAACCGATTGGAAATTTTCCACTCAGACCTTCAAAGGCTTGATTGTGAACAACAAAACCACCTAAATATTTGGCGTGCCATGCCATTCTGAATTTTTCAAAATTTGGTGCGTTGACATATTTCAACGTACTGAACATTGCCAAAGTTGCAGTTGGAACTTCCTTTGAGATGCGTGCAACGAATTGCGTAAAGAGCTCGTTGCTTGCTTTGCCAAAATCGGCCATCGATTTTTCAGCGAATTTCGTATTAGCTACGCCTTCTTTGTTCTCTGTTCCCAATTCGATGGTTGTATTTCCTCGAGTCCCAACCTCCGCATACGGCGGATTGATCAGCACCAACATCTTCTTCCCCTCCGCAATGGCTTTGCGCAAACCTGCTGGCACTTTGTTGGTGAGGCTGTAGTCAATCTCCCCGTCGTCGGTGATGTCGTCATTCAAATAGTCGTACTGAAAGCGCTGCGCGGCCACGCAGGTTTTGGTGGCTTTCATCACGTCGATGTCTTCTTGGTCGAGCGTGCTCATGTAGATGTTGCGCGGATTGCTGTGCTTGACCTCCAAGTTGCCCACGCCGCAGCACATGTCCCACACGATGTACTCTTTTTGCCAGTTTTGACCCAGCGTTTCGGCAAGCTTGTCGTAGGCCTTGTCCACCACGTGCAAGGGCGTGTAGTAAGCGCCTTTGAAGCTGCGCTCGTCTATCGGAATCAAGCTGTCGCGGCGCTCGAGCAGGTAGTCGCGGTATTCCGTTTTGGGTGGGCGGTGGTAGATGGCCCAAAACTGGCGATAACCTTCTTTGTTGCCCAGTTCAAAAGGCTTGCCCTTGAGCAAAAACAACGGATCGCCATTTTTGTGCACCAATTCGGCAGGCAAGTTGGCGTGGGTGGACGCCTTGCCGTCGTTCATGATGTCGGCGAAAAACAGCAGTGAGTAGTCTTCTTCAGCGACCCCGGTGATTTCGCGGCCAATCATCGCTACCCATTTGTCAAACACCTGTTTGAGGTTGTCGGGCGTGATTTGCGTGCGGATGATGTCGCCCGATTTGATGGCTGATTTGACGGTGGTGATGAACTCGTCTTCGTGCGTCTTGATCTTGAACTGCACAAAATAAGTGCCAATGAAAGAAGAGATTTCGTCCAAGGCTTCTTGGGTGTACTGGCTGGCCGACTTGCCCCACTTGATGGTTTTCTTGGCCAAAAAAGGCAGCACGTCAACGCTTTTCATGAGCGCGGCTTTTTCGGTGTCGATCACCGCCAGCAATGCTGGCACCGGCTCGCCTTTGTTCAAGGCGTCCTGCACGTAATGCAGCAGCTGGGTGAACATGGCGTAGCAGGAGTTCTTGCCCGTGTCCTTGGCTTCCAACCAAATTTCATCGGTCCGGATGTCGATCAGGCCCTTGGAATAAACCTTAAGGCCAAGCGCCTTGATGTAGGCGTCCTTGACGTCTTCTTCGCTTCGGGCGGTTTGGAGTTGGGTGAAGAGGCTCACGGCATGCAAAAAGTAGTATTAATAAACTACATTTTGCAGTAATTACTATTTAAAATAAGCTAGTTCAAGGTATAGATGACATATATTGTGGTAAAAAAACGTATCTCCAAAGCCATCTAATTCATACTTGATCTTTCATACCTCTGGCAGCATACTGACGTCTTCAAAGGAAAAGGCAAGCCATGGAAACGCAAGACATCACCCTCGCTGAGCGCGGCCAAATTGTGATTCCCAAGGAGGCTCGTGACGCCCTGGGCCTCAAACCCGGTGCCAAGTTGCAAATCAGCCTGGAAGGCCGCCGCTTGGTGGTAGAAAAAAAGGTGAGTCTGGACCTGAGCCGTTGGGTGGGTAAGGCCGTGGATGACGGTCTCAGCCGTGACCAGGCCCTGAGTGATCTGCGCGGCCGCCCCGTGCCTTGGGAAGCTGAGCCTGACAAACCATGAAAACCGCTGTCGACTCCAGCGTACTGTTTGACATCGTCAAAGGCGCACCCGGCGCTGTAGCAGCACAGGCCGCCTTGGAGGCCGCCCTCGCCAAAGGCAGTGCCGTTGTTTGCGCGGTGGTGGTGGCCGAATTGGGCCGTTACTTCGCCACCGCCCAAGATCTGCTGGACTTTTTGTCAGACTGCCAACTCGACCACGACCCCTTGGACATGAGCTCGGCCATAGA
>CAJBOO010000200.1 GCA_903956845.1 uncultured Burkholderiales bacterium
CCAAAGTAATACAAGGAGCCGACTTGGGACACACGCTCACCAATGGGGGAAGGCGGCTGCATGCCCAGGTAGCCCAGCACAAAGAAGTCGATCACAAAGATGACGTAAAGGTATTTGTGCCAGTCAGGACGATAACGTATCGATTTGACTGCACAGTGGTCCAACCAAGGTAAGAAGAACAGGATGATGACCGCACCACCCATGACCACCACGCCCCAGAATTTGGCATCGATGGCCAGCATCAAGACCACCAACACCGCCGCGCCGCCGATGACGATGGCTTTGAAGGTGTTGTTCAATTGGGCGCGTGTGGCACCCAGGTAAGCGCCAGCCAACACACACAAAATCAAGGCATACATCATCTCGCTGGTGATGGCACGCAGCATGGAGTAGTAAGGCGTGAAGTACCAAACAGGTGCAATGTGCAGCGGTGTTTTCAGCGGGTCGGCTGGGATGAAGTTGTTGTACTCCAAGAAGTAACCGCCAAACTCAGGGGCAAAGAAGATGATGGCGCAGAACACCAGCAAGAAGCCGATGACACCCATGATGTCATGCACGCTGTAGTAAGGATGGAAAGGAATGCCGTCCAAAGGAATGCCTTTGGCATCCTTGTGGGCTTTGATTTCCACGCCATCTGGGTTGTTGGAACCGACTTCATGCAAGGCGATGATGTGCGCCACCACCAAGCCCAAGAGGACCATGGGCACGGCAATCACATGGAAGCTGAAAAAGCGGTTCAAGGTGGCGTCGCCCACGACATAGTCACCGCGGATCAACAAAGCCAGGTCTGGACCGATGAAGGGGATGGCTGAGAACAAGTTGACGATCACTTGCGCGCCCCAGTAGGACATTTGTCCCCATGGCAGCAAGTAGCCCATGAAGGCCTCGCCCATCAGCGCCAAGAAAATGGCACAACCGAACAGCCAAACCAATTCACGGGGCTTGCGGTATGAACCGTAAATCAAGCCACGGAACATGTGCATGTACACCACCACAAAAAAGGCGGAGGCGCCCGTGGAGTGCATGTAGCGAATCAGCCAACCCCAGGGCACGTCGCGCATGATGTATTCCACCGATGCGAAAGCCACCGCTGCATCAGGTTTGTAGTGCATCACCAAAAAGATGCCAGTGAGAATTTGAATCACCAACACCAGCAGTGACAGCACGCCGAAGAAGTAGAGGAAGTTGAAGTTTTTAGGCGCGTAGTACTCGCTCATGTGCTCTTTGAACATCTTGGAGAGCGGAAAGCGGTTGTCGATCCAGTTCAAGGCTTTGTCAGCCACTGGCGCATTGGAAGGGATGTCTTTGAATTCAGCCATGGGGTCCGCCTTTATGCTTTCTTGTCTTCGCCGATGAGCAAACGCGTCTCGGTGAGATACATGTGAGGTGGGATCTCCAGATTGTCTGGCGCGGGTTTGTTTTTGTAGACACGACCAGCCATGTCGAAAGTGGAGCCGTGGCAGGGGCACAAAAAGCCGCCTTGCCAATCGTCGGGCAGCGAAGGCTGCGGGCCCATTTGAAATTTGTCACTGGGTGAGCAACCCAAGTGCGAACAAATGCCCACACCCACGAAAAACTCAGGTTTGATGGAGCGCGCTTGGTTGCGGGCGTACTCGGGGGTCAATTCTTCTGGCTTGCGCTTGGAGTCGGGGTCGGCGAGTTGACCTTCGACTTTTTTCAGGGCTTCCAATTGTTCGGGTGTGCGGCGAATGACCCACACAGGCTTGCCGCGCCATTCCACCGTCAGCTTTTCGCCAGGCTTGATGCTGGAGATGTCAACTTCAACGGCTGCACCGGCGGCCTTGGCTCGCTCTGATGGGCTGAAAGCGCTGATGAAGGGAACGGCAACGGCTGCGCCGCCTACTGCACCTGCGCAACTGGAGGCAATGAGCCAAGTGCGCTTGTCGGTGTCCACAGTGGAGTCACTCATGAAAGACCTCTACGTATCAATGCAAATTTTGGATAGCTTTCGATTCTAACCGAGCGACTTTGGACGGTTTCCGACATCGCCCAGTTTCCCCAGTAAGCCCCTGAGTACCCTTGGGATGGCAGAAGGAGAGTTCTTAAGTATTCTTTTGGGGCGCCGCCAAGGACTCGCCCTTGGCCACCCGGACCGCCGCCAACAAGCTGCTGGGGTCAGCCAGGCCCTTGCCGACAATGTCAAAAGCGGTGCCATGGTCAGGACTGGTGCGCACAAATGGCAGGCCCAAGGTCTGGTTAACCCCATGGGCCAGACCCAGGTATTTCACCGGGATCAAACCTTGGTCGTGGTACATGGCCACCACCACATCCGTGCTTTGCTGGCCTGCAGGGCTGTGCGCATTCATGAAGACGGTGTCAGGTGCATAAGGGCCATTGACCCACAGGCCTTGTTGTTTGGCCAAGGCCACAGCGGGGGCAATGTGCTCGGCTTCTTCACGGCCAAAGAGGCCGTCTTCACCCGCATGGGGGTTGAGGCCTGCCACCACCATGCGGGGGGCACGACCGTGCAGCGCTTGCCAACTGCGGTGCGTGATCTGCAAGGTTTGCAAGACATTGGCCGTGGTCACGGCATCAATCGCTTGGCGCAATGACAGGTGGATGCTCACCAACACCGTGCTCAAGCCTGGGCTGGTGAGCATCATGCGCACTGGCACCTCGGACACCGACACACCCAAATGCTGGGCCGCCAAGGCTTGCAACATTTCAGTGTGCCCTGGATATTCAACGCCTGCGAGCGACAGCGCTTTTTTGTGCAAAGGCGCGGTCACCACGGCCCTCACCTCACCGCGCAAAGCGGCTTTGGCGGCCCAAGTGACGGCACTCGCCGCCATGTGGCCTGCAGCTTGACTGACCTGACCCCACACCACGCCTTTGGAAGGGGCGTCGATGGGAAGCACTGGAATGTGGTGGGCTGCAAGCCTTTGAAGACCTTGCAAATCAGAGACAGCCACACATGACAAGGGGTTCGGCAGGTGCGCCGCGAGCATGGTTTGGTGTTGCTGCATGACGCCCAGGTCGCCCACCACGCAGCAATCACGCATCAACTCGGGGGCTTGGGCAAAGGCTTTGAGGATGATTTCGGGACCAATGCCAGCAGGGTCACCCATGGTCAAAGCCAAGGGCAGTGATAACGAGGGTGCTGTCATGGCAGAACGCTCAGGCAGGGTTGTCGATGTCAATGAACTCATGGCTGACCCCGAGCTCGGCTGCCACATAGGCGGCCAAGGCAGG
>CAJBOO010000201.1 GCA_903956845.1 uncultured Burkholderiales bacterium
CCCTGCTTTTTAGAAGGATCTGGGATCATGCCTTGCAAGAATGCAAAACGCTTGATGACTTCAGACACGCCCTGAATGACCAACAACAACATGCCCAACGGCAACATCGCAAACACAGGCCAACGCATCAAGCCGCCAGCGTTGGATGACATTTCTTTGGTGACGAAAGCGTTCGTGACCAAGGGCATAGCCAACATGGCAATGTAAATTGCAAATGGAATTAAGAAGAAGCAAATGCCAGCGATGTCAATCCAAATTTGTGTGCGCTTGGAAAAACGACCCGACACGACGTCAATTTTGACGTGCTCTTGACGCAACAGGGTGTAGCCAGCGGCCAGCATGAAAACGGCTGCAAACATGTACCACTGAACTTCTAGAAAAGCGTTGGAGCTAAGGTTGAAAGCCTTTCTTGAAACGGCATTAGCAGCACTGACAAGCACTGATAGCAGGACTAGCCAAGCCACCCACTTGCCAACCCATTCACTGAATTGGTCTATCCTTTTGGACAGCGCTAACAAAGAATCCATATTGACTCCAGGAAAAAATTACAACCACTGATTGTAGGAAAAAACAAGATCGCCTTGAAAGGGGTTTACCCTTCTGGGGAGATTAGGCTTTGGAAATCGATGAAGGCCATTTTTGAAGAATTGACCGCTCTATGCCGGTTGCATCCAAGCCATGCAAGGCCATCAATTTGGCAGGATCACCATGTTCGACAAACTCATCGGGAAGGCCCAATGATAGCAAGGGCTTCAAGATGTCTGCCTTTTGCATGAACTCTCCTACGGCACTGCCAGCCCCTCCCATGACACAAGCATCTTCCAAGGTGACAAAGCGCTCGTGGCCGGCAGCCATTTGCAGCAGCATTTCGGTATCCAAAGGCTTGGCCCAGCGCATATTGACCACAGTGGCATTGAGTTTTTCAGCCACGGCCAATGCAGGGTAAAGCAAGGTGCCAAAGGCCAAGATACACAGGCCTTGGCCTTGGCGGCGAACTTCAGCCTTGCCAAAAGGCAGCGTTTCAAGGTCTGAGCCCGCGTCGACGCCCACCCCTGCCCCGCGGGGATAGCGCACCGCCCCTGGATGGTTCTGGGCATACGCCGTGCTGAGCAACAAACGACATTCACGTTCGTCACTCGGGCAAGCCACAGACACATTGGGAATGCATCGCAAATAAGCAATGTCATAAGCGCCAGCATGCGTGGCACCATCTGCTCCCACCAAACCTGCGCGGTCCAAAGCAAACACCACGGGCAAATTTTGCAAAGCCACGTCGTGAATCAATTGGTCATAGCCGCGTTGTAAAAACGTGGAATAAATGGCAACGACCGGTTTGAGACCTTCACAAGCCAAGCCCGCTGCAAAAGTCACAGCGTGTTGTTCAGCAATGCCCACATCGTAATAACGATCGGGAAAGCGCTTGTGAAACTCCACCATGCCAGAGCCCTCACGCATGGCAGGCGTGATGCCAACCAGGCGTTGGTCGGCAGCCGCCATGTCGCACAGCCAGCGACCAAAGATGTGCATGAATGAAGGTTTGGGCGGCGTGGCGGCAGGCACCAAACCCACCTTGGGGTCAAACTTGCCAGGGCCGTGGTAGTTGACTGGGTCGTCTTCAGCCAGCTTGTAACCCTGGCCTTTTTTGGTAATGACATGCAGAAACTGCGGCCCCTTCAAATGCTTGATGTTTTCAAGCGTGGGAATCAGTGAGTCCAAATCATGGCCATCGATGGGGCCAATGTAATTGAAGCCAAATTGCTCAAACATGGTGGCGGGTACCACCATGCCTTTAGCATGTTGTTCAAAGCGCTTGGCCAGCTCAAACAGCGGCGGTGCACCTTTCAAAACATTTTTGCCCATGTTCTTGGCGGTGGAGTAAAAACTGCCGCTCATGAGTTGCGCCAAGTAGCGGTTCAACGCGCCCACCGGCGGGCTGATCGACATGTCGTTGTCGTTCAAGATGACCAACAATTTGCAGTCTTCAATGCCGGCGTTGTTCATGGCCTCGAAGGCCATGCCTGCAGTCATAGCGCCATCACCAATTACCGCAATGGCGTGACGTGACTCGCCCTTTTGACGCGCGGCAATGGCCATGCCCAAAGCCGCAGAAATACTGGTGGAAGAATGCGCTGTACCAAAGGTGTCGTATTCACTTTCGTCTCTTCTTGGAAAACCAGACAAACCGCCCAGTTGACGAAGCGTGGGCATGCGCTCACGACGTCCCGTCAAAATTTTGTGCGGATAAGTTTGGTGACCCACGTCCCAAACAATGCGATCTTCAGGGGTGTTAAAGACGTAGTGAAGTGCCACTGTTAGCTCGACGGTGCCCAAGTTGGAGCTTAAGTGGCCACCGGTTTGAGACACATTGTCGAGCACGCACTGGCGCACATCGGCGGCCAAGCGGGGTAGATCGCCACGCTGCAATTTTCTTAAATCAGCGGGAGAGTGAATCGATTCAAGCATGTTTAATTTTTCCGTTGCACCACAAGGCCGGCC
>CAJBOO010000202.1 GCA_903956845.1 uncultured Burkholderiales bacterium
AAACTTTTTTCCATGCCGCAGACATGCGCCACCCTTCAGAGATAGAAGACCTGGTCCGGCAATCACTACTCACATTTGGCTCGATCGATATTCTCGTCAACAATGCTGGGATACAGCATGTTTCCCCTATTGAAAACTTT
Organism: uncultured Burkholderiales bacterium; assembly: GCA_903956845.1. GTDB lineage: Bacteria > Pseudomonadota > Gammaproteobacteria > Burkholderiales > Burkholderiaceae_C > Limnohabitans. Next base: position 141 of record CAJBOO010000202.1, read on the forward strand.
CCAACAGACAAGTGGAACGATGTGTTGGCCATCAACTTGAGCAGTGCGTTTCACACCACTCGCCTGACGTTGCCAGGCATGCGCCAATCCAAATGGGGTCGCATCATCAATGTGGCATCGGTTCATGGCTTGGTTGGCTCTGCAGACAAATCTGCCTATGTTGCGGCTAAGCACGGCATGGTCGGGTTCACCAAAGTCACTGCATTAGAGACCGCGACCACAGGCATTACTTGCAACGCCATCTGTCCAGGCTGGGTATTGACTCCTTTGGTTCAAGCACAAGTGGATGCAAAAGCCAAGGACTTGCAAATAAGCAACGAAGAAGCTAAGCAACGCCTGCTCTCCGAAAAAGAACCCTCTCTGCAATTCACCACACCGGATGAGCTTGGTCAGTTGGCATTGTTTTTCTGCTCGGCTGCAGGCAACAATGTTCGAGGTGTGGCTTGGAACATGGATGGCGGATGGGCAGCCCAATAACAGTTTTTGAACACTGTGTCTATCACCCCAATGTACGATCCCAAGGGCTGTGACTTTCACTTTTATTTTTTGTGATCCCGAATCCATTGCATGTTTGAAATGACTGCTTTATTGTTCGGGACATGAAAAAACCTCAACCCAAACCTGAATCCGAAGCATTTGCTGCCCGTCTTCGTCACGCGATGAAAGAAGCCGGTTTGAAAGCATCTGCTACCCAACTGGCTGATGCATTCAACATGCGCTTTTGGGGTGAGGGCATCACCTCCCATGCTGCACGAAATTGGATGATTGGCGTTTCCATTCCTAAACAAGATAAATTGAAAACGCTGGGCGATGTCTTGCAAATCAGTCCTCAAGACTTGCTGTTTGGGCCCCAGCCTCAGTATTTATCTGCGCGTGAGACGTCGCAAGAACAACCACTGTGCATGGGAGACGCGGAAATGCTGCGTCAATTTGTCAGACTCAATACCGAACATAAACGGATGATTCGACATTTCGTCAAGTTGGCTTTGATTTTTCAGGGCAAGTCGGACAACGGGCCTGAGCCTTCAGCCGCTGACATCACTTAGCACGGTAAATCATTGCCACTGCCCTGGCTTCAATCGCATGTCCCATGCCGACGGGCCCCAATTTTTCAGCGGTTTTGCCTTTGACATTGACACAGCTTGCATCGATGTTCAGCGCGTTTGCAATGCATTTTTGCATCATCGTTTTGAGAGGGCCGAGTTTGGGTGCTTGTGCAATGACAGTGCAATCGATATTGGACACACGCCAACCCATGGTTTGGATTTTTTCGTGTGCAGCCGTCAACAAAACAATCGAATCTGCGCCCGCCCACTGAGGATCAGAATCCGGGAAAAGCGTGCCAATGTCACCCATGCCCGCTGCCCCTAGCAAAGCGTCAGTGATGGCGTGTAACAAGACATCTGCGTCTGAGTGGCCAAGCAGCCCCGCATGAAAAGGTATCTCCACCCCACCGATCACTAAGCGGCGACCAGGCACCAGGGCGTGCACATCCCAGCCCTCCCCGACACGGTATTCAATGGGGACCATGGGTTTGAAACTCCTTTGTTTGACGCTCAGCCAAGATGGCCTCAGCCAGTGTCACGTCCTCTGGGAAAGTGACTTTGAAATTGAATGAAGCCCCTGGCACCAATTGTGGCGCCTGACCCAAAAGCTCAATCGCACTGGATTCATCTGTCACGGCCTGCACGGCATCTGTCAGCGCATGGAACAAGTTATCCAGGCGAAACATTTGTGGTGTTTGGGCCAGCCATTTGTCCGAGCGCTTCACGGTGGCTGTGACGCGACCATCAGATCCAGATTTGAGCGTGTCTGCCAGCGGTACTGCCAGCAGGCCGCCAACCTCGTCATGTTGGCATTGATCAAACAGCTGTTGAATCAATGAGGGAGTGATCAGGCAACGGGCCGCATCATGCACCATCACCCAGTCATTTCCTGTTGCGCCCAGCGATTTCAGAGCCACCAGGCCAGACAACACGGTGTTTGCACGCAAGGCCCCACCGGTAGGGAACACCTTGAATTTACTTTGGGGATGCCGTTTGATGACATCTGCCATGAAACCATCATCTGGTGAAACCACGATCACACCATGCCCCATTTGAGGCATGTGTCCAAAGGCTCGAAGCGTGTGGATGACCAAAGGCAGGCCTGCCAATGGCATGTATTGTTTTGGCGTATCCAAGCCCATGCGACTGCCTGTGCCAGCGCAAGGAATCAATACATGGAATAACGGGTCAGAATCGCTCATACGCTCCGGTCAATGGTCTGCTGCTCAGCAGGAACCTCGCACGCATTCTAGAATCATGCTGTTCCACCCCCGTTTGCGTGCATTCGGGGGTGTTTGTCTTGCCAGTTCACCTTGTTTACATGCAACTCCCTAAGCTCACAGATGCACAAAAGTTCACGGTAGCTCGTCCAACGGGTTCAGCTGATGCGCTATTCATCGCCAAACTGGTTCAACGTGAAAAAGGGCTTGGAAAGCGCGTAGCCATCATCACCGCTGACGCATTTGATGCACACCGACTTTGCGATGAATTGTCATTTTTCGAACCCAGTGCGAGGTGCGTGATTTTTCCCGACTGGGAAACCCTCCCCTACGACACCTTTTCTCCGCACCAAGACCTGATCAGCGAGAGATTGTCAACACTTTGGAGAATTTCGCAGGGTGATGCCGATGTGGTTTTGATGCCCGCCACCACAGCCTTGTACAAACTGGCACCACCTTCTTTTTTGGCGGCCTACAACTTTGAATTCAAGGTCAAACAAAAGCTGGACGAATCCAAACTTAAAGCCCAATTGACCTTGGCTGGATACAGCCATGTCTCTCAAGTGGTCAGCCCAGGTGAATACACGGTTCGAGGCGGATTGATCGATATTTTCCCCATGGGTTCATTGGTGCCATTCCGAGTTGACCTGTTCGATGAAGAAATCGACTCCATTCGCACCTTCGATCCAGATACCCAACGAAGTCTTTATCCTGTGCCTGAGGTTCGATTGCTACCTGGGCGTGAATTCCCCATGGATGAGCCGTCGAGAACGCTGTTTCGGGGCAGATGGCGTGAAATGCTTGAGGGGGATCCCACACGAAGCCGAATCTACAAAGACATGGGCAATGGTGTCGCCACAGCTGGTATTGAATATTATTTGCCACTGTTTTTTGAAGACACAGCCACGGTATTTGACTACCTGGGTGACAAAGCCTTGATCGTTTTGCACGGTGAGCCAGACCCTGTTATCCAGCGATTCACGCAGGATTCCCAAGAGCGATATCGCTTAGCGCAGGGAGATCCAGACCGCCCAGTCTTGAGTCCCTCCCATTTGTTTTTGAACGCGGAGCAGTTTCATGCCCGGATTCAACAACATGCCTGCTTGTCGGTTCGTGACTCCAGTGCGGTGCCGCGTGTGGAATGGGCCAATGCATTGCCAGACTTAACGGTTGATCGAGGCTCGGATGAGCCGCTGGCAAGATTGAAAAGCAGGCAGCACTCAAGCAAGCAGCGGATGCTGATCTTGGCCGACACAGCTGGACGGCGCGAGAGTCTTCTCGACTTCTTGCGCGCGGGTGGCATAGACCCCTGTGGCTTTGAAGATCTGCATGCTTTCCTGGTCAGTGAGGAGTCCTTTGGCATCGCTGTGAGTGGCATGCACACGGGTTTTGCATGGACAGCGCAAGGCATCGACCTGGTCACCGAAACAGAGATTTTTGCTGCCAGCCCGATCGTTCGCAAGAGACGCAAGCAAGAAGAGGTCAGCGATGTTGAATCCCTGATCAAGGATTTGTCGGAATTGCAGGTGGGCGACCCCGTGGTGCACAGTGCCCATGGCATTGGTCGCTATCGAGGCCTGGTGAACATGGACATGGGCCAAGGAACAGACGAGAAAGGCATGCCACTGCTACAAGAGTTTTTGCATCTGGCATATGCAGATGAAGCCAATCTGTATGTACCCGTCAGTCAGTTGCATTTGATCAGCCGCTACAGCGGCGTGAGCCCAGACCAAGCGCCCTTGCACAAATTGGGTTCCGGTCAATGGGACAAAGCCAAGAGACGCGCTGCCGAGCAGGTACGTGATGCGGCGGCAGAGTTGTTAAATATTTACGCCAGAAGAGCTGCCAGACAAGGCCATCCCTTTAAATACACCGCTCAAGATTACGAAGTATTTGCCAACGACTTTGGGTTTGATGAGACAGCAGACCAGCGTGCAGCCATCCACGCTGTGATTCAAGACATGATCAGTCCCAGGCCCATGGATCGCCTGGTTTGTGGTGATGTGGGATTTGGAAAAACCGAGGTGGCATTGCGAGCGGCCTTCATTGCGGTCATGGGTGGCAAACAAGTCGCCATCTTGGCGCCCACCACTTTGCTGGCAGAGCAGCATTTCCAAACCTTGACAGACCGGTTTGCCAAGTGGCCAGTTCGCATTGCTGAAATGAGCCGATTCCGAACGCCTAAGGAAGTCAAAGCCGCCATGGCTGGTCTGGAGCAAGGCAATGTCGATATCGTGGTGGGCACACATAAGTTGTTGAGTGAATCCGTGAAGTACAAGGACTTAGGGCTATTGATCATTGATGAAGAGCATCGATTTGGCGTCAGACACAAAGAGGCGCTGAAAGCCATCCGTGCGGAAGTCGATGTCCTGACACTCACCGCCACCCCCATTCCCAGAACATTGGGCATGGCATTGGAAGGCTTGCGGGATTTGAGTGTGATTGCAACTGCCCCGCAGCGTCGATTAGCGATCAAAACATTTGTGCGGACGGAGGACAACGGCGTGATTCGGGAAGCCATCCTGCGCGAACTCAAACGTGGCGGGCAATGCTATTTCCTGCACAACGAAGTGGAAACCATCCAAAATCGATTAGAACGATTACAAGCGCTGGTGCCTGAAGCCCGCATCGCCGTGGCCCACGGTCAAATGGCCGAGCGAGATCTCGAGCGTGTCATGCGTGACTTCGTGGCACAACGACACAATATTTTGGTGTGCTCCACCATCATTGAAACAGGCATTGATGTGCCAACGGCAAACACCATATTGATGAGCCGCGCCGATAAATTTGGCTTAGCTCAGCTGCATCAATTGCGAGGTCGGGTAGGTCGCAGCCACCACCAAGCCTATGCATATTTACTGGTTCCCGATATCCAAGGACTGACCAAACAAGCTACCCAGCGGCTGGAGGCCATTCAACAGATGGAAGAACTCGGCTCGGGCTTTTATTTGGCCATGCATGACCTGGAAATACGGGGTGCGGGAGAAGTGCTGGGAGACAACCAAAGTGGCAACATGCTCGAGGTCGGGTTCCAGCTCTACAACGAGATGCTGTCAGAAGCCGTCAGGGCATTGAAAAATGGCGAAGAACCCGACCTGCTGAGCCCAGTGAATGTCTCCACCGAGATCAATTTGCATGCGCCTGCGTTACTGCCCAACGACTACTGTGGCGATGTGCATTTGCGATTGAGTTTTTACAAAAAGCTGGCCACGGCTAAAACCCAAGACCACGTGGAAGCCTTGCTGGAAGAATTGGTCGACCGCTTTGGAAAACTACCCTCACAAGCACAAAATTTGATTGACACCCACCGACTTCGGGTCTTGGCCAAGCCTTATGGCATTGCGAAAGTGGACGCTGCACCAGGCGTCACCTTGATCAGTTTCAAGCCTCATGCGCCCGTCGATGGCATGCGCATCATTCAGTTGGTTCAAAAGAACAAACACATCAAACTGGCAGGCAATGACCGACTGCGCATCGAAAAGCCCATGCCAGAAATCAAAGACCGAGTCTTGTTGGTGCGGGATATATTGCGGTCCTTGGGTGATCCCCTTAAACCCGCGCCATTGGAAACCACTGCATGAGCCAGCCATTCGAATTCAAACCCAACCTCTTGATTCAAGGCATTCAAACACCGCTGGTGTTGTCCAATTACAAGCTGATAGCTTTCGACATGGACTCCACTCTGATCAACATTGAGTGCATTGATGAAGTGGCTGATATGGCGGGAAGAAAAAAAGAAGTCTCTGCCATCACCGAAGCCGCGATGCGTGGAGACATATCGGACTACAAAGAAAGCCTGCGGCAACGCGTCGCATTGCTCAAAGGGGTACCTGAATCCTCTTTGAAAGCCGTCTATGAACACAAACTGAGGCTCAATCCTGGTGCTGAAACGCTGGTATCAGCCTGTAAACAAGTAGGCATGAAAGTGCTGCTTGTCAGCGGTGGATTTACGTATTTCACAGACCGGGTACGCGACCGCTTGGGCATTGATCTCACCCGCAGCAATGTGTTTGAGATCGACAACGGATTACTCACTGGCCGCATGCTGGATCAATCTTGGGGAGACATCTGTGACGGCGAAGAAAAAAAACGCATGCTGATGCAAACTTGCTCAGACCTGGGTATCAATCTGGCAGAAAGCATCGCCATGGGGGATGGAGCCAATGATTTACCCATGATGTCGGTATCCGGTCTGTCTGTGGCTTACCGAGCCAAGCCCGTTGTCAGAGAAAAAGCGCAAGTAGCCATCTTGGAGGGTGGGCTTGACAGGCTTTTAGAGGTTTTTCATTAGGCCATTTATCGCAAGGCCAAATAAATGGACTGCGCCAATTCAGCTGATACGCCATCCACGCTCATCAAGTCTTGCACACTGGCATCAGCCACACCTCGCACACCGCCAAATCGTTGTAACAGTTTTGCCCTTCGCTTGGGCCCAACACCTGGGATGTCTTCTAAGCTGCTGGAGCCTGTTCTGACTTTGGCACGTTTCGCCCTCATGCCTGTGATGGCAAATCGATGGGCTTCATCACGGATCTGCGCCACCAGCATCAGCGCGGCGGAGTCTTTGCTCAAACTGAGTTTGGACCTTCCATCTGCAAACACCAATTCCTCAGTTCCGACTTTGCGGCCCTCGCCCTTTTCAACCCCTACCAAGCGTGTCAAGTCCAGATCCAAGGTTTCAAATACCTCTCTGGCCATGCTGATTTGGCCTTTGCCGCCATCGATCAAAATCAAATCAGGAAACTTGGCTTCGCCTGAACGAACGGCTTCAGCCAATTTGCTGTAACGCCTCATCAGTACCTGCCGCATGGCTGCATAGTCATCGCCTCCGGTGATGCCGTCGATGTTGTAGCGTCGGTATTCCGCTGCTTGCATTTTGTGATGATGGAAAACCACACACGAGGCTTGTGTAGCTTCGCCAGCGGTGTGAGAGATGTCAAAGCATTCAATGCGAAAGTTGTCCATGTCATCCGGCGCCCATTCCAACGCATCGACCAATGCGCGGGTGCGGGATTGTTGCGAACCTTCTTCGGCCAGCAACCTCGCCAGTTGCAACTGGGCGTTTTGCAGCGCCATGTCCAACCACGCTTTGCGCTGTTCTCGTGGCTGGTGAATGACATGCAGTTTGATTCCCACCTGGGCACTCAATGCCAATACCAACTCCTTGTCCACTCCATGGCTGGTGATGAGTGTGGGAGGAGCGGCAACCTCTAGATAGTGCTGGCTGATGAAAGCCTCTAGCACTTCAGTGGGCTCGGCGTTGTCCACATGCGTTGGGAAATAAGGGCTGTCACCCAGGTGTCGGCCGCCACGCACCATGGCCAAGTTGACACAGGCCTTGCCCCCTTGCACCGTCGCCGCCAAGATATCCACATCCCTGTCATCCGAGGTGTCGATGGCTTGTTGGTGCAATACTTTTGACAGGGCCGAAATTTGGTTGCGAATGTCGGCTGCTTGCTCAAACTCCAATGTTTCTGCATGCGCCAACATGCGAACTTCCAGGGACTTCATGACCGTCTTTGTTTGGCCATGCAGCAATTCACATGCACTTTGGACATCCCGCTGGTAGTCCTCCACACTGATCAACCCCACGCAGGGGGCAGAGCATCGCTTGATTTGATGAAGCAAACAAGGCCTCAATCTGTTTTTGAAAACCGTGTCTTCGCATGTTCTTAATCGAAACACTTTTTGAAGCAACTGGATGGCCTCTCTGACCGCCCAAACGCTAGGGTAAGGACCGAAATAATCATGGTTTTTATCCACCGCGCCACGGTAATAAACCACTCTGGGTATGGCTTTGGGGGAAGGAAAGTGGCCTGTTGTTGAGTCACCCGCTGTGGCTCGTGTGATTTTCAAATAGGGATAGCTTTTGTCATCTCGGAACAAGATGTTGTATCGGGGCTTGAGTGACTTGATGAGGTTGTTTTCAAGCAGCAGGGCCTCTGCTTCTGAACGAACAACCGTCGTCTCCATTCGAGCAATTTTGCTCACCATGTGCCCTATGCGAGAGCCACCATGGTTTTTTTGGAAATAGCTGCTGACACGTTTTTTCAGGTGATTGGCTTTGCCCACATAAAGCACCTGACCTTCGGCATCGAAGTAACGGTATACCCCTGGCAAGGAAGGAAGTGAGGCGACCTGTGCCAACAACTGCTCGTCAAACCCCTGTTGCGAGGATGACGGGGGTTCATCTGGTGTTGTTTGGGTGGTCAATGGGTCTCACCAATGTCCGGTGTTTGGCATGCTGGCCCAGGGTTCAGCGGGGGGCAGTGGTTGGCCCATTTGCAGCAACTCAATCGAGATATGGTCCGGCGACCTCACGAAAGCCATGTAGCCGTCACGGGGAGGCCTCAATACAGTCACGCCATGGGCTTGCAGTCTTTCGCAAGTTTCGTAAATGTTCTCTACTGCATAAGCCAGATGACCGAAATTGCGACCACCTTCCAATGTTTCGGGATCCCAGTTGTATGTCAACTCCACCTGAGCCTGGGTGTCACCAGGCGCGGCCAAAAAAACCAATGTGAATCGGCCAGAAGGCACGTCTTTGGTACGCAATACGTCCAAGCCAAGGGCGTCTCGGTAAAACTTCAGTGAAAGCTCCAGGTTGGAAACCCTGACCATCGTGTGCAAATATTTCATGTTCAAGAATGATTAAAAAAGTATCCAAACTTTAACTCAGCGCCTGAATCATGAGCTAAGTGGGCAGGGATGGGAAATTCAAGCATAATTTCTCATGGACAAACCAAACACATGCACTTATTGCAATCTCTCCGAAGCGCGCATTTTTGACCACAGTGCGTTGTCTATCGCATTCAAAGATGTGTTTCCTGTATCGCCAGGGCATACCTTGATCATTCCACGTCGCCATGTGGAGTCTTATTTTGATCTCACCAATCAAGAAAGAGAAGACATGACGGCGCTCATGATTCGGGTGAGAAGCAAACTCAAGGACGAATTCAATCCGATCGGCTTTAATATTGGCATCAATGAAGGTTTTGCTGCCGGCCAAACCGTGAGTCACATCAACATGCATGTGATCCCGCGCTACAAGGGGGACGTTGCTGAACCACGAGGCGGCATCCGTTGGATTTTCCCCGAGAAAGCTGTTTTTTGGAATGCCAAGCCCGCAGCCACACCAGAAACACCCTAAGCGCTCGCCAACCAACATAGATGCCTATCCAACCCATGTTCAAACTACCCATGACCCTCACCAAACCTCTGCTGCACATCCTTGGATGGGCTATATGCCTGGGATTGCTCTCAGCTTGTACACAAGAGCAGCAAAACAAAATTGGGCGTGAAATCCAAAATTGGACCGGAACCGATGGTGTATTGGAAATTTATGCGGGGGACAAACTGGTTCGACGCTTCCTGAAAATTGACAAACTGAGTACTGCTTTGGGCACCGACGATGGAAAGCCTAGAGACTATCGTTATGGATATGGCTATCTGGACAGCAACTTGAACATGCAGGTAGATCCAGGGGAAAAGCGGGTGTATTTTGAAATCAGCAACTACACCAACGCATTGTTCTTTGAAAACCCGAATTGAGTTTGCAACGAATCACCAACTGGGTTTGCGCTTGTCAATGAAAGCCTGAAATCCCTCTTGGGCTGAATCTTCCATCATGTTGCAAGCCATGGTTTGGCCTGCCAATTGATAAGCCCCTTGGATACCCATTTCTAGCTGTGTGTAGAACAAGGCTTTGCCCATTCGCACAGCGGGTTCCGGTTTGGCAGTGATTTTGCTGCACAGATTCAAGACCGCTTGACCCAGATCACTGTCAGCCACCGCTTGGTTGATCAACCCCCTCTGGACTGCCATTTCTGCGTCGATGAAATCACCGGTCAAGAGCATCTCCATGGCCTGCTTGCGATGGATATTTCGACTCAACCCCACACTTGGCGTGGCGCAAAAAAGACCGTAGTTGATGCCTGAAACTGCAAATTTTGCGCTTTGTGCTGCCACAGCCAGATCGCACATGCTGACCAATTGACAGCCAGCAGCAGTCGCGATACCTTGAACCTCTGCCACCACCGGTTGAGGCAAATGTTGAATATGCAGCATCAGCTTGGAGCATTGGGTAAACAGTTGGGTATAAAAATCGTGGTCGGGATTCGAACGCATTTCGCGCAAATCATGCCCTGCACAAAAGGCTTTGCCCAGTGCAGCCAAGACAATCACGCGGCAGTCTTTGGCTTTAGACACTTCAGCCAAAGCGTGGTCCAGCGCTTGCAACATCTCAGAAGACAGCGCATTGAAGCTGTCAGGACGGTTCATGACCAGTCGAACCACACCTTGAGCGGGTTGTTCTTGGATGACCCATGGGTCGTTGGCAACAGTCATGGTGTATCTTCTCCCACTAGGTTCGAACATGTTGTTTTGCCCCCATTGTGATACAGACTGAATCCCGCTCCCTGATGCACCTCGGCCAGGATGACCCTCTGCCGCCTCCAAGTGCTGCTTGGGGTCGCGATTCCCCCGCCCCAGGCTTGTTGGCCTTGGGTGGCGGTCTGTCTGTGAACCGTCTCTTGGAGGCGTATGGACAAGCCACGTTTCCTTGGTACAGCGACGGTCAGCCAGTCATGTGGTGGAGCACCGACCCGAGAATGACCCTGCATGTCAACGATTTCCGTCTATCCGCGTCCTTGAAGAAAGGCATCCAACGTCTGTTGCGGAATGACCGTTTGGACATCCGCATTGACCATGATTTCCGGGACATCATCGCGCATTGCGCTAAAGCGCCTCGGGCCGGACAGGCAGGTACTTGGATAGTCAAAGACATGATCCATGCCTATGAAAGGCTGCACCTGGCTGGACATGCCCACAGCGTTGAGACATGGTTGGATGGTCAGCTGGTGGGGGGGCTCTACTGCGTATCCATAGGCAAAGCTGTTTTTGGAGAGTCGATGTTTGCCTTGCAATCCAACGCATCCAAAATAGCGTTGGCTGCCCTGGTGAGTTTGTGCCGCGCCCAAGAAGTCAGTTTGATTGATTGCCAGCAAAACACCCAACACCTGGCCAGTTTAGGCGCCAAAGAAATACCCAGAGATGCGTTTGTGGCGCATGTTCATTCCGCGAAGCAGCAATCACCTATGCGGTGGAAATTTGAGCATTTATACTGGCAAGAACTCTCTATCGGTTGACCAACCACGTGACACACCTTCACGATCTGCCGCTTCAATCTTTGCAGTTTTACGCCACTGCGCCCTACCCTTGCAGCTATTTAGACGGGCTGCAAGCGCGGTCTCAGGTCGCCACTCCCAGCCATTTGATACACAACGACACTTATTCTGAATTGGTGTCCAAAGGTTTTCGCCGAAGCGGGATGTTCACTTACCGCCCTTATTGCGATGGCTGTCGAGCTTGCGTTCCCTTGCGCATCAACGTCGCGTCATTCACGCCCAGTCGCAGCCAAAAGCGAGCATGGAAAGCCCACGAGGGGCTGGAATCAAGGATCACGCAGTTGGCCTATGTTCCTGAGCATTACGACTTGTATTTGAATTACCAAACCGGGCGACATGCGGGTGGTGGCATGGACCAAGACAGCACAGACCAATACACGCAATTTTTGTTGCAAAGCAGGGTCAATTCCCGATTGGTGGAATTCCGCGACCCCGCCGATGGTCAAGCGGATGGTCCGTTGCGAATGGTGTCCATTTTGGATGTGTTGAATGATGGTATTTCTGCGGTTTATACGTTCTATGACCCAGAATTCGCGGCCGGTTTAGGCACCTATGGCATCTTGTGGCAAATAGCCCAAGCCAAAGCCCTTGGACTGCCGTATGTCTACCTCGGCTACTGGATCGCACAAAGCCCGAAAATGAATTACAAGGCACAGTTCAACCCGCATGAGTTATTGATCGACGGCAAGTGGTCACCCAGCTGATATTTCATCTTATAAAATATGGTCATGCGCAAAACAGATGACGGCTTGACCACCCAACCGACGATTCAAGTACTGGAACGCATGTTCGCTTTGATCGACGTGTTGGCAGCCAAAGAAGGCTTGGCTTCGCTGAAAGAAATCAGTGAAAAAACCGGATTACACCCCTCCACTGCGCACCGCATTCTGAACGACTTGGTTGCTGGTCGCTACGTCGATCGGCCTGAAGCTGGCCACTACCGTTTGGGCATGCGTTTGCTGGAATTGGGTAACTTTGTCAAAGGACGGCTCAATGTCAGAGACGCGGCCCTCAAACCCATGCGCGATCTACACCAATTGACCCAGCAGCCTGTGAATTTAAGCGTTCGGCAAGGCGATGAAATCGTTTACATCGAGCGCGCCTACAGTGAACGCTCTGGCATGCAAGTGGTCAGAGCGATTGGTGGTCGGGCTCCATTGCACCTGACGTCCGTGGGCAAATTGTTTTTAGCCGCGGATGACCCCAGCCGGGTCCGTGCATACGCCACCAAGACAGGACTCAGCGGCCATACAAAAAACAGCCTGACCCAATTGACCCTGCTCGAAAAAGAATTAGCCAAAGCCCGTCAATACGGCGTAGCCCGGGATAACGAAGAACTTGAACTGGGTGTGAGGTGCATGGCAGCAGGGATCTATGACGACCAGGGCAAATTGGTTGCCGGATTGTCTATCTCAGCCCCCACGGACAGGCTGGACGAGAGCTGGTTGCCTAAGTTACAAGCCACTGCTAAACATATCTCGGAAGCGCTGGGCTACCTGAACAACCCATGAAAAAAGGGCCTTGTAAGGCTCTTTTTATCGAAAGAAAGCACACCGCTAAGACTGTTCAGCTGGGTGACGCAACTCTACCCAGCGCCTGACGCGCTCAGCATCTGCGATTCGGCTGAATTTGCCAGCCGAATCAAGAAACACCATCACGAGTTTTCGTCCAGCGACTTTGGCTTGCATCACCAGGCACTGACCAGCCTCTGAGATGTATCCCGTCTTTTGCAAATCAATCACCCAATTGGGATTGGAAACCAAGCGATTGGTGGATTTGTATTTGAGGGTTTTGCGTCCTACATCCACATCCATGCCGACCGATGTAGATAACTGGCTCACGGTTGGATCATTGGCTGCATATGCAACCAAGGTAGCCAAGTCTTTCGCGCTGGATTGATTGCGACTCGACAAACCAGTGGGTTCTGTGTATCTCGTGTCAAGCATGCCCAGCTGTTGAGCTTTTGCGTTCATTTGAGCCACAAATGCAGACAGGCCTTGGGGATAAGTACGACCCAAGGCATGGGCTGCACGGTTTTCACTGGACATCAACGCGAGTTGCAGGAGCTCGCCACGGGTCAAGGTGACACCAGGGCGTAAGCGAGAGCTGCTGCCTTTTTCAGTGTCGATGTCGTCAGATGTGATGGTGATCGCTTCATCCATCGACAGATTGGATTCGCGGATGACCAAGCCAGTCATCAGCTTGGTGATGGAGGCAATAGGCAAGACTGCTTGGTCGTTTTTGCTGAACAAGACTTCTTTGGTGTCTTGATCAATCACATAAGCGACGCTGGATTTCAAAGACAATTCATCGTCAATTTGGTGCAACCCAGCCAATTGACCATAAGAGGGTTTCGTGGAAATTTGCACGTTTTTGCGTGCTTTGATTTTTTTTGAACGCTTGATTTTGGTTTTGACTGCGGCTTTTTTGTAGACCGATGCAGGGGGCGATTTAGCCTGGACCACGGGCATGTGGATCATCAGACCCAAGCCCACCATGGCAACCAACAGTGATGAGTGCATTCTTTTCAAGTCAAATCCTAACGAGGGCTGTGCAACAGCAACGAAGCGAGTTTATACCTAAATAAAAAAACAAGCAACATCAAAGACTTGCATGTTTTACCTCAAGTATTCAAAAGAATTCATTTTGGACCTGATCAATCCAAATGTTTACCCTTGTGCAGCTACCCGCTCGGACTTGCTCTGCAGTTTGTTCAGCGCACTCAAGTAGGCCTTGGCAGAAGCTACAACGATGTCAGGATCAGAGCCGACGCCGTTGACGATGCGACCATTGTTCTGGAGGCGCACTGTCACTTCGCCCTGGCTTTCTGTCGAACCACTGATGGCGTTGACAGAATAGAGGACCATTTCCGCCCCGCTTTGGACATGCATTTCAATGGCCTTCAAAGATGCATCCACAGGGCCATTCCCATCTGAGTCACAGGCGACCTCCTTGCCATCGTGCGTAAACACGATAGATGCGTGAGGACGCTCGCCGGTTTCGCTGTGCTGCGACAGTTTGACAAAGCTAAACACATCGCCCTCATGCGAAATGCTTTCCTCGCTCACCAAGGCCAATATGTCCTCGTCAAAGATTTCACTCTTTCGATCTGCCAATTCTTTGAATCGTGTGAAAGCCGCGTTGGTTTCTGCTTCGCTTTCAAGCTCAACGCCTAACTCTTGCAAGCGTTGCTTGAAGGCATTGCGCCCACTGAGTTTGCCAAGCACGATTTTGTTTGCGCTCCAGCCCACGTCTTCTGCACGCATGATTTCATAGGTGTCACGCGCTTTGAGAACACCGTCTTGGTGAATGCCAGAGGCATGCGCAAACGCATTGGCACCGACCACAGCTTTGTTGGGTTGCACGACAAAGCCTGTGGTCTGGCTCACCATGCGACTCGCCGCCAAAATATGCTGGGTTTCAATGCCCAAGGTCAATCCGAAGTAGTCTTTGCGGGTTTTGACCGCCATCACGACTTCCTCAAGTGAACAATTGCCAGCCCGTTCACCCAAGCCATTGATGGTGCATTCCACTTGACGAGCGCCGCCGATTTGAACGCCCGCCAAAGAGTTGGCCACTGCCATGCCCAAATCGTTGTGGCAATGCACAGACCAAATGGCTTTGTCAGAGTTGGGAATACGTTCGCGCAAGGTTTTGATGAAATGGCCATAAAGCTCTGGCACGGCATAACCGACCGTATCTGGCACATTGATTGTGGTGGCACCTTCTTTGATCACGGCTTCCAACACACGGCACAGAAAGTCGACGTCGCTTCGGTAGCCATCCTCTGGACTGAACTCCACATCGGCCACCAAATTGCGAGCGAAACGCACAGATTGCTTGGCCTGCTCCAACACCTGGTCGGGTGTCATCCGCAACTTCTTTTCCATGTGCAATGCAGAGGTGGCAATGAAGGTGTGAATGCGTGCACTTCTGGCGTTTGCCAAAGCCTCAGCAGCTCGTGAAATGTCTCGGTCATTGGCACGAGACAGCGAGCAAACCGTCGATTCAGTGATGGCATTGGCAATGGCCTTGACCGCCTGAAAGTCGCCTTCTGAGCTGGCTGCAAAGCCCGCCTCAATCACATCCACTCGCAAGCGTTCCAACTGTCGGGCGATGCGCAATTTTTCATCGCGGGTCATCGAAGCGCCCGGTGACTGCTCACCATCACGCAAAGTGGTATCAAAGATGATTAATTTGTCAGCCATTCATTACTCCCGAATTTTTCAAACCCATTCAAACCAGACGGCCCCAAAACAAAAGGCCCGTTGCGAAGAGCAGACGGGCCTGGAATGGTGTGGACGAACGCTACCAAAGGCCCCATAAGAGCAGTAGCAGCAGTTTGTTCAAAGTGTTCATGAATCGAATGTATCACACCTGCCATAGACAGGCAGGATGCGAGGGATTCAATGCAACCCCATTTCATCTGGTTCCTCGGTGGAAGTGCTGATGACGCTGGTGGGCAATCCTTTGGCGCGTCGCCATGCGTACACCACATAGCCACTGCCCCCGTAAACCATGAACAAGCAGAACAAAACGATCGGCGGATGGATGTTGATCACAGCGATGACGAGCGCAATGGACACGATCACGGCAAAGGGAACGCTCTTGCGCATCTGGAAGTCTTTGAAGCTGTAGAACGGCACATTGGTGACCATGGTCAGACCCGCGTAGAGACACAGTGCAAACGTCACCCACTGGAAGTCAGCCTTGGATAAATCCAAAACGGTGATCAACCATATGAACCCAGTGACCAGCGCTGCAGCGGCCGGAGAAGGCAAGCCTTGAAAAAACCGTTTGTCAACCACAGAGGTATTGACATTAAAGCGCGCCAAGCGAAGCGCAGCACAAGCGCAGTAGACAAAGGCAGCAAACCAACCCCAGCGACCCAGGTCTTTCAATACCCATTCGTAAGTGATCAACGCAGGCGCTGCGCCAAAAGACACCATGTCAGCGAGTGAATCCATTTGCGCGCCAAATGCCGTTTGGGTGTTGGTCATGCGCGCTACTCGACCATCCAAACTGTCGAGCACCATGGCGCAAAAAATACCAATGGCAGCGGCCTCAAAATGGTTGCTCATGGCCATCACAATGGCGTAGAAACCCCCAAAGAGTGCCGCCAAGGTGAACAAATTGGGCAGGACATAAATGCCTTTGCGCAACTTGCTAGGCGCTTCTTCAGTCACATCCTCATTGTCGTGAATGCTCATATCGTCACACCCAACCTGCAAAGGTCAAGCCACAGCCAGTGCCTGGCTGGGCTTGATAGATGAAATGTCCCAGACCCAACGCCATCAGTTTTTGGTTTGGTCAACCAGCTTGTTTTTGGCAATCCAAGGCATCATGGCACGCAGTTGACCGCCCACCACTTCGATTGGGTGATCTGCTGTGTTGCGACGACGCGCAGTCATGCTGGGGTAGTTCAGACGACCTTCTTGAATGAACATCTTGGCATAGTCGCCATTTTGAATGCGCTTCAAGGCATGACGCATCGCGGCACGGCTTTCGTCATTGATGACTTCAGGGCCTGTGACGTACT
>CAJBOO010000203.1 GCA_903956845.1 uncultured Burkholderiales bacterium
AGCCCAAAAACTCGTGGACCAAAAGGTTCAAGGGGTGATTGGCCACCTCAACTCAGGCACCTCGATCCCTGCTTCCAAGATTTACAGCGATGCAGGCATTCCCCAAATTTCACCGTCCTCGACCAACCCGAAGTTCACTCGCCAAGGGTACAAAACCACGTTCCGCGTGGTGGCAGACGATGTGCATCTGGGTGGTACCTTGGGCCGCTATGCGGTCAAAGACCTCAAAGCCAAGACCTTTGCGGTGATCGATGACCGCACCGCCTACGGCCAAGGCGTGGCTGAAGAATTTGCCAAAGCTGCTGTGGCCGCTGGCGCGACCCAAGTGGGCCGTGAATTCACCACTGACAAAGCAACCGACTTCACCGCGATCTTGACCACCCTCAAAGGCAAAAAACCCGATGTGGTGTTTTTTGGCGGCATGGACGCGGTGGCCGGCCCCATGGTCAAGCAAATGAAGTCTTTGGGTGTCACCGCCAAGTTCATGGGTGGCGATGGTATTTGCACCAACGAAATCCCCAAATTGGCTGGAGACGCGTTGGGCGATAACCAGGTTTACTGCGCTGAAGCCGGTGGTATCGACGAGAAATCCGAAGCCGCCTTCAAAGCCAAGTTCAAAAAGCGCTTCAACGCCGATGTGCAAATTTACGCGCCTTATGTCTATGACGCGGTCAATGTGATGGTGGACGCGATGGTCAAGGCCAATTCGTCGGACCCTGCCAAATACTTGCCTGTGTTGGCCAAAACCAGCGCTTACAAAGGTGTCACAGGCGACATCTCCTTTGACGACAAGGGTGACATCAAGAATGGCGCGTTGACTTTGTTCACTTTCAAAGCTGGCAAACGCGAACTGATCAAGATTGTTCGTTAATCGTTGATCAAACGCAGTTCCCAGCTGGTTTTTTGCCAGGACACCACTTCCTGTTGCAACAAATGGCTGGACTGCGGGAACCGAACCGACCACATCGGTTCGAGTTTGAGCTCAAAGCAACGCGGCACTTGGCTGGACAGCCTGAGGGTCATGCCGTCTGACTCGGGGTCACGTCTGGCGTGGCACAAAATCACTGCCAGGCGCAGGCTCAAGATTTGGTAAATGAAGAACGCGTCTTCAAAATCGATCTCGAGCTTGCGCAGCTTGCCCTTATGACCCAGCACCAGCAAGCTCAGGCGATGCAATTCATGCATGGCAAAGCCAGGTGTGTCGGTGTTGTCCAGTATGTAGGCACCATGTTTATGGGCATCCGTGTGTGAAATTTGGGTGCCCACTTCATGCAACTGTGCCGCCCAATCGAGCTTCTTTAAATACCTTGGCCAGTCCTGGTCAACACCCATGTCACTTTTGAGTTGTTCAAGCAAAAAACAAGCAACCCGGCTGACCCGCTGCGCTTGCGCCGTGTCGACACGAAAGGTTTTTTGCAGGCCTGCAACCGTGACAGCGCGAACATCCTTGTCCATGTCTTCGCGTTCAATCAAGTCGTAGAGCAGGCCATGGCGCAATGCACCAGGCGTGACTTGCAGGGTGTCGATGTCAAACAGGTCCATGACGGCACTCAACACACTCAAACCACCCCCAATCACGGCTTTGCGGTCTTCGCGCAGGCCTTCCAAGCGCAGTTTGTCGATGTGACCGACTTGAATGAGCTCTTGTTTGAGCCAGTCGAGGCCTTTGCGTGTCACCACGGCAGGCGGCCAGCCGGCCAGTGCCAGGGCTTCGGCGACAGCACCGACGGTCCCCGATGAACCCAAAGCGGTATCCCACGATTTTTTGGGGAAAACGGCCAAGGCTTCATCCATCACAGCTTTGGCGGCCACCTCGGCACGGTGAAAAGCCTGCGCGGTCAATTCACCTGTGGAGAAATACTTCATGCTCGAAGACACGCTGCCCAAGCGGTAAGACTCCAACACCTTGGCATGCACGCCTTGACCCAAGACACATTCGGTGGACCGTCCGCCAATGTCGATGATCAGACGCTTGTCCTGTGATGGGGGCAGCAAGCGTGTGACCCCTTGGTAGATCAAGCGGGCTTCTTCGCGGCCAGACACCACTTCGATGGGAAAACCCAAGATCCGATGGGCTTTGTCGAGAAATACTTTGCGATTCTTGGCCTCGCGCAAGGTTTGCGTGGCCACGGCGCGCACTTGGTTGGGCTTGAACCCTGCCAGGCGTTCAGCAAAGCGCGACAGGCAATCCCATCCGCGTTCCAAAGCCTCAACGCTGAGGTTGCGGTCTTCATCCAAGCCACTGCCTTGACGAACCGTTTCCTTGATGTATTCCACCCGTTGGATCAAGCCATGGCTGTAGCGACAAATTTCCAGCCGGAAACTGTTGGAGCCCAGGTCGATGGCTGCGAGCAAACTGCCGTTTTTCATGGAGCGAGTGCTTGAAACTGCAGGTGAGAAAGAAGCATAAGTGAATGATTTAGGAGTAATAAAGAGTGGCGATTGGATTGAATCCTACAATGATATGTCTGTCATGTGACTGTTATGTGAAGGCGAGTGCCGCCGCTCAGGAGGCAGACATCAAAGTGTCATATTTCCAAACTAGAGTGGGAGAGTTATTTGTTGAACCGCACCCAGCGGTTTGTTTTTTCCCTTCAAGGAGTATCCATGAAATTTGTCAAAACGGCACTGTCTACCCTCAGCGTGGTCATGTGCATGGCTTCCGTGCATGCAGCGGACATCACTGGTGCCGGCGCAACCTTCCCATTTCCTGTCTACAGCAAGTGGTCTGAAGCATTCAAAGACAAAACGGACATTGGTGTGAACTACCAGTCCATCGGTTCATCCGGTGGTATCAAGCAAATCAAGGCCAAAACCGTTGACTTTGGCGCAACCGACGCGCCCTTGAAGGCTGACGAAGTTGATAAAGAAGGCATGGTTCAGTTCCCCGCTGTCATTGGTGGCGTGGTGGGTATTGTCAACATCGACGGCATCAAACCCGGCGACATCAAAATGTCTGGTGAGCTGATGGCCCAAGTGTTTCTGGGCAACATCACCAAATGGAACGACAAAAAAATTCAGGAAATGAACCCCAGCCTCAAGCTGCCTGATGCGCCCATCACCGTGATCCATCGCGCTGATGGCTCCGGTACCACCTTCACTTTCACCGAGTACCTGAGCAAAGTCAGCCCTGAGTGGAAAGAAAAAGTGGGCGCTGGCGCTGCTGTCAAATGGATCGCGGCAACTGCTGTGGGTGGCAAGGGCAATGAGGGTGTTGCTGCCAACGTTGGTCGTGTCAAAAATGCCATCGGCTATGTGGAATACGCTTATTCCAAAAAGAACAAACTGGCACACATCAACATGAAAAACAAAGACGGACAAATCGTTGCACCTGACGACCTGACTTTCGCCGCTGCTGCCGCTGGCACTGACTGGTCCAAGTTCCCCGCCATGGCAGCTTCTTTGACCGATGCAGCTGGCGCTAAATCTTGGCCCATCACCACCGCCACCTTCATTTTGATGTACAAGCAGCCAACCAACAAAACTGCAGCAGCTGATACCTTGAAATTCTTTGAATTTGGTTTCAGCAAGGCCGGTCAAAAAATGGCTACCGAATTGGATTACGTGCCACTGCCCGACAGCACAACAGAGTTCATTCGCAAAAATGTTTGGTCACAAATCAACCTCAAGTAATTGATTGTTATCTCACTGACACCCGATCAAGTCTGGCTTTGCCCTTGATCGGGCTTCATTTCCCAGGATACCCATGAACACCAGCACCTTGAATCAGCTTGAGCAAACAGAAATCAATCAATTGAAGCGGCTCAAGTTGCAACGCTGGCAAGATTATTTTTTTGAAAAAACCACGCTGGTTTTTGCGACCACCACCTTGGTGGCTTTATTGGGCATCATCGTCTCTTTGGTCATCAGTGCTTGGCCTGCGTTGAGCGCTTTTGGTGTGCCTTTTTTCTACACGGTTGAGTGGGACATCGTCAACTCAGCATTTGGCGGATTGATCGCCATTTTTGGCACCGTTGTCACCGCGCTCATCGCCATTGTGTTGGCTGTGCCATTGAGTTTTGGCATTGCTGTGTTCTTGACCGAAATTTGCCCCAAGCAGTTGCGCAGGCCACTGGGCACAGCCGTTGAATTGTTGGCAGCGGTGCCATCAATCATTTACGGTATGTTCGGTTTGTTCATTTTTGCGCCTTTGTTTGCAGAGTATGTACAGCCCTTTTTAGCTGCCACAGTAGGTCAGTTGCCTGTGGTGGGTATTTTGTTCACGGGTGCCTTCAATGGCATTGGCATCTTGGCAGCGGGCCTGATCCTGGCCATGATGATCCTGCCCTTTATTGCCTCTGTGATGCGCGATGTCTTTGAAATTGTGCCGCCCATCTTGAAAGAGTCCGCCTATGGTTTAGGCTGCACCACATGGGAAGTCGTCACACGCATCGTTTTGCCCTACACCAAGGGCGGCGTGGTTGGCGGCATCATGCTGGGATTGGGACGCGCTCTGGGCGAAACCATGGCGGTCACCTTTGTGATTGGCAATGCCCACAAACTGTCCCCCTCGCTTTTCTCTCCAGGCAATTCCATCGCGTCTACCCTGGCGAATGAATTCGGCGAGGCAGAGCCTGGCTTGCACTACTCGTCTTTGTTTGCATTGGGTTTGGCTTTGTTCATCATCACATTTGTTGTGTTGTCATTGGCCAAGTGGATGTTGGTTCGCGCTGAAGCGAAAAAAGGCTTGAAAACATGAGCCTGAACGCCAATTCAATCAACCCCCTCGACATGCACCCATCCCCTTCAGAAAGCACAGCCAACATGCACTCGCAAGCGTCATTCAACCAGGGTATCTATGCCAGCCGCAAGCGGACCAATTTGATTGGATTAACCCTGTCCATGGCGGCCATGGCCATTGGTTTGGTTTTTTTGTTGTGGATTTTGAGCATTCTTTTTTACAAAGGATTTGCCAGCTTCAGCCTGGACATGATCTTGAACAAGACACCTGGTCCAGACACCGAAGGTGGTGGTTTGGGCAATGCCATCTTGGGCAGCATGATGATCGTGCTTTCATGCACCTTGATCAGCACGCCCATCGGCGTGTTGGCTGGTATTTACCTGTCTGAATATGGCAAAACCAGTGCTTTTTCAGGCGTCACTCGCTTTCTCAATGACATCATGTTGTCCGCACCCTCCATCGTCATCGGACTGTTTGTCTACGCATTGGTAGTCGTCAATGCCAAGCATTTTTCAGGTTGGGCAGGTACCTTGGCGTTGACCTTGATCGCCATTCCAGTGGTTGTTCGTACCACCGAAAACATGCTGAGTTTGGTCCCCGTCAGTTTGCGCGAGGCCGCATTTGCTCTGGGTGCGCCCAAATGGAAGGTATCCCTGTCTGTGGTGCTCAAAGCGGCCCGCAGTGGTGTGATGACTGGCATATTGTTGGCCCTGGCTCGGGTCAGTGGTGAAACAGCCCCGTTGTTGTTCACGGCTTTGAACAACCCCTTCTTCAGCACCAACATGAATGCACCCATGGCCAATTTGCCCGTGGTCATCTTCCAATTTGCCATGAGTCCTTACCAAAATTGGGTTGACTTGGCTTGGGGTGGCGCTTTGTTGATCACCCTGGCAGTGTTGGGACTCAACATCCTTGCACGTGTGTATTTCCGGGAAAAAGTTGCCAACTGAATACCAGCCCATTCATTGAACACCACTTGATTGAATCAAATCCATATGCAAGCCACCATGCCCACCCCAACGACAGACAATGCCAATGCCTTGGAAGTCAAAGACCTTAATTTTTATTATGGTCAATTCCACAGCTTGAAGAACATCAACTTGTCCATCCAAGAAAACAGTGTCACTGCTTTCATTGGTCCTTCTGGATGCGGAAAATCCACGTTGCTGCGAACGTTCAATCGCATGTATGACTTGTATCCTGGTCAGCGTGCAGAAGGTGAAATTCGCTTTCAAGGAAAAAACATCTTGGACAGCAAGCAAGATTTGAATTTGCTGCGAGCGAAGATTGGCATGGTTTTTCAAAAGCCAACGCCTTTCCCCATGTCCATCTACGACAACATTGCCTTTGGCGTCAGACTTTACGAAGACTTGTCACGCAGCGACATGGATGACCGTGTTGAATGGGCTTTGCAAAAAGCGGCGATTTGGACTGAAGTCAAAGACAAGCTCGGACAAAGCGGCTTGTCTTTGTCAGGGGGTCAGCAACAACGCCTGTGCATTGCGCGTGGCATTGCCGTCAAACCTTCCATTTTGCTGTTGGATGAGCCCACCTCAGCCCTGGACCCGATTTCAACCGGTAAGGTGGAAGAATTGGTGGCCACACTCAAAAGCGAATACACCGTCGTGATCGTGACCCACAACATGCAGCAAGCTGCCCGTGTGTCAGATTACACGGCCTACATGTACTTGGGTGATTTAGTTGAGTTTGGAGCCACTGAACAGGTATTCTTCAAACCTCAGCGTAAAGAAACTGAAGACTACATCACTGGTCGTTTCGGCTAATCCCTTTCATACCCTTAGGACTCACATGCCTGATAAACACCTTTCCTCGCAGTTCGATTCAGAACTCAACCATGTTTCCTCTAGGCTCATGGAATTGGGCGGCTTGGTCGAATCCCAAATTCAGCAAGCTGTTTACGCTTTGTTGTTGTTTGTTGAGGATGTCGCTGACAAAGTCATCGAAACTGAAAACCGTGTCAATGCCCTGGAAGTGGAAATTGACCGCGAGTTGTCCTCCATCATTGCCAAACGACAGCCAACGGCCAAAGACTTGCGCTTGCTCATGGCCATTTCCAAAGCCACTGCCAACCTCGAGCGTGCAGGTGATGAAGCCAACAAAATTGCCCGCATGGTCAAGTCCATGATCTCCTCTGGCATTTTCAAATCGCTGCCCTCATCTGAATTGCGCTTAGCCACTGAAATGGCGAGTGGTTTGATTCGCAAATCCTTGGATGCTTTTGCCCGGCTAGACACATCCACGGCTTTGTCCATCATGAAAGAAGACGATTTGATTGACAAAGAATTTGATGGCTTTGTGCGCAAACTGATTACCTACATGATGGAAGACCCTCGGACCATTTCGGCCAGTCTGGATTTGTTGTTCGTGGCCAAGGCGCTGGAGCGCATTGGTGACCATGCCAAGAACATCGCTGAACTCATCATTTACATCGTCAAGGGTGAAGACGTTCGACACGCCAGTCTCGAACACATCGAATCCACGCTTCAGTAACCACCATGCGCCATTTGCCTCGTGTTTTGATCGTGGAAGATGAGTCTTCGATTGCCGAGTTGATATCGGTCAATTTGCGACACAACGGTTTGTCTCCCATTTGGGCTGAAGATGGTGAAAGTGCACAACGTGAGATTGATGCCGTTTTGCCAGATGTCATCTTGCTCGACTGGATGTTGCCAGGGCAAAACGGTGTTGTTTGGGCCCGCAAATGGCGAAGTGACCCGCGAACCAAGTCGGTGCCTATATTGATGCTTACCGCCAAGAGTGAAGAGCATGACAAGGTGTCTGGCTTGGACGCGGGTGCAGATGATTACATCACCAAGCCTTTTTCGACCCAAGAATTGTTGGCGCGTATCCGGTCCGTTTTGCGGCGCAGGGCGCCTGAGCAGGCCGATGACAGTGTGACCATTGGCCAATTGAGTTTGGATGGTGCGACTCACCGGGTCACCTTCGCGGGCAACCCCCTCAAACTGGGACCAACAGAATTCAAACTGCTCAATTTCTTCATGCACCATGCCGAACGTGTGCATTCAAGAGCACAACTGTTGGACAAAGTGTGGGGAGACCACGTGTTCATCGAAGAACGGACTGTGGACGTGCATGTCAAGCGCCTGCGCGAAGCGCTGGGGGAGGCGGGTGCCATGGTTGAAACCGTGCGCGGGGCAGGCTACCGTTTTTCCAAATCCAGTTCTGCTTAAGGCACCATGGTGATTGAGCGGCTATTTCTCTACCTGTTGTTTTTGGCCTTTGGTGGATTTGCCTCTTTTTTCATGCCATGGAGCTCGCGCACCTTGGCAGATATGCTGTTGGGCATGCTGACGGCTTCTGTGTTGCTCTACGCGGTTGATGTTTGGCGAGGAAAGAAATTCAGGCGATGGTTGAATTCAGATGACCTGAATCAGGATGCAGATCTTCCGGGCATTTGGGGCGATGCATCTGATCGCATTCGAAGGCTGCTAAAGACCAAAGAAAGTCTCAGGCTGGCCAGCGAAGACAGCTTGCGTCAGTTTCTGGCTGCGATTCAAGCTTCACCGAACGGGGTGTTGTTGCTCGATCAGGAATCGCGTATTCAGTGGTGTAACCAAACCGCAGCCAAACAACTTGGCATTGATCCCCATTTGGACTCTCAGCAATTGATTGGCAACATGTTGCGCAATCCCATGTTCAGCAGTTATGTCAATGCCAAAATATTCGATCAAGAAATCATCATCGAGGGGCGGTTGCACCGTGTGGATAACCCTCACAAAGTGGGCATTCAGCTGTTTCCTTACGGTGATGGACGCATGCTGCTGTTGTCTCGTGATGTCACCTCGTTGGAACATGCAGAAGTCATGCGGCGGGATTTCGTGGCCAATGTGTCACATGAAATTCGCACGCCTTTGACGGTGTTGTTGGGATTTGTCGAAACCCTGCAAAACTTGAAACTCTCGGTGGATGAACAGGACAAATACCTGACACTGATGGCCAACCAAGCCGAGCGAATGAAAACCTTGGTCGATGACTTGTTGACACTTTCCAGGCTAGAGGGAAGCCCATTTCCCAGTCTCCATGAATGGCATTCGGTTGAGTCCATTTTGCAGCGCTGCAAGGAAGATGCGAAGGGACTGTTATCTGTCTTGCATGCCGATGGATTGACTTCACATGCGTTGGTTTTTCATGATGATGAACTGGCCGAGGATTGGGAAATCGCTGGATCGTTCTCTGAACTCAATAGCGCCTTCTCCAACTTGATCAGCAATGCACTTCGTTACACCCCTGCTGGCGGGCGTGTCGATGTGCGTTGTCGGCAAGTGGGCGGTGTGATGGTTTTTTCGGTTGAGGACACCGGGCCAGGCATCGCGCCAGAGCACATACCCAGACTTTCAGAGCGTTTTTACCGGATTGACCGCAGTCGATCGCGTGACACAGGCGGAACGGGATTGGGACTGGCCATTGTTAAGCACGTCATGCAACGGCATGGAGGCAGTTTGTTGATTGAGAGCAAACTCAACCAAGGGTCTGTTTTTTCGTTGACCATTCCAGTGGCCAGGGTCCGCCAAAAAACGCCTGAATTGCAAGTCAGCTAATCTGCTTGTGATTTCTTCAGTTGCAGTTGGATCAGGATCAGCAGACCAGCGCACACCAAAGTCAAGGCCAATATATTCATGTACCAAAAGGCGGTGGGCGATTGCATGGCGCTGAATGGACCTAAACCGTCATAGGCCAAATACGAGCCACCGGTCAGTCCGATGCCCCAAAGTGGAATGCTGTAAATCAACATGGGCGCAATAGTGACTTTAAAGCTTCTCAGCACAAAAAAACAAATGGTTTGCAATGCATCCAGCAGGTGAAAAACACCAATCACGGCCAGCAAGGTGGTGGCCAATTGCGCAACAGCCAAGTCTTTGGTGTACCAATGTGCAATGCTTTCATTGAACAGCCATAACAAGCTGGCCAAAACCACGGCCAATGACAACACCAACTGAAAGCCAATCTTCAAACAGTGGTGAACTGCTTGTTGGTTTTCCGCGCCTCGCCAATAACTGAGGCGAGCGCTGATGGCAATGGAAAAAGACAACGGAACCATGTAGAGCAAGGCAGCCATGTTGCTTGCGATTTGGTGAGATGCCGCTGCCACTTCACCCATTCTCGAAATTAACAAGGCCATGAGCGTGAAGGAGGTGACCTCGACTGTCACGCTCAAGCCGTTGGGTATACCGATCCTGAGCATGTGCCGTATTGCTGTCCAGTCAGGCGGCTCGAGCGGTTGCCACAGCATCAAATCCGCATAAAGTGCATGCCTGCGCAGCAACACCATGGCGATCAGCATCATGCAAGCGCTCACCACCACGGTGGCCAGTGCACAGCCCAACAAACCCATGGCAGGGATGATGCCCCATCCAAATGCCAGCAGCACAGACAAGGGCACCTTGAGCGCCAACGCTCCTACTTGTATCCAGGTGACCAAGCGCGGCTTGCCCAGGCTTTGGTTCAATGAACTGTAGAGTCTGAAAAAAAGTGCAGCTGGCAGCGCAACTGCCAACAAACCCAAATAGTCAACCGCACCCTCTTGCAATGCCCAGGGGACCTCGGTCCATTGCATCAACCATTGGGGTGAGAGCAACAAGGCCATGCCAATCAATGAAAGACCGACCCAGATATACATGCTTTGCCTGAATAAAACGCCAATCTCGGGTTTTTTCTGGGCGCCATTCAATTCAGCAAAGAGCGGCAGCAGGGCTTGGATGACACCTAACATGGCCACATAAACCGTGATGTAGATCGAGGCACTCAAAGACAAGATGGCCAGGGCTTCGGGGTTGTACCTGCCAGCAATGACGGTATCAGCGACGCCAAACAAAACCACCGCTAACTGTCCTACCAACACAGTAGAGGCATGTTTGACGATGATTTTTCTTTCACTCATGCGCAACCAGATTTGACCGCTTGAAAATCACGATCTCTTCATTTTTATCTGCAGGCCGCTTCGACCGTTGGTGAAACGTCCATTGTGGGGTGGGAGTGGCTTTGAATGAGTCCATCAATGCCACACTGGTGAACAACCATTCGCATTGCAATGCTTCATCGTGTTGCGGCAATGCCTTGAAGTTGAAATGGGCGTGGAATCCCAAGCCGGCCAATTGACTGCGCTGCAAATCCACGGCGTATATGCAGTTGGGCGATTTCAGTTCTTTGCGCAATGACAAAGACCAAGGTTCGTAGCTGAGGGCCCTGTTCAATATGGGCAACCACAGCGTCGTCAGCAATACCCAACAGAGTGCCGCACCCGTTGCAGGCAATACCAAGCTTTTCCAAATGGCAGAGGGATGCCTGCCAATGCGCCAAACGACCAGGCCAACCCAAATGGCGGTCACCAAGACCGCCATGCATGTATGCCATGGATCAGAGCTGTGTTCATAACCGGGCACCAGCCGGGCCACATTGAGGGCAGGTTGCGCTGGTACGCCTGTTTCAAGTGATATCCACACACCCCAAATCATCACGGCGCCCCAGGTGAAAAACAGCAAGGTGAACCAATCGATCAAGGCGGCAACACTTCTGCCTAACGTGGGCAATGCAAAAGCGGCCAAGGCAGCGATGGCGGGTAGGGAAAGCAGCAGGGTGCGATCGGGGTCTTGCGTGGTTACGCTGGCTATCAAGGTGCTGAAGAACAAAAACAATGGCAAGACCAAGTGTTGGCTCCACCATTGCGAGCCCCAATGGCCACGCCAACGCCATAAGGTCCAAGCTGCCAAGGGCCACGCCGGCCATAAAAACCAAACCAAGAGTTCGAGTCGTTGTCGGCTCTGACTCAGCAAATCTTGGTGTGATGAAACACGCCAGCGCCATACATCCAGGGCGAATGCCAATGCGATCAGCACCACTATCCACAAACACATACCCAAGCAATGGCTGCGCTGCGACTGTGGATGCTTGGCCCATAATAAAGC
>CAJBOO010000204.1 GCA_903956845.1 uncultured Burkholderiales bacterium
CGACAACTTGAAAGCCGATCCGGACATCTTGCACCGCGCCTATTTCCCCATCAGCGACCGCGAAGCGGTTGGCCTTGCCTAAATAAAAACCACCAGGAGAACCGTATGGACGCACCCGTCAAAAAGAAAAAGTTAGGTCTGAAAGACCGCTATGCCGCGATGACGCGTGGCTTGCATTGGGACACCACCTACCAACCCATGGACAAGGTGTTTCCCTATGACAAGTACGAGGGCATCAAGATCCACGACTGGGACAAATGGGAAGACCCGTTCCGCTTGACCATGGACGCTTACTGGAAATACCAGGGCGAAAAGGACAAGAAGCTTTACGCGGTGATCGACTCCTTCGCACAAAACAACGGCCAGTTGGGTGTCAGTGATGCGCGTTACATCAACGCTTTGAAACTTTTCATCCAAGGGGTCACACCGCTGGAGTACTACGCCCACCGTGGTTTCCAACACGTGGGTCGTCAGTTCACGGGTGCCGGTGCCCGGGTGGCTGCGCAAATGCAAGCCATCGACGAATTGCGCCATTTCCAAACCGAAACCCACGCCATATCTCACTACAACAAGTACTTCAACGGCATGCATTCGTCCAACCACTGGTTTGACAACATGTGGTATTTGTCGGTGCCCAAGTCCTTCTTCGAAGACGCTTTCACAGGCGGCCCGTTCGAGTTCTTGACCGCCGTGAGTTTCTCGTTTGAATACGTGCTGACCAATTTGTTGTTCGTGCCCTTCATGTCGGGTGCTGCGCACAACGGTGACATCTCCACCGTCACCTTTGGTTTCTCGGCCCAGTCAGACGAGTCACGCCACATGACTTTAGGGATCGAGTGCATCAAGTTCATGCTGGAACAAGACCCGGCCAACGTGCCCATCGTGCAGCGTTGGATCGACAAGTGGTTCTGGCGCGGCTACCGCTTGCTCACCTTGGTGGCCATGATGCAAGACTACATGCTGCCCAAGCGCGTGATGAGCTGGAAAGAAGCCTGGGAGATGTACGCCGAAAGCAATGGCGGTGCTTTGTTCAAAGACTTGGCCCGCTACGGCATCCGCGAACCCAAAGGTTGGAAAGATGCTTGCGAAGGCAAAGATCACATCAGCCACCAAGCATGGGCCACGTTCTACCAATACAGCCACGCTGCCGCATTCCACACATGGATCCCCAGCGAAGACGAGATGAAGTGGTTGTCCGAGCGTTACCCCGACACCTTCGACCGCTACTACCGCTCGCGCTTTGACCACTGGTCCAAAGAGCAGAAAAAAGAAGGTCGTTGGTTCAACCAAGTGTTGCCCATGTTGTGCCAGGTGTGCACGGTGCCGATGTTGTTCACCGAGCCCGGTGACCCCACACAAATCGCTTACCGCGAAAGCACTTACCACGGCATGAAGTACCACTTCTGCAGCAACCACTGCCAAGAGATCTTCGACTACGAGCCGCGCAAATACGTGCAGTCGTGGTTGCCGGTGCACCAGATTTACCAAGGCAATTGCTACCCCGACGACATCAACCCAGCCTCGCCTGGGGACAGCCCAGTGCGTGAAGTGTTGCGTTACTACGGTGTCAACGGCGGCGAAGACAACGGCGACTTCAGCACCAGCCAAGACAAGAGCAACTTCAGTAAGTGGCGCGGCAAAGACGCCCCCGAAGGAGCCAGCGATGAGTAGAGAGGTACCTGACCGCACCGCGGTGCTGCCCCCCGATGGTTTGCTCACCATCGGTGACTACCCCTTGCGTCAAGCCGACACCGAAGACTTGTTCTACGGCAACCGCTTGATTTACCTGGGCTGGGACAACCACCTGATGTACTGCGCACCGTTTTGTGTGCCATTGCCACCCGACATGCCCTTCGGGGCTTTGGTGCGCGACGTCTTGCCCGACTTGTATGGCGAGCACCCCGAGTTTGAACAAATCGATTGGCAGCGCGTGGAGTGGACCAGCTCGAACAAAAAATTCAAGCCCGACTTTGGCAAGTCTTTGGAGCACCATGGCTTGGGCCACAAATCCCTCATCCGTTTCAAAACGCCTGCGCTTGAAGGCATCAAGCGCCAAGTGCGTGCTGGACGCCAGGCTTTCTAGGACACACCATGAGCTATCAACTCACCTTGGAACCCTTGGGCGCCACCATTGAAGTGGAGGACGGTCAAACCATTTTGGATGCGGCGCTGCGTCAAGGCATCTACATTCCCCACGCCTGTGGCCATGGCTTGTGTGGCACTTGCAAGGTCTCGGTGGAAAACGGTGACGTGGACCATGGCGCGGCCAATCCCTTTGCATTGATGGACTTCGAGCGAGACGACGGCAAAACTTTGGCCTGCTGTGCCACTTTGAATTCGGACACCACCATCGAAGCCGACATCGATGAAGACCCCGACGCCGAAATCATCCCGGTGCAAGACCATGCCACCACGGTGTCGCGCATCGTCGACCTGACCCCCACCATCAAAGCCATCTATCTGAAGCTGGACGCGCACCTGCATTTTCAAGCGGGCCAGTATGTGCAAGTGCAAATTCCTGGCATCGAGGGCGGTCGTGCCTTCTCGATCGCCAACTCACCCAAGCAGGTGAAAGAGACCGGTGAAATCGAACTCAATGTGCGCATCTTGAAAGACGGCAAAGCCACCACTTGGTTGCACAGCCAATTGAAGGTGGGTGACAGTTTGAAAATTTCAGGCCCCTACGGTCGTTTCTTGGTGCGCAAGAGCGCCAAACAACCGCTCATCTTCATGGCCGGTGGTTCGGGCTTGTCCAGCCCACGCTCGATGATTTTGGATTTGCTGGAACACGGCAGCACCGAACCCATGACCTTGGTCTATGGCCAGCGCAGCGCTGACGAGTTGTATTACGACGCCGAGTTCAAAGCCTTGGCACAACAACACCCGCACTTCACCTATGTGCCCGCTTTGTCTGAAGGCAGTGCAGCCCACACCGCGCAAGGCTTTGTGCATGACGTGGCCAAAGCGCATTTCAACGGCGACTTCTCGGGCCACAAAGCCTATTTGTGCGGACCGCCCGTGATGATCGAAGCCTGCATTGCCGCCTTGATGCAAGGCCGCTTGTACGAGCGTGACATCTACACCGAAAAGTTCTTGTCAGCGGCTGACGCCGAACAAGTGCGCAGCCCCTTGTTCAAGCGGGTCTGAGGATCAAGCCATGATTTTCGACACCCGCCCCAAGGTGCAAGTGCACATCGCCCAAACCAATGAAAGCTTTCCTTGCGCTGGCGATGAGAGCCTGCTCAAGGGCATGTTGCGCTTGGGTCGCAAAGGTATTCCGGTGGGCTGTGTGAACGGCGGCTGTGGTGTGTGCAAAGTGAAGATTTTGGAAGGCTCGACCACGATGCTGGGTCCGGTCAGCCGCGCCCATGTGAGCGCTGAAGAAGAAGCCCAGGGCTACACCTTGGCGTGTCGTGTCGCCCCCACTTGCGCGGTCAAGTTGGAGGTGGCTGGCAAATTTGAAAAACCGTTTTCCCGTGGGTTTGTGCAAACAAACCAAATTGCAACTTGAGAAAAACCAGGAGACTGAGATGAGTGTGATGCGAATTGGGCATGTGGCCCTCAAAGTGATGGACATGGCAGCTGCCGTGAAGCACTACGAAAAAGTAGTTGGCATGATCAAAACCATGGAAGACAAGCACGGCAACGTGTACTTGAAGTGCTGGGACGAATGGGACAAGTATTCAGTCATCCTGCAACCCTCTGACCAAGCCGGTATGGACCATGTGGCTTACAAAGTTCGTCAAGACGCAGACTTGGACACACTACAAAGCAAGATCCAAGCGTATGGCATCAAAACCGTGATGTTGGCCGAAGGCAGCTTGCCATCCACGGGGCGCATGTTGCAATTCCATTTACCCAGCGGCCATGAAATGCGCCTCTATGCCATGAAAGAGTACGTGGGCACCGAAGTGGGCACCACCAACCCCGATCCTTGGCCCGATTCCATCCACGGCGCAGGCGCACACTGGCTCGACCATGTGCTGTTGATGTGCGAACTCAACCCCGAAACCGGTACCAACCACGTGGCTGACAACACCAAGTTCATGTGCGAAGTGTTGGAGTTCTATTTGGTTGAACAAGTGGTGGTCGGCCCCAACGGTGCGATTCAAGCCGCCTCTTGGTTGACACGCACCAACACCCCCCACGACATCGCTTTTGTCGGCGGTCCACGTGCAGGCTTCCACCATGCATCCTTCTTCCTCGACTCTTGGCACGATGTGTTGAAAGCAGCCGATGTGATGGCCAAGTCGAAAACCAAAATTGATGTGGCACCAACACGCCATGGCATCACGCGCGGCGAAACCATTTACTTCTTTGACCCAAGTGGCAACCGCAACGAAACCTTCGCAGGCTTGGGCTATTTGGCCCAACCCGATCGCCCTGTGACCACCTGGACAGAAGACAAGTTGTGGACTGGCATCTTCTATCACACCGGTGACGCTGTGCCTTCATTCACCGAGGTTTACACCTGATTTGAAGTCACCGAAAGACACACCATGAGCGACCACCCCATCTCTGTCAGCAGTTCCAACATCAGCCACAGCGCCGTGCAAACCGCACTCGCTGCGGCGGTCGCCAAGGCGCAAGCCTTGGACCTGTTGGTCAACATTGCCCTCACCGATGCGGCGGGCCTCATGGTGGGTTTTTTAAGAATGAATGGTGCGCCCTTGCATTCCATCGACATTGCGCTCGATAAGGCTTACACCGCTTCCAGCTTTGGTTTGCCCACCAGCCAGTGGACCGAAGCCCTGAAACACCACTCGCCCGCTGTCGGGCAAGGATTGGTGTTGCGTGCGCGTTTTGTTGCTTTTGGCGGGGGCTTGCCCATCGTCCACCAAGGCGCTCGCATGGGCGGTATTGGCGTCTCGGGCGGCAGTGAAGCACAAGACGAAGAAATCGCCCAAGCCGGTCTTGCGGCCTTGCATTTGAAACCCTGATAACGCGAAGAATGAAACAGATCCATAACTTCATCAACGGTGCTTACACCGCCAGCCCGAAAACCTTCGAGAAACGCTCGCCTGTCACTGGCGAAGTGATCGCCATGGTGCACGAAGCCAGTGCGGCGGATGTCAACCAAGCTGTGGAAGCCGCCCATGCCGCCTTGAACGGACCTTGGGGACGCATGAGCGTGGCCGAGCGCGTCGAGCGCCTCTATGCTTTGGTCGATGGCATCACCCGCCGCTTTGATGAGTTTGTCGATGCCGAGTGTGCCGACACCGGCAAACCGCGCAGTTTGGCCAGCCACTTGGACATTCCTCGCGGTGCTGCCAATTTCAAAATCTTTGCCGATGTGGTGAAGAACGTGCCCACCGAATTTTTCGAGATGGCCACGCCCGATGGCAAGACCGCCATCAACTACGGTTACCGAAGCCCTGTGGGCGTGGTGGGTGTGATATGCCCATGGAACCTGCCCTTGCTGCTCATGACTTGGAAAGTGGGCCCGGCCTTGGCTTGTGGCAACACCGTGGTGGTCAAACCCTCGGAAG
>CAJBOO010000205.1 GCA_903956845.1 uncultured Burkholderiales bacterium
CGCGTGCTGCCTAACGCCGAGTATTACTGGAGCGATGGCGCGGGGATGCGCCTGCTAAAACCGCCGCGACAGGTTGCTGTGCATGTCTGGACCGCCTACAGCCCGCAAACCACCTGGGGCGAGATCGTGCGGCAGTTTTTGCAGTGCGTGCGCAGCGCCAAGGGTGGCGACAAGGCCCCGCTTGAAGGCTTTGTGAACGAGACGCTGGGCGAGACGTGGGAGGATGAAGTCGAGCGGGCCGACACTCATGCGCTGATGGCGAGGGCCGAAGACTACCCGCTGCGCGTGGTGCCCATGGGCGGGCTGGAGCTGGTGGCGGGCGTGGACACGCAAGACAAGTGGTGGGCTATTGGCATTTGGGCCATTGGGCGCGGTGAAGAAATGTGGATGGTGGATTACCAAGAGCTGGATGGCAACCCCGCCGATGAACGCGAATGGTCCAAGGTGCACCAGTACCTGCAGCAGCCGCTGCAACACATTGGCGGTGCGCCCATGAAGGTGCAGGCTGTGGCCATCGACACGGGCGGCCACTTCACGCACCAAGCGTACAATTTTGCCCGCGAGCACCAGGGCAACCGCTACTACGCCATCAAGGGCGACAGCCAAGACAACAAGCCGATCAAAGGCCGGGCCAGCAGCCAGGACGTGAACTGGCGCGGGCGCGTGATTCGCAACGGCGTGAAGCTGTGGATGGTGGGCACCGACACGGCCAAAGACCTGTTTTTTGGGCGGCTCAAAGTGACGCAGCCGGGGCCGGGGTATGTGCACTTCAGCAAGCACCTAGACGCCAAGTTTTTCAAGGGCCTGACCAGCGAGGTGCGAAAGCAAATGCGCACCAGCACGGGCCTGAAATACCGATGGGTGAAGGTTGAGCAGCGCAACGAACCGCTGGACGTGACCGTGTACGCGCTGTTTAGCAGCCAGATGCGCGACCACTACAAACTGACCGATGCACAGTGGAATAAATTGGACAACGATTTAAGACCCGACCTTTTTGGCCTGCCCTTTGGCCCGTTTTTGGGTGCGGGCCCGGCACCCGCCAAGGCCACGATAGAAAGCCCGCCAGCGGCCGGGCTGACCGATGCCGCGCAAATCGAAGTGCGCGACCCGGTGACCGCACAGCCGCAAAAACCCCAAACCACTTCAGAGCACGCACCCACGCCCAAGGCGACCCCCAAGCCCAAGCCAAAGAGCGCGTTTGCGTCGAGTGAGTGGATGAGCAGACTATGAACACAAACATGAACCCCCGAGCCCGTGAGCGCCTGCTGATTGCGGGTGGGCTTTTCAAGAAGAAAACGACAGACCTGGACGAGATCAAGGCCAAGATTGACGCCATGCCGGAAAACTACCGGCAGCGGCTGAAAGAGATGGTCGATTGGGTTGAGGAATACAGCAACGCGAAAATGGCAAACCAGAAATGAATACCAAACCAACAATCACTCAACACCCCGAATCAATTGACGTGAAACTTTCAGAAGCAGATACGCACCTTGCAAACAGAATTTTGGACAAACTGTGTGCCGGTGAAACAATTTGCTGCTTGGATTTTCCTGAAATCGAAGAAGCCAGGTTTGATGCAATGATGGAATGGCTTTCCCAATCAATTGAAAATAAATCAATTCAATAAGGCTTATATGAAAATAGAAAAACGATATTTAAATTTAATAAAAAAATTATCCATTTGCGACGATAATGC
>CAJBOO010000206.1 GCA_903956845.1 uncultured Burkholderiales bacterium
GATTCATCAATGATTTTCGCGTTTCGCCTGCCCGGGTGTTGGATGGAAAAAGCCTTCAACAGCGTGCAATTTCCCTGTAAAAGTCTCTTTTGGTATTGAAAAGGTGTCCATATGTCCGAAAAAATATTTAATAACATTTCCTCGAAACTGGCGCCCTGTGCTTGTTGCACACCACCGAGCCTGAAACCAGCCGCCGGTCTGGACCGACGTGGTTTTCTGAGCTGGGGTGCAGCGGGCGCGGTTGCTGGCGGTTTGTCTTTGGTGGCGCCCCAAGCCAGCTGGGCGGGTGGCGGTCATTACGAGTCCATGCTGATCAACTGCATTGACCCCCGTTTCACCACCCTGAGCTGGCAGTACATGGGCCTGTTGCAAGGCGTGAGCCGTGACAAGTTGGAAGACAACTACAGCCACTTTGTGATGGCCGGTGGTCCCATCGGTGCGGTGCATCCCAAGTTTGAAGCATGGCACAAAACCTATTGGGAAAACCTGGACATCACCGTGTCGTTGCACCACATCAAGCGCGTGGTGGGTTTGAGCCACCGTGACTGCGGTGCAGCCAAATTGGCTTTTGGTGAAGCAGCCGTGGCCACCAAGGAAAACGAAACACAAGCCCATGCCGAAGCACTGGCCATGTTCCGCGACGCTGTCAAGAAACGCCATCCCAAACTGAGTGTCATCACAGGTGTGATGGACACCAGTGGCAAAGTTGACCTGATGGGTTGATGGCTATAAGCCCTCGAGGAACACCAGCAAACACTGGTTGACCACCTCGGCTTGTTCCTGCTGCACCCAGTGACCCGCATGGGGCAGTAAACGGCACAGCCGCATGTTCGCGCATGCGGCTGTTTGCATTTGCTCGAACGCGCCAGGGAATTGGTGCACGCCCCAGTCGGCTGCGCCTGCGATGAAAGCACTGGGTACCTCGATGCGTTGACCGTCATACCGGGATGCATCGCCAAACCAAGTCCTGTCTGTCGCACATCGGTACCACTGCAATCCACCTTGGAAGCCACGGCGTTGGTATTCCTGGACATAAACGGCCAAGGCGCTGTCTGGCAGCCACCGACAAGCTTGGATCTGGTCTCGGGAGGGCATGTGGGGTGCCACGGCTTCGGCCATGGTGGACTGGCCTGGCATGACGTAATAGTGGGGCAGATCAGCGAGCACATCGGCTCGCCAAGCCGGCAGGGCATGCGGGTGGTTGTCAGCCCAGTCTGCGCTTTTGACATGGTAGTAAGCACGCAAAAAATCATGCAAACCTTGTGGCGCCTGCCACATGTCTTGGTTGGCTTGCGGGCCTGCGTAATACCACTGGTAGTGCTGTCGAGTGGGTTTGAGTTGACCCAGGGCATGCACCTCGTGTGTCAGTGCATCGTGGACATGGGACCAGTTGGCTGCACTCGGAGGGCCTGAGAACGGAGCGCTCATCAGCATGACGGCTCTGAACACATCTGGGCGGGTCAGGGCACTCCAAGCCGCCACGGGTGAACCAAAGTCATGGCCCACCACGGCATGGACATGGCCGATGCCCAATGCCGTGAGCAAGTCCAACATGTCCTGCACCACATGCAGCATGCCGCTGGCCTGCCAATCCCCCGTGAAACGGTCATCGCTGCCGGTGGTGCGTCCGTAGCCTCGTTGATCGGGTGCGATCACGTGAAAGCCAGCCTCGGCCAGCGCTGTCAATTGGTGGCGCCAACTGAAAGCCAACTCCGGGAACCCATGCAATAAAAGCACCACAGGTTGCCCTGGTTGTCCCGCCTCCAAATAATGCATGTGCAAACCATGTGCGGTGTCGGTGTAGCGCGAGTGCACACCGGCAGGCAGCGGCAAAGGTGGCAGAGTTGTCACAGGCATGTCCTCAGGGGCAGGTGCGAATGGGTCATCAGGCCAAAGCCGCCGAGTTGTCAAAGCGCAGGGGCAGTTGCCGCAATCGTTGACCGGTCAAGGCAAAGACGGCATTGGCAATCGCGGGTGCTATTGGTGGCGTGCCTGGTTCGCCCACGCCTTCAGGATGCGCGTCGCTGGGCACGATGTGTGTTTCGACCCAAGGTGCCTGGTCGAAGCGCAGCAATGGGTAATCGTGGAAATTGCTTTGCTGTACCTTGCCCTTGTCAAAACGGATGTCGCCCCACAAAGCCGCGCTCAGGCCCATCATGACCGAGCCTTCCATTTGTTGGGCGATGCTGTCGGGGTTGATGGCTGTGCCGCAATCGATGGCGCAGACCACGCGGTGCACCCGAATCTGGTTGGCGTTGACTGAGACTTCCACCATTTGCGCCACGATCGAGCCAAACGATTCGTGCATGGCCATGCCCCAGGCTCGTCCTTGCTGTTGCGAAGCCATGGTCGCCGAACCCATGCCAGCTTTGTCCGCGGCCAACTGCAAAACGCGGGCATGGCGCGGGTGGTTTTTCAACAGCGACAAACGAAACGCCAAGGGGTGTTGTCCGCTGGCATGTGCCACTTCGTCGACAAAACTTTCTTTGAAAAACGCCTGGTGTGAATGACCCACTGATCGCCACGAGCCGATGGGGATGGGCAGCTCGATCGCGGTGTGGCTGATGTGGGCATGAGGCCATTCATAGGCTTGGTCAAACGCGCCTTCAGCGGTGGTTTTGTCCGGACCGGCGCCGGGCATGTCCAACATGCGGCGGATGAGTTGGGGTGCGATGGCTTGGCTGCACGAACGGTTGTGCCATGCAATGACTTGGCCCTGTGCGTCCAGACCTGCTTGGTAACGACTCACACACGCAGGTCGGTAAAAATCGTGTTGCATGTCTTGGCTGCGGTCCCACAGCATTTGCACGGGGAGGCCTTCGCAGGCCAGTGCGATGTGCGCAGCCTGAGCGATGTAGTCCAGCTCCAGTCGACGGCCCAAACCGGTGCCCAACAGGGGCAGTTGCAGGCTCACTTTGTCTTTGGAGATACCCAAGATGTGCGCCACCAGGTGTCGTGCCGCCCCGGGGATTTGGCTGGGTGCCCAGACCGTGGCAGCGCCATCCTTGAACCAAACGGTGCAGTTCATCGGCTCCATGGTGGCATGCGCCAAGTAAGGGGCGCTGTATTCAGCAGTGATGGTTTTGGCCGATGAGCTGAGCGCTTGCTGTGCATCCCCTTGCTCGAAATAGGTATGCGCATCCTTGCTGTCCAAACCTTGGCGCAATGCCTGGTTGATGGACTCACTGCCCCATGCGGCCGCCGCACCCGTGCCCCATTCAGCCCGAACCACACGCAGTGCCTTCATGGCTTGGTAGGTGGACTTGGCCACCACCGCCACACCCCCGCTGGCCCCTTTGGTGGGGGCGAGCGCCACGACTTTTTCAACGCCCGGCATGGCAGTGGCTTGGCTGGCATCCATGCTGATGAGTGGTGCGCCGACCTCGGGGTTCATGCGCACGGCGGCAAACAACAAGCCTTCAGGTCGGTAGTCCATGCCGTACATGGCAGAGCCATCGACCTTGCTGGCGCCTTCAAGGCGTGGCATGGCTTTGCCAATGAACCTGAATTGATCAGGTGTTTTCAACACGATGTGTTTGGGTGCTGCTTGTGAGGCCGCCAATGAGGCCAGATCACCAAAACGGGCTGACTTTCCGCTGCTGTGGCTCACCACACCTGCATTGACTTGGCATTCACTCGCAGACACCTGCCACTGCTGCGCCGCCGCAGCCACCAACATGGCTCGC
>CAJBOO010000207.1 GCA_903956845.1 uncultured Burkholderiales bacterium
ATGCAGGCACCCAAGTGGATGAAGGTGTTGGCGAAATACAAAGAGTTGGCATGGCACAGCGGCATCACCAACAAGGCCTTGTCATTCACTGTGAAGCCCATGTCCAGTGCCGTGGCGTAGGCCATCAAGGTGCTGGCTTCGTGGCTGCGAATCGCGCCCTTGGGTTTGCCGGTGGTGCCCGAGGTGTACATCAGGGCGCAGGTTTGTTTTGGATCGACCCGGGGCCATTGGGTGCGGACCGTGGCGTGTTGAATCAGGGCTTCATAGTCGATCCAGCCCGCTTCGGTGTTGCCGTCCATTTGCACACAGGTTTTGAGCGGCAAGCTGCCCGTGATGGGCAGCACTTTGTCTTGCAAGGACTGGGCGCAGACCAAGGCGCTCACCTGCGCGTCTTTCAGGATGTAGGCCAGTTCGTCGCTCACCAGGCGGAAATTCAGGGGCAGGGCCACCAAACCGGCGCGGGCCAAGGCCACATACATCTCCAGCCATTCGATGCGGTTGTAGGCCAGCACAGCCACGCGTTCACCCGCTTGCAAACCTTGTTCAAGCAATCCACTGGCCAGGGCACTGGCCCGGTTGTGCCATTCCACATAGTTCAGGCTGCGACGGCTGTCACAGGCACCCATGCTGGTGGGCCGCAACCGCGCATGGGTTTGCAGCATCTCGGAAATATTGAACAACTGTCTCACGGGTGGGCTCGGGTTTTTGGCGACTTGATTTCTACTGGAACCCAAAATATAGTATTCTGAATTCAGAATTCGATCGGTATTATCCCTAGACCCACAGACCAGACTTTGCACCATGGACTTGATTTCAAACCCGACAGAAACCCCGCCTACCCACTGTGACAGCGTGGCC
This sequence comes from uncultured Burkholderiales bacterium, assembly GCA_903956845.1. Lineage (GTDB taxonomy): Bacteria > Pseudomonadota > Gammaproteobacteria > Burkholderiales > Burkholderiaceae_C > Limnohabitans. The sequence goes on from CAJBOO010000207.1 coordinate 859, forward strand.
GACCTGATCGCCTTGTTTTTAAAAAGTCAAGGCGTGACAAGGGTTTACGGCTTGTGCGGGGGCCACATCATGCCCATCTGGATGCGTTTGGATGCACATGGCATCCGCATCATCGACACCCGAGACGAGCGGGCTGCGGTCTACATGGCACATGCCGAAGCCGAGTTGACCGGCCGTCCTGGCGTCGCCTTGGTGACCGCCGGACCGGGCGTGACCAACGCCATCACCGGCATCGCCAATGCCCATGTGGCGCGGGCCCCGGTGCTGGTCATTTCAGGCACCCCGCCCATGGCGCAAGAACACCGTGGCGGTTTGCAAGACATGTCGCACATCCCTTTGGTGCAAAGCATCACCCGCTTTGCCCGCACCGTGCGCCACCCCGATTTGGTCTTGTCCAATTTGTACGAAGCCCTGGCCTGCGCCATGGGGCAGGGTGGTGAAAGTGGCCCGGTGTTCATCGATTTCCCGGTCGATGTGTTGCGCCGTCAACCCAGCCCTGCGGTGTTGTTGCCCGAGCATTTCAAGCCCGTGCGTTTGCCGCGCTTGACGGCCGATGAAGCCGATGTGCAAGCCGCTGCAAAGGTGTTGTGGCAAGCCAAACGGCCCCTGTTCATTGCCGGTCGCGGTGCACGGGGCAGTTCAGCTGCGTTGCAGCAGCTTTTGGAAACACTCGGTGCGGTGTATTTGGACACGGGTGAGAGCCGTGGTTTGGTGC
>CAJBOO010000208.1 GCA_903956845.1 uncultured Burkholderiales bacterium
CCTTGGTGGATGACATCCGGTGGTTGGGACGCATCCTCGGCGATGTGATCCGAGCGCAAGAAGGGGATGCCGCTTTCGCCTTGGTCGAGCAGATACGTCGCCTGTCTGTGGCCTTTCGGCGTGACGCCGATGCCTTGGCGGGCAAGGCCCTGAAAAAACAACTGGCCTCGCTCTCGAGTGAACAGGCCGTGAGCGTGATCCGCGCGTTCACCTACTTCAGCCATTTGGCCAACTTGGCCGAGGACCAGCACCACATTCGTCGGCAACAAGTGCATGAACGCGCTGGCGATGTGCGCACGGGCAGCATCGAGCAGGCCCTGGGCAAACTCAAGGCCTCGGGTTGGACCGCCAAAGCCATTCGACAGGCCTTGGCCAACGCGCATATCTCGCCCGTGCTCACCGCTCACCCGACCGAAGTCCAGCGCAAAAGCATCTTGGACGCCGAACGCGGCATCGCCCAGGCACTGCAGTGGCGCGATGAGGTGGTGTCACGTGGCACAGATGCCACCAGCGCCCGCACCATGGCACAGATCGACGCGCAGGTGCGCGCTCGGGTGCTGCAACTGTGGCAAACCCGCTTGTTGCGTTTCACCAAGCTCACCGTGGCTGATGAGATTGAAAACGCCATGGGCTACTACGAGTCCACGTTTTTATCGGAAATCCCCAAGCTCTATGCCGACTTGGAAGCCGACCTGGGCGGCCAAGCGATTGCGCCGTTTTTGCGCATGGGCCAGTGGATGGGCGGCGACCGCGACGGCAACCCGAACGTCAACGCCGACACCTTGCAGTACGCCATGCAACGCCAATGCGAAGTGGCCCTGCGCCACTACCTGACGGAAATGCACTGGCTGGGCAGCGAGCTGTCCACCTCGGCGATGCTGGTCGGTGTGCCGCCCGCCTTGCAGGCCTTGGCCGATTCATCCCCCGACACCAACGCGCACCGGCAAGACGAGCCTTACCGCCGCAGCCTCACCTTCATGTATGCACGCCTGGCCGCCACCCTGCTGCACCTGACAGGCAAAGAAGCTGCACGTCACGCTTTGCCACCACAAAGCCCCTACCCTGATGCGGACAGCTTGCTGGCCGATTTGCAGACCTTGGATGACGCCCTGACCGCCCAACACGCCCAAGCCTTGGCGGTCCCGCGACTGCGTCCGCTCATTCGTGCAGTGCAGGTGTTTGGTTTTCATCTGGCCACGGTGGATTTGCGCCAAAGCTCAGACCAGCACGAAGGGGTGGTGGCCGAGTTGTTAAAGGTTGCTGGCATACAAGCGCATTACGCTAAGCTCGATGAAGCCGCACGACAAGCCCTGCTGCTGCAAGTGTTGAACGACCCCCGCCCTCTGCGCATCCCCCACCATGCCTACAGCGCCCACAGCGTGTCCGAGTTGCGGATTTTTGAAGCCGCGCGGCAAATCCGCCACAACTTCGGCTCACACGCGATACGCCATGCCATCATCAGCCACACCGAGAGCGTGAGCGACTTGCTGGAAGTACTGGTGCTGCAAAAAGAAACAGGCTTGTTGCACGGCACGCTGGCGGCTGGCGGCCTGGCTGAACTCATTGTGTCGCCGCTCTTTGAAACCATCGAGGACCTGCAACAAGCGCCACACATCATGCGTGGCTATTACGCTTTGGCAGGCATTGCCGCCATGGTGAAACGCAGCAGCGGCGAGCAAGACATCATGCTGGGCTACTCTGACAGCAACAAAGACGGCGGTATCTTCACCAGCAACTGGTCGCTTTACCAAGCCGAATTGGCCTTGGTGAATGTGTTTGAACAGCTGGAAGAACAACACGGCATCACCCTGCGCTTGTTCCATGGCCGCGGTGGCACCGTCGGGCGCGGCGGCGGTCCCAGCTACGACGCCATTCTTGCGCAACCCCCCGGCACGGTGCGCGGTCAAATCCGCCTCACCGAGCAAGGCGAGGTGATCAACTCCAAATACGCCAACCCCGCCCTAGGGCGACGCAACCTGGAAACCTTGGTGGCTGCCACCTTGGAGGCCAGTTTGTTGCAAACCCAAAAGGCCGCGCCACGCGCTTTCATTGAAGCGGCCGAGGTGTTGTCTGACCACAGCTTCAAGGCTTACCGGCATTTGGTTTATGAAACGCCAGGCTTCACCGATTATTTTTTTGAAGCCACGCCGCTGCGAGAAATTGCCGCGCTGAACATTGGTTCGCGGCCTGCTTCACGCAAAGCCTCGCAACGCATCGAAGACTTGCGTGCCATTCCCTGGGGCTTCAGCTGGGGCCAGTGCCGCCTCACCTTGCCGGGTTGGTTGGGCTTTGGCTCGGCGGTGCAGCAGTTCTTGGATCACCACCCCACGCTGTCTCGCACTCAGGCGCTGGCCTTGTTGCGCCGTATGGACAAACAGTGGCCGTTTTTCCGCACCCTGCTCTCGAATATCGACATGGTGATGGCCAAAAGCGACTTGGCGCTGGCCTCGCGCTATGCCGATTTGGTGACGGATGTTCGCTTGCGTAAAAAGATTTTCAAAGCCATTGAAACCGAGTGGCACTTAACCGCACAGGCCTTGCAACTCATCACAGGTGCCAAGCAACGCCTGGCCAACAACGCCTCACTGGCTCGGTCTATCAAGCACCGCTTTCCCTACATCGATCCGCTGCACCATTTACAAGTGGAGCTGATCCGCCGCCACCGCGCGGGTATCACTGATGAGCGAGCGCAGCGCGGCATTCACCTGTCCATCAACGGTATCGCGGCGGGTTTGCGCAACACCGGCTAGGTTGGCGGTGCTTACTTTTCAGCTGGTGCCGCAGGCGCCGCTGCAGGGGCATCAGCCGCAGGTGCTGCAGGTGCCGCTGCTGACTTGGTTTCTTCAGGCGCGTGCACGGCATCTGCGCCGTGCTTTTCACCGCTCATGTCTACGCTGTCCCCCGCTTTGAAAATGACAAACAGCGCCAAAGCCGCGAACACCACAAATCCCAATGCAAGTTTCCACATGATGGTTATCTCCAAAATAATTGTTTCCCCGTCAGGGGGTTGAGCGGGAATTTAGCACTGAAGTTCCATGGCTTGGCTTACA
>CAJBOO010000209.1 GCA_903956845.1 uncultured Burkholderiales bacterium
GCGCTCATGTCCAGCGAAAACCGCGCTGCACATGCTTTGGGCCGGACCTATCCCAATGGTTTGTCAGCCTTTATCAAAGCCATGAACGATCGTGCCACTGGTCTTGGTATGCGTTCTACGCATTTTGTAGAACCAACTGGCCTGTCCAGCAAAAATCAATCCAGTGCGATCGATTTAGCGGTTCTGGTCGGAGCGGCTTACAACGTACCAGTGCTCCGAGAGTTGTCAACGTCACATGGCCGGGAAGTGGCTGTGGGTCGTCGTACCCTGCAATACAACACAACCAACCGCTTGGTCAAAAGCCCCAACTGGGACATCGGTTTGCAAAAAACCGGTTACATCTCTGAAGCGGGTCAGTGCTTGGTCATGCAAACCAAAGTGGCGGGTCGCAAATTGATCATGGTGTTTTTGGATTCAGCAGGCAAATTGAGCCGCATTGCCGATGCTGAACGTGTACGCCGTTGGGTAGAGACCAACAACGCCCGCAGCGCCATGGCAGCTGCCAGCCCGGCCGGCTAATTCGATAGCCAGTCTAGCTGGCTGTTTAAATCATTAGGCCTTGTAGCCGAGTGCTTGCGAAATGCCCTCGGCTGTTGCCTGCAACTTAGGCAACCAGGCTTCGTCCAAACGATCGGCTGGGGCCGAGATAGAAAGTCCAGCCAACAACTTGCCTTGATCGTCGTAGATGCCCGCTGCAATACAACGAACGCCCAACTCCAACTCCTCGTTGTCTCTTGCAATGCCGTACTGACGCACCCTAGAGAGCTCGCGCTCTAAGACGGGCAATTGTGTGATGCTGTTTTTGGTATGACCGCTGAGACCTGTGCGCGTTGCATAGCTGCGAACCTTCATGGGCTCATCGACCGACAAAAATAACTTGCCCACTGAGGTGAGATGCAAGGGGGCTCTGCCGCCAATGGCGCGGACGACTTGCATGCCAGAGCGTTCGCTGTAGGCGCGCTCGATATAAACAATTTCATCGCCTTGGCGCATGCTCAAGTTAACGGGCTGCTGAATCAATTTGTGCAAATCACGCATGGGCGCCAGTGCTGCATCGCGCACATTGAGTCTGGCCTTGACCATGTTGCCCAGCTCTAGCAAACGCATGCCCAAGCGATAACTGCCAGGCTCAGGCCGATCGACAAATCGCCCAATGGTCAGGTCGTTCAAGATGCGGTGTGCCGTGGAGGGGTGAAGTCCCGTTTTTTCGCTGATTTCTTTCAAAGAAATAGCGTCCTCTCTGGAGGCCAGCACATCCATGAGCGAGAACAACCGTTCAATGACTTGAATGGTGGGAGCGACCGGCGTGGGTGCTTCAGCTTTTCTCATGGGACTTAACCTTGGTCTTATGAAAGCGAAGGGTCTTCCGCTGGAAGACTTTGCGAAATTCTATTTTACAAGATGAAATTAGCTTTGCACAGCCACATGGGGCAAGATCGTCACATGGGGCTGCCACGCACCTTTTTGCAGGCTTTCACAGGGGCTAAATCGTTCTTTGTATTGCATTTTGGGGCTGGCACCAATCCAGTAGCCCATGTAAACATAGGAAAGACCCAATTCGCGGGCTTGGTTAATTTGCCAAAGAACCCCATAGGTGCCGTAGCTGCAACGGTCTTCGGGGTCGTAAAAAGTGTAGACCGCCGAAAGCCCATCGTTGAGGACATCGACAATGCTGATCATTTTGAGCTTGCCGGGCTGGCCGTCAACGTCGGGTTGACGAAACTCCACCAGTCTGGAGTTGACGCGGCTTTGAAGTAAAAATTGTTTGTATTGCTCGACGCTGTCTTGGTCCATACCGCCACCTGAATGGCGGCTGTTTTGGTATCGCAAATACAAATCGTAATGTTCGCTTTCGAAGCCCAATCTGGATACGCGTGCAATCAGGTTGCTGTGCTGCTTGTACGCACGTCGTTGGCTTTTGTTGGGCTTGAATTCTTGGCACAACACTCTCAGAGGAATGCAAGCATTGCAACCATCGCAATAGGGTCGGTAGGTGAATAAGCCGCTGCGCCTAAAGCCTCGTTCAACCAACTCTGAATAAACGTCGTTTTGAATGAGGTGACTGGGCGTAGCCACTTGTGAGCGTGCTTCTCGATCGGCCAAGTAGCTGCAGGGGTAAGACGCAGTGGCGTAAAACTGCAGCGTACTGAAGGGCAGGTCTTTGAGGTGCGTCATGCCGCACCTTGCGAACGCCAAGCGTCCCAATCAACTTGTTGGTTTTGCCAATTGATGCTTTCAAGACCGAGCGCCGGTTGCATGATGTTTAAAAATTCTTTTCGAGCCATTTCTTTGGCCCCCATCGACGCTAAGTGCGCTGTGTTTTGTTGGCAATCGATGGCTTGAATGCCGTGTTGATCGCACACATTGACCAACGCAGCCAAAGCCATTTTGGAGCCATCGCTCAGGGTGCTGAACATCGACTCACCAAAGACAGCCTGGCCAATGCAGACAAAGTACAGGCCCGCCACCAACTGGCCATCCAGCCAAGTTTCTGCACTGTGGGCATAGCCGGCTTGGTGCAAAGCTTTGTAGGATTCAACCATTTGCGGCACGATCCAAGTGCCGTTTTGGCCCTCACGCGGACTTTGAGCGCAGGCCTCAATGACGCGATCAAAAGCCTTGTCAAAGCACAACTCAAACTGGGGGTGCGAGGCGTAGCGAGAAAGCGTTTTTCTGAGGGAACGGTGCAATTTGAAGTTGGCCGTTTGCAGAACCATGCGGGGGTCGGGGCTCCACCACAATACGGGCTGATCTGGGTTGAACCATGGAAAAATGCCATGGGAGTAGGCCTCGAGCAGACGCTCCACGCCCAAGTCTGCGCCAGCGGCCAAGAGGCCGGGCGCGTCGGAGTCGGGGCCCCAAGCCGCGTCCACGGAGGGAAGCGGGCTTTGACTTTCGACCCAAGACAGGGGTGTTTGAGGGGTGCCTTCTGACATGTTTACAGTTTATGCTTGCGCCTATGAAACTTTACAACTACTTCCGCTCTTCCGCTTCATTTCGCGTTCGGATAGCCCTTCACTTGAAAGGCTTGCCCTACGAATATATCGCAGTCCATCTGGCCAAAGGGGAACATAAGTTACCC
>CAJBOO010000210.1 GCA_903956845.1 uncultured Burkholderiales bacterium
GTCGATGCGGTGAATGTGTTTGACAGGGCTCAGGGCTTGGCAACTCGCGGCACGAAACGAGCTGAAATCGTGTTCGCCCAAGAGATGGCTGGCGGCTTGTTGCAAGGCCTGTAACTGCATGGGGCGGTATACCCAGCCGACCCGACCCGCCTCGAGGCTGGGGCGCACGGGCGACTCGAGCACGATGTAGGTGTATCGACGAGCCAAGGCGCTGGCGCGGGCATGGAAGCTGGGGGGGACTTCATGGGCCCATTGCACCGCGATGTCGGTCGGTAAATAGGCATTGGTGCCGCGTACCCAAGAGCTCAGGTCACGCGTGACAGGCGTGTCGAAATGCACCACTTGCCGCAGGCCATGCACCCCTGAATCGGTGCGACCGGCACACAAGGTGCTGACCCGGTGACCGGTGAATTCGGCCAGGGCTTTTTCCAGATGGTCTTGAACGGTTTTGCCTGAGGCTTGGCTTTGCCAACCTTCATAGGCTTGGCCCAAATAGCTCAGGCCCAGCGCCAATCGCATGGCGCTCAACCGCGTTCGTTCAACCAGCGCAGGGCGCGCTCGCGTGTTTCGCCATGGGTTTGATCGGCGACTTCTTGGGCCAGGGCGCGGCCGGTTTGTTTTTGACCCAGCTTCCACAATTCATCGGCCAAATCCAAGCGCACGCGGAAAGGGTCTTCGGCCATGCCCATCGGGTCGTAGACCGGTGTGTTTTGGCGTTGGGACGGCGGCAAACCCATGTGCTGCACGTTCGACGGGGCAGGTGAGGCCGCGGGATGGGGCGGCAAGTCCAGGTCGAAGTCCAGGTTCAGCTCACCAGACATGCCGCCTGGCGGGTCTTGGAGGTAATCCACGTCGGGGTGGGCCGCAGAGGCTGCATGGCGACGGCGCTGGCGCAACATGGAAAAGCTGACCCAAAGGGCGGCCACAACTGCCAAGCCACCGATCAATTCGAAGGCATGGCGTTTGACCCACACCATGGCTTGTTGGTAGTAAGCGCTCAGGCCTGGCATGTCGGTGGGCACGCCGTCTTGCATTTTGGAAGCAGCCTTGGTGATCTCGCCCAGTTCAGTGACATTTTTGGCGACTTCTTCTGCGCGTTGGGCCGCTTGCGCAGCTTCGAGGTCTTTGCTGACCTTGTCAGCGTCTGTCGCCCCGGGCTTGCTCAAGGTCAACTGGTCCGCAGGCGCTTTGGCGTTGTTGTTCACCTGGGCCTTCAAGCCACCGCTGCTCTCGCGGGCATTGGCATCGGCCAGTTTGGCCGTGGGTGCACGGCCGGCCAATTGGGCGCGGTAGGCATCGAAATCGGCAGCTTGCAAGCGGATGCTTTGACGTGCTTCTTGGCGGTCCACCGTGCGGGCCTCTTCGACAGTGGGCAAGGTGATCAAGGCACCGGCCTTCAAACGGTTGACGTTGTTGTCAACAAAGGCCTTGGGGTTGTTGCGCAGCATGGTGACCAGCAACTGGTCGAGTGAGACATCGCCCGTGGGGTTGGCCATGATCAATTCACTGGCCGTGTCGCCTTTGACCACTTCCAGGGCATCCCCAGGCGATTGCTTGGCAGCGGGAGCAGGTTTGTCTTTTTTGGCCGTGGCTCGTGCTGTCGCATCGGCCGCTGGCATGTCCTTGGGCAAAGGTGCTGGACGCGGTTGCTTGTTGGCGCCGTTGTCTGAGGCCGTGGGCGGTGTCAACGCCTCGGCAGGGGCGGTGGACTTCAAGGCATTGTTCAAAGTACCGCTGAGGGGGAAGCCGAGGTTGCGATAGGCGCGCCCGCTAGCCCAACGGAATTCCATGAGCAGGTCAACATACGTGTCGACCAAGGGGTCGGCACCCATGATTTGCATGACATACAGGTCTTCA
>CAJBOO010000211.1 GCA_903956845.1 uncultured Burkholderiales bacterium
CCAGATGCGCTACCAGACTGCGCTACGCCCCGAAGACCGAGATTCTACCCGCACAAACCCTTGACTTGAGGCACCGACTTGAAAAGATGCACTTTTTTGCATCAGGGTGTAAGCAATAATCTGCACCCGTCCAGTCCTCAGGTGTCCCACAAGCCATGCAACTCAGTCAATCCGATCACAGCTCGGTACCGCCAATTGTGGTCATTCCACAGGTGTACAACGCCGCCTCTGATTTGCTGTTAAGGCACGCTAAGCGGGCCCATAAAACGGCTTACATCGATGGACTGACGGACGAGTCTCTCAGCTACGAACAACTGAATGAACAGGCGCACCGCTTTGCTCAGGGTTTGAAAGACCTGGGATTCGAGCAAGAGCAACGTGTTTTGCTGTGCATGCACGACAACCTGCAATGGCCTGTGGCGTTCCTGGGGTGTATCTTGGCAGGCGTGGTTCCCATCGCAGTCAATACCTTGCTGACGTCCAACGATTACCAATACATGTTGCGAGATTCACGCGCACAAGGCTTGATTGTGTCCAAAGCATTGTGGCCCGTGTTTGATGTCATCTTGCCGCAAGTCATGGCCCTTAAGCAGGTCATTGTGGATGGCGGCGATGACACGACGCCTGGCATTCCATTCGCACAAATCTTGGCCCAGTCAAGTCCATTGCCACAGGCGGCCCATACGCTCGCAGACGATGTGTGTTTTTGGCTGTATTCCAGTGGCTCCACAGGCTCACCCAAAGGCACCTTGCATTTGCACAGCCACATGGTGCAAACCGCCGAGTTGTATGGCCGTGCTGTGCTGGGCTTGCAAGAAGAAGACGTGGTTTTCTCAGCAGCCAAACTGTTTTTTGCTTATGGCTTGGGCAATGCACTGAGCTTTCCACTGGCCGTGGGAGCAACCACCGTTTTGTTGAGTGCGCGTCCTACCCCCAAGGATGTTTTTGCCTTGCTGAAAAAACACCAACCCACGGTTTTTTATGGTGTGCCCACCTTGTTTGCGAGTTTGTTGGCAGACGAGCAGCAGCCTGCTCAATCTGACTTGAATTTGCGCGTCTGCACCAGCGCAGGCGAAGCCTTGCCGGCAGAAATTGGGAAAAAATGGCAATCAGCGTTTGGGGCGGAGATTTTGGATGGCATCGGCTCGACGGAAATGCTCCACATCTTTTTATCCAACCGTCCCGGTCGCGTGCGCTATGGCACCACCGGTGAAGTGGTGCCTGGATATGCCTTGCGCTTGATCAACGATGAAGGGCAGGAATGCCAAGCGGGCGAATTGGGCGAACTGCAAATCAGTGGGCCATCGGCTGCCATCATGTATTGGAACAACCGCGAAAAAACCAAACACACTTTTGCGGGTGAATGGACCCGCAGCGGCGACAAGTACAGCCGTGACGCCGAAGGCTATTACACGTATGGCGGTCGCAGCGACGACATGCTCAAGGTCGGAGGCATTTATGTTTCCCCTTTTGAAGTGGAAGCCTCGCTGATGACGCACCCCAGCGTGCTGGAAGCTGCTGTGATTGGGGTTTCCGATGACGAAGGCTTGGTCAAACCCAAGGCTTATGTGGTGGTCAAGCCAGGCGCAAGTTTGGATGAACCCACCCTCAAAGCCCATGTGAAGTCTCAATTGGCCCCCTACAAATACCCGCGCTGGGTGGAATTCATCCCCGAATTGCCTAAAACAGCCACCGGCAAAATTCAGCGGTTTAAACTGCGAGCTGAGCAGTAAATCACATCTATCCAACTTTTGGAGTGCACCATGACCACCCGCCGCCTTGTACTGACCCGCTCCGCCGCCTTGTTGGGCGCTGCCAGCTCAGGTTTGCTCATTCCTGCCCATGCCCAAAGCAACAAAATTCGCATCGGTTTGATGCTGCCCTACACAGGCACCTTTGCACAACTTGGCCAAGCCTGTGACAACGGTTTTCGCATGGCATTGGAAGAAAAAGGCAACAAGCTGGGTGGTCGCGAAGTCGAATTCTTCAAGGTGGATGACGAGTCTGAGCCCTCTAAAGGCGTGGAAAACGCCAACAAATTGGTGCAACGCGACAAGGTAGACGTGTTGATTGGCACCGTTCATTCCGGTGTGCAAATGGGCATCCACAAAGTGGCCCGCGAAACCGGCGTGCTCAACATCATCCCAAATGCGGGCATGCATGCCGCGACCCGCGCGCTCTGCGCGCCCAACGTTTTCCGTACCTCGTTCACCAACAGCCAACCCACCTTGGCTTTGGGTAAAGCGATGATGGCCAAAGGCCACAAGAAAGCCGTGTGGATCACTTGGAAATATGCAGCCGGTGACGAAGCAGGTGAAGGTTTCAAGGAAGGCTACTTGGCCGCAGGCGGCACCATCGTCAAAGAATTGGGCCTGCCTTTTCCGAACGTGGAATTCCAAGCCCTGCTCACAGAAATTGCCTCGATCAAACCCGATGCAGTCGCTTGTTTCTTCTCAGGTGGTGGCGCATCCAAATTCATCCGCGACTATGCAGCCGCCGGCCTGAAAGGCAAAATCCCGCTCTACGGCTCTGGCTTCTTGACAGAAGGCCTGTTGGACGATGACCTTGCTCCCTCGGCCCAAGGCATCATGACCACCCTGCACTACAGCACCTCTTTGGCCACCAAACGCAACGATGCCTTCCGTTTGGAATACGCCAAAAAATTCAAAATGCAACCCGACGTCTACGCGGTGCAAGGCTATGACGCGGGTCAACTCTTGTTGCAAGGTGCGTCCGCGGTGAATGGCGACTTGTCCAACAAAAAAGCCTTGTATGCAGCGATGGAAGCGGCGGTCATCGACAGCCCTCGCGGCAAATGGACCATGAGCAAGGCACACAATCCCGTGCAAGACATGTATTTGCGTGAAGTCAAGGGCAAAGAAAACGTGGTGCTCGGCGTGGCTGCCAAGGCGCTGTCTGACTCAGGTGTGGGTTGCAAGCTGGGCTGATGGATCTCGCTAATTTTCTCATTCAGCTGCTCAACAGCGTTCAATACGGATTGCTCCTGTTCCTGCTGGCCGCAGGGCTAACCCTGATCTTTGGCATCATGGGTGTGGTCAATTTGGCGCACGGCAGTTTTTACATGGTCGGTGCTTATTTGGCATATGCCCTCACGGGTGCTTGGGACAGTTTGGCCTTGGCCGTGGTCGTGGGCACGGTGATCAGCATTGCCTTGGGTTGGGCACTGGAAAAACTGCTGTTTCGACATTTCTACCACCGCAGTCACCTCGACCAGGTATTGCTCACTTTCGGCTTGATTTACATCTTTGAAGAACTGCGCTCCATGCTGTGGGGCGACGATGTCCACAGTGTGGCTGTTCCAGAGGCCCTCAACTGGTCCATCTCATTGACTGACACCTTGTCTTACCCTGCCTACCGTTTGTTCATGCTCGCCATCTGCACCCTGCTTGCACTGGGCTTGTGGTTGCTCATCAGCAAAACCAAACTCGGCATGAAAATCCGCGCTGGCGCCTTCAACAGCGACATGGCGCAAGCCTTGGGCATCAACATCGTGCGTTTACATGCCTTGGTGTTTGCGATGGGTGTGGCCCTGGCCTCGCTGGGTGGCATGTTGATTGCGCCCTTGTCCAGCGTCTACCCGCACATGGGCTCTCAGGTGTTGATCATGTGTTTTGTGGTGGTCGTGATCGGCGGCATTGGCTCGGTGCGTGGGGCGCTCACTGCCGCTTTGCTGGTGGGCTTGGTGGACACTTTTGGCAAGGTGTTGTTGCCCCAGTTCGCCAGCATGCTGGTCTATGTGCTGATGGCCTTGGTGCTGCTGTACAAACCCGAAGGCTTGTTCAAACAATGAGCGCTCCTCAAGCCCATCTCGAATCATTGCCGCGCAGCGTTCAGTTGTTGATGGCCTTGGGTCTGATCGCCCTGATCGCTTTCCCATTCGCTGGACAAGATTTCTACACGCAAATGGTCACCCGCATGATGATCTTGGCCATCTTTGCCATGAGCTTGGACTTGCTGCAAGGCATCACTGGCCTGGTGTCGTTGGGGCATGCGGCCTTCTTTGGTTTGGCCGGTTATGTCTTGGCCTTCATGTCACCGGCTGATGCTGGCGCAAGTTGGCTCATCACCCTGCCCCTGGCCATGTTGGGCTCTGGCTTGGCTGCTTTGGTGATTGGTTTTTTTGTGGTGCGCACCCAAGGCATCTACTTCATCATGGTGACCATGGCTTTTGCACAAATGATGTATTTCTTGTTCTTTGATAACAAAGGACTGGGGGGATCAGACGGTCTTTACATCAACGTACGCCCCGCCGCCCTGGGCTTGGACCTGGAAAACAAATGGGTCTTGTACTACTTCACCTTGGTGTGCCTCTTCATCACCTACCGGTTTTTGCGAAGCTTGCTCTGGAGCCCGTTTGGTCGGACCCTCAATGGCATTCGGCTCAATGAACACCGTACACAAGCTTTGGGTTACGACAGCTTCAAATACAAACTGACGGCATTCACGCTGGCTGGCGCCTTGGCTGGCTTGGCTGGCTACCTGTGGGCTGCGCAATCTGGCTATGTCAACCCCGAGTTGATGGGCTTTCACATGAGCGCACATGCCATCATGATGGTGATCTTGGGTGGCATGGGCAACGTGGCTGGTGCCTTGATAGGGGCGTTCGGCTTCGAATTGTTTTTGCACTTCTTCAAAGACTTGCCCAAGGTCGGTGAATTTGATTTGGGCAAACATTGGCAACTCTGGATGGGTACCTTGATTGTGGTGGTGGTCATCATCGCGCCCCAAGGCCTGATGGGCTTGCTGCGTCCAAGGAAACAAGATGACTGATGCTTTGTTGCAAGCCAAAGGCCTGAGCAAACGCTTTGGCGGCTTGCTGGCCGTCAATGGTGTGTCACTGTCGCTATACAAAGACCAGTTGCATGCGGTCATTGGCCCCAACGGTGCTGGCAAAACCACCCTCACCCATTTGCTCAGCGGCGACATTGCCGCCTCCAGCGGCGAACTGTTTCTCAAAGGCCAATTGGTCACAGGCTGGCCTCACCACCGATTGTCTTTGCACGGGCTGGGCCGCAGCTACCAAAAAACCAATGTCTTTATGCCATTGAGCGTCTGGGAAAACCTCATGCTGGCGGCCCAAGCAAGGGACGCCCATGCGCCCTTCCATCCGCTGTCCTGGTTCACCCGCGCAGACCGCAACCCTGCGGTGGTGGCACGTGCAGAGCGTGCTTTGACCATGGCTGGGTTGACCTCGGTGCGCGACAAAACAGCGGCCATCTTGAGTCACGGGATTCAACGCCAACTGGAAATTGCGATGGTGCTTGCAACCGAACCCGATGTGTTGTTGCTCGACGAACCACTGGCAGGCATGGGTGCGGCTGAAGCCGAAACCATGGTGGAACTGCTGCAAGCTTTGAAGAAAGACCACGCCATGCTGCTGGTCGAGCACGACATGGACGCGGTGTTTGCGTTGGCCGATGTGCTGACAGTCATGGTCAATGGCACCGTGATTGCCAGTGGCACACCAGACTCGATCCGCAACGACGCCAAGGTGCAAGCGGCCTACTTGGGAGAGGCCTCACCATGAGTCAAGCATTGTTAGCCGTTAGAGGCCTCCATACCTATTACGGCGCCAGTCATGTGCTGCGAGATCTTGATTTCACGGTCGAACGCGGACAAACCGTCGGTCTCATGGGGCGAAACGGCATGGGCAAGTCCACCTTGCTCAAAAGCATGGTGGGTTTGGTCAAACCCCGCCAAGGTCAGATTCATTTCCAAGGTCAATCCATTCAAGGACAAACACCCTATGACATCGCCAACCAAGGCATGGCGTATGTGCCAGAAGGTCGCGGTATCTTTGGCAACCTGAGCGTGCATGAAAACCTGGTCATGGCTGCCCGTGCCGGTGTGCGTGGTCAGCAAGACTGGACTTACCAACGCGTGTTGGACACCTTCCCGCGTTTGGGCGAACGCTTGGACCATGGCGGTCAACAACTCAGCGGTGGAGAGCAGCAGATGCTCAGCATTGGTCGTGCCCTCATGACCAATCCCGACCTGCTGCTGTTGGATGAAGCCACCGAAGGCCTCGCCCCATTGATCGCCTTGGAAATTTGGCGCATCTGTGCCCTGGTGGCAAAGTCGGGCATCAGCACCGTGATCGTCGATAAAAATTGGCAACATGTGACCCAAATCACCCAACACAACGTGATTTTGGTCAAAGGTGAAGTTGTTTTTCAAGGTTCGAGCGAGGCGTTATTGGCACAACCCGATGTGCTGAATCAACACTTAGGCGTTTAAGTCATGACCACCCACAGCACACAAGTAGCCATCATTGGTGCAGGTCCATCGGGCTTGTTGTTGGGTGCCTTGCTGCACAAAGCGGGCATCGACCATGTGATCATTGAAAGACAAAGCCCCGACTACGTGTTGGGTCGCATCCGCGCAGGCATCTTGGAACAAGTGACCGTTGATTTGCTACACGAAGCGGGTGTGGGTAACGGCGTGTCGCAAGGTGGAACGGTTCACCACAGCATCGAATTAGTTTTCAAGAATACCCGTCACCCCATCGAGGTGACACAACTCACTGGCGGCAAGGTCGTGACAGCCTACGGCCAAACCGAGGTCACCAAGGACCTGATGGACCAGCGAACCCGTTTGGGGCTTAGCACCGTTTACGAGGCCAGCGATGTCAGCCTGCACGACTTTGACGGCTTGCAGCCACAAGTACGCTATCTGAAAGACGGCGTGTCGCATGTTTTGAACTGTGAATTCATCGCAGGTTGTGACGGCTTTCACGGCGTGGCCAGGGCCAGTGTTCCCAAGAACGCCATCACCGAATACGAAAAGGTCTACCCCTTTGGATGGCTGGGCGTCTTAGCCGATGTGCCGCCTGTCTCAACCCATGCCATCGTGTACGCCAACAGCGACCGAGGATTTGCACTCTGCTCCATGCGCAGCATGACCCGCAGTCGCTACTACGTGCAATGCCCCTTGAGTGACAAAGTCGAAGACTGGAGCGATCAGCGCTTTTGGGATGAGATTCGACGACGCTTAGACCCCGAGATGGCCGAGCGCATGGTCATTGGTGCCTCCATTGAGAAAAGCATTGCGCCTTTGCGCAGCTTTGTGGCTGAGCCCATGCGCTTTGGTCGCTTATTTCTTGCGGGGGACGCGGCCCACATCGTGCCGCCCACCGGCGCCAAGGGGTTGAACTTGGCCGCCAGCGATGTGAAATACCTCAGCAGCGCGTTCATTGAATTTTTTAAAGACAAAAGTGCTGCAGGCATTGACC
>CAJBOO010000212.1 GCA_903956845.1 uncultured Burkholderiales bacterium
GCCGCTTGGGCGCTTGAGCAAAGCGGCGTGCATCCCTTGTTGGCCCGCTTGTTCGCGGGACGCGGGGTGCACGATCCCCAAGACCTTGACACCGGTTTAGCCCATCTTCTGCCGCCCAGTGGCATGAAAGGCATCGACGATGCAGCCCGCTTGTTGGCCGATGCGATCGCGGCAGACCACCACCTGTGCATCGTGGCCGATTACGACTGCGACGGTGCCACGGCCTGCGCGGTGGCTTTGCGCGGCTTGGGCTTGCTCGGGGCGCGTCGCGTGGGTTTCATCGTGCCTGACCGCGTGGTCGACGGCTATGGCTTGACGCCCAGCATCGCCCAACGGGTCCATGCCACGGGCGCGCAGGTTTTGATCACCGTGGACAACGGCATCGCCAGCGTGGAAGGGGTAGCGGCTGCGCAAGCCTTGGGCATGCAAGTGCTGGTGACCGATCACCATTTGCCTGGCCCCGCCTTGCCGCTGGCAGAGGCCTTGGTCAACCCCAACCAACCCGGCTGTGACTTCGCCAGCAAACACATGGCGGGTGTGGGCGTGGTGTTTTATGTCTTGCTGGCGTTGCGTGCAGAGCTGCGACAGCGCGGTGTTTTCTCCAAAGCCACCGAACCCAAGCTCGATGGCCTGTTGCCCTTGGTGGCTTTGGGCACGGTGGCGGATGTGGTCAAACTCGACGCCAACAACCGCCGCTTGGTGGCGCAAGGCCTGCAGCGCATGCGCAAAGGACAGCTGCCCACCGGATTGGCTGCGTTGTTTCAGGTGGCTGGGCGGGACCCCATGCGCGCCAGCAGCCAAGACATGGGCTTTGCCATTGGCCCGCGCATCAACGCAGCAGGACGCTTGTCTGACATGACCTTGGGCATCGAGTGCTTGCGCACCGACGACCCCGCCACCGGCTTGCGCTTGGCTGAACAACTCGACGCCATCAACCGCGAGCGCCGCAGCTTGGAGGGGGATATGCGCGAACAAGCCCTGCTGCTGGCCGAGTCGCTGATGGACGCTGATGACGAGCCGCCGCCTGCCTTGTGTGTGTTCGATGAAGCCTTCCACGAGGGGGTCGTGGGCATCGTTGCCGCGCGCTTGAAGGACTTGCATTACCGGCCCTGCTTTGTGTTTGCTGCCAGCGAGTCCGAGGGGCAAGCGGTGTTGAAAGGCTCGGGTCGATCCATCCCTGGTTTTCATTTGCGCGACGCCTTGGACGCGGTGGTCAAGCTCCACCCTGGCTTGCTGCTGCGCTTTGGCGGTCACGCGATGGCCGCTGGCTGCACCTTGCTCGAAGACGACCTCGCGACGTTTGAGGCGGCATTGCAGCACATTGCCCAGCAATGGTTGTCGCCGGCCACCTTGTCGCAATCGCTGGAAACCGATGGCAGCTTGGACCCGACGTTCATGCGCCCAGACATCGTGCATGAAATACATCACCATGTCTGGGGCCAAGGCTTCGCCCCACCGATTTTCCAAGACCAAGTCAAGGTGGTGAGCCAACGCATCGTGGGCGAAAAGCACCTGTCCTTGAAACTGCAATTGCACGGGCAAGCGATGGATGGCATTTGGTTTGGTCGCACCGAGCCCCTGCCTGCGCAGGCCCTGCTGGCCTACCGACTCGACATCAACACCTGGCAAGGGCGGGATAAGTTGCAACTGCAAATCGAAACCATGACCCAGGCCTAGAATTCAGGCGTGAACATCCTCAACGCCGATCTGCATTGCCACTCTGTAGTTTCTGACGGCACCCTCACCCCTGAGGCACTGGCGGAGCGCGCCCACACCAATGGCGTTCAACTGTGGTCGCTCACCGACCACGATGAAATCGGTGGCCAAGAACGCGCTGCCAGCGCGGCCAAAGCCTTGGGCATGTCCTACCTGAGCGGTACCGAAATCTCCGTGTCTTTCGCGGGTCACACGGTGCATATCGTGGGCTTGGGTTTTGACATCCATGATGCCCGCATGCAAGCAGGCTTGCGCGGCACCCGCGGCGGTCGCCACGCCCGTGCGCAAGACATGGCGGCTGGTTTGGCGCAAGTCGGCATCCACGGCAGTTTCGAAGGTGCCCTGCAATACGCTGGCAACCCCGACTTGATTTCTCGCACCCACTTTGCCCGCTTTCTGGTGGAGACCGGGGTCTGCAAAGACACCCACGAAGTGTTTCGCCGTTTCTTGACCGAAGGCAAGCCTGGCTTTGTGGAACACCGCTGGGCCAACCTGAAAGACGCCATCCATTGGATTCGCGATGGCGGCGGCATGGCAGTCATCGCCCATCCTGCCCGCTATGCGTTCACACCCAACGAAGAATATGCCTTGTTCAGCGAGTTCAAGGCCCATGGCGGGCAAGCGGTGGAAGTGGTCACTGGCAGCCACTCGGCTGCCGAAGCGGTGGAGTATGCAGGCATGGCCCGCGAATTTGGTCTGGCCGCCTCGCGTGGCAGCGACTTTCACAGCCCAGACGAAAGCCACACCGATTTGGGCGCCCTGCCTTGGCTGCCTGGCGATCTGACCCCGGTGTGGGAGTTGCTGCAACACCGCATCCAATAAGACGCCCATGGCCCAGTGGCTGCAAGTCCATCCCGACAACCCGCAAGCGCGTTTGCTCAAACAAGCCGTGGCTTGGCTGCAGCAGGGCAAGGTCTTGGCCGTGCCCACCGATTCCAGTTATGCCCTGGTGTGCCACTTGGACGACAAAACCGCGATCGACCAACTTCGCCGCATCCGCGGCGTGGACGAGCGTCACCACCTGACTTTGCTGTGCCGTGATTTGAGTGAATTGGGTGTGTATGCCAAGGTCGACAACCGGCAATTCCGCTTGCTCAAAGCCTGCACACCAGGCGCATACACCTTCATTTTGGAGGCCACCAAGGAAGTGCCGCGCCGCGTGGCCCACCCACAACGCAAAACCATTGGTCTGCGGGTCCCCGAACACACCACCTTGCAACAGCTGCTTGACATGCATGGCTCGCCGTTGTTGGCCACCACCTTGATCCCCATCGATGAAACCCAGGCGTTGAACGATGCCCAGGAAATTCGGACACGGTATGAGCACACCCTGGCTGCCGTGGTGGACGCGGGTGCCTGCGCGGGCCAGGCCACCACGGTGGTCGATTTGACGCCCATGGGCACGGGCGGCGACCCGCTGTTGGTGCGCGAAGGGGCGGGGGATGTAACGCTTTTAGGCTTATAAAGCATGTGTTTTCATGCATTTCAAGCTATTGTGGGGTCCTAACCCCAGGAAATTGCTTACCAAGTCTTTCCTAAACCCCCTCAAATTTAACAAGTTTGATGAGACAATCGTGGCGTGATTTCCAATGAATTAATCCAAACGATTGCCTCCCATGCGCTGCCAGTATTACTGGCCATCACGATGCACGAGGCAGCCCACGGTTTTGTGGCCAAGTTATTGGGCGACAACACGGCCTGGAGTTTGGGCCGCGTCACCCTCAATCCCCTGCCCCACATCGACCCGATTGGCACCATCCTCATGCCCTTGGTGCTCTATATCGCCACGTCAGGCCAGTTTTTGTTTGGCTATGCCAAGCCCGTTCCCGTCGATTTCAGCCGTCTGAACCACCCCAAGCGCGACATGGTGTGGGTGGCGTTCGCCGGACCCGCCAGCAATTTCTTGCAAGCCTTGGTCTGGGCTGCCGCGCTCTACATCATGTCCAACCTGGGCACCGAAGAGCGTTTCTTCATCGACATGGCTCAAGCAGGCGTTCTCGCCAATTTGGTGATGTTTGCCTTCAACTTGTTCCCTTTGCCCCCCTTGGATGGTGGTCGTGTCCTGGTGGGTTTGTTGCCTTGGCGCATGGCTGTGGGTTTTTCTCAGGTCGAGCGCTACGGTTTTTTCATCGTCATGGCCCTGGTCTTGTTGGGTGTCGTCAACACCCTTTGGATGATGCCCATCATGGCTGCTTCCATGCAAGCCATCCAATGGACCTTGCAACCCTTGGCTGCCCTTCTACAACTGTCCCCACCATGAGCGAACGCGTACTCTCCGGCATGCGCCCCACTGGCGCACTTCACCTGGGCCACTACCATGGCGCCCTGAAAAACTGGGTGCGCCTGCAATCCCACATGTCATGCTTTTATTTCGTGGCCGATTGGCATGCGCTGACCACCCATTACGAGAGCCGCGAGGTGATCGAAAAGAATGTCTATGAAATGGTGATTGACTGGTTGGCCGCCGGCCTGGACCCCAACCAATGCACTATCTTTTTGCAAAGCCGCATTCCTGAGCACGCCGAATTGTTCACCCTGTTGGCGATGGGCACACCCTTGAGTTGGTTGGAGCGCGTGCCCACCTACAAAGACCAGATGGAAAAGCTCAAAGACAAGGACCTGACCACCTACGGTTTCTTGGGCTACCCCTTGCTGCAAGCCGCCGACATCCTGATTTACAAGGCCAAACACGTGCCCGTGGGTGAAGACCAAGCCAGCCATGTCGAGTTGACGCGTGAAACCGCGCGTCGCTTCAACCATTTGTATGGACGCGAACCCAACTTTGATGATCTCGTTCAAGCCTGCCTGGCCAAGCTGCCCAAAGACAGCGTCAAGCGTTTTGAAAAATCCCGCAAGCAGTTTCAAGAAACCGGTGACACCCAAGCGCTCGAAGGTGCGATGGGCTATGTGAAGTCCGCCCCCGAATTGACCGACAGCGACCGCGAGCGCTTGGAAGGGTATTTCAAAGGCACGGGCAAAGCGGTGCTGACCGAACCCCATGCCTTGCTCACCGAAGCCAGCAAACTGCCCGGTTTGGACGGTGCAAAAATGAGCAAAAGTTACAACAACAGCATTGCCATGCGCGAAGACAAAGCCAGCATCGAGACCAAGGTGCGGCGCATGCCCACCGACCCTGCCCGGGTCAAGCGCACCGACGCAGGCAACCCCGACCGTTGCCCGGTTTGGCAATTCCATTTGGTCTACTCACCCGAGACCACCAAAACATGGGTGAAAACCGAATGCACCCGTGCAGGCATTGGCTGTTTGGAATGTAAACAGCCCATCATCGATGCCATCGTGGCTGAGCAAGCGCCCATGTTGGCGAGAGCTGAGCCTTTTGTTTCCAATACTCGACTCGTTCGTGATATCGTTGACGCTGGCACACAGCGTGCGCGTGCCACGGCGCAAGAGACCATGCGCGAAGTGCGCGAGGCCATGGGCCTGAACTATTGACACCGGAGAAACCAATATGAGCTTGTATGTAATCGATGACCACCCCATGGTTCGCCAAATGATTGGCATGTTGCTGCGCCGACTGCGTCCAGCCTCCAAAGTCGTCGAGTTAGAAAAATTCAGCGAATTGCAAGCCGCGCTCATCAAAAATGGCGAGCCCGAATTGTTTGTCCTTGATTTGCTGCTGCCTGGCGTCAAAGGTGCCACCGCCATTTCGGACGTGAAAAAGATGTACCCCGAGATTCCCTTGGTGGTGCTCTCGGCCATGCCATCCGGCGAAGCACGTGACGCTTGCTTGGAAGCTGGTGCTGATCTCTACATTGAGAAGTCCACAGATCCGCTGAAATTTCGCAGGCCATCCATGACATCATGAAGTCGGACGATGACGATGCCGATGCAGATGCCGTGGTGATCGGTGACATCAAATTGTCCAAGCGCCAAAAACAACTCATCCTGATGCTCGACCGGGGCTTGTCCAACCGCGACATCGCCGCTGAACTCAGCATCAGCGAACACACAGTCAAGGTTCACCTGTGGCGGCTGTTTCGCCGCTTGGGTGTCAAAAGCCGCACCCAAACCCTGCACTTTGCCCGCACCCATGGTTTGTTGATGGGTTGATGCCCGTCCTAAGGGGGCACGCCGCCCCATCCGCTCGCTTGAGCCTGTCCTTCAGGCCCACAAAAAAACCCGCCTAGGCGGGTTTTTTGTTGCGCCAAGTTCGGGGCTGAACCTGGCAGTCAAGTGCGCATGCCGTGTTAGCCGCCGGCGCTGATCTTGCGGCCATTCAAGCTTTGCACTGGGCGGGCATTGAGCTTGAAGGGGAACTTGCCGACTTGCGCTTTGGAGAGTTCGACAGGTGCTTTCAAGATGTAGAACTGGACGCCTTCGGTACAAGGGGGTGTGGTGAGTGAGCCTTCGTAGTTATAGAAGCCCAGCTCCTTGGGCAGCATGCTGCCTGGATTGAAAGTCACCTTGGCGGGCAAATACTCTTCGCCTTCTTTCGGTGGCAAATTCGCCCACAAGGTCTTGATCGCCGCACTGTCTTTGCCCTCGTTGAGCAGGACACCGATCACAGCCAGCTTGCCTTCTTTGCTTTTGTGGACAAAGTGGGCCACCATGGCGGCGTTCTTGCCTTCGACCTGCTCTTCTGAAGGGCGATGGAAGTGGAATTGCAACAGGTCAAAGCTTTCTTTGCCAATGGTCAGGGTGCTGCCTGGCTCGACATTGACTTGGATGGTGTGGCCGTTGTTGAGGATCTTCAGCGGACCTTCTTTGTAGTCCACGGTCAAGGTGTCTTTGGATTTCTCGAAAGGACCGACGATGTTCAATGGTGACTGCTTTTTGCCTTTGCCGCAGACAGGGAAGTTGTCACCCCAGTGCTCAGGGCCGTTGTCGCCCTCATAGCCCCAGTGCACATCATGCGCTTTGCCATCTTTCTTGCCGTGGTCGTCTTTTTTGCCATGGCTGTCGGCTGATTTGTCAGCCACTTCTTCGCCCGATTTTTTGCAATCCGACAAGACTTTGACTTTTTGACCGGCTGCTGCCAGTGCGTTTTGTGCGGCACACACGGTTTGCAGGCGGTTGCTCCATTCAGCCATTTCCAGGGCTTTTTGGAATGCAGCCACGGTGGATTCGTCTTGCGCACCTTTGGTCAGCAAGCGCAAAGAGGCCAAGCCCACTTGTCTTTCCGCGGTCAGGGTTTTTTGCGATTTGTAAATGGTTTCCACATCTTGCAACACCACACCGTTGGTGAACGCGGCCTTCAAGGCGTCGAGTTCGTAATTGGCTGTGGGATTGGCTTCGGCGACAGGCGCTTGCTCTGCAGGCGCCTCTTCGTGGGATTTCTCCAGGGCCTCTTTGGCCTCGTCCAATTGCTCGGTCAATTCGGCCACTTCATCGGCCAGGTGTTTTTTGGCCGAATAGTTCATGTAAGCCAAGGCGGCTGTGGCCACCAGGCAGATCGCCAACAAGACTTCCAAGATGGTGCGTAGGTGTTTTTTCATAGCTGCTCTGAATCAAAAGAAGGGTGTGCAGGTGCGCTGGCCATGCTCGCCCAGCGGTGTGTCTGATGGTATCGGCTTGAGGGTGGCGACTCTTGAGTGCAAAACGACAAATAGAGTTCTTTTGAACTCATTTTTTGAATATATTCTTCACCGCTCGCTCATTTTCGGATGCCCGCACGCAGCTCAGGCCCTGACAAACAAGGTGACCAAGGGTTCCTCTCCCAGCTGTCTGCTCCAGTGACCATGCACCTGCGGATCGAAAACAGCACCCTCTGGCAACAAGTCGGCTGAATAGAAGTGCTGCCCAGCTTGGAACACTTTGGCACTGCCGTCTTGCAACCCGATTTGCATTTGCCCTTGCAGGATGAACACCCACTGGGCATGGCTGCTGACGTGGAATTCGCTGCGAAAACCCACTGGGCTGTGACGCAATTGCATGCCATGCGTGGGCATGAGGGCGCTCAAGCGGGCTTGGGGAGTGCCTTCATCCAAAGCCACGGGCTCTTCTCGAAAGCGGGCGCGGCCATCGGTGTCGGTGAAAAGCACGGTGCGGGTGAAATGGTTCATGGGCGCATCATAAAGAGGTGGCTGGCTACAATCTGCCCTCCTCTCACAGCCTCTGGATCTACACCATGACCCGCTGCATCACCTCAAGGACTTTGCCATGAGCCGCAAAGTCTTCATCAAAACCTTTGGCTGCCAAATGAACGAGTACGACTCGGACAAGATGGCCGACGTGCTGGGCGCGGCCCAAGGTTACGAACAAACGCAAGACATTGACGAGGCCGACTTGGTCGTCTTCAACACCTGCTCGGTGCGCGAAAAAGCCCAAGAAAAAGTCTTCTCCGACCTGGGCCGCGTGAAACACCTCAAGCAAAAAGGCGTGCAAATCGCGGTGGGCGGGTGTGTGGCTAGCCAAGAGGGCGAGGCCATCATTGCCCGCGCCCCCTATGTGGATGTGGTTTTTGGACCGCAAACCCTGCACCGTTTGCCCGAGCTGCTCAACCAGCGCCGCGACCTGAAAAAACCGCAGGTCGACATCAGCTTTCCCGAGATTGAAAAATTCGACCACCTGCCGCCTGCCCGTGTGGAGGGCGCATCTGCCTTTGTCTCAATCATGGAAGGCTGCTCCAAGTACTGCAGCTATTGCGTGGTGCCTTATACGCGTGGCGAGGAAATCAACCGCCCCTTGGACGATGTGCTGACCGAGGTGGCCGGCTTGACCGCCCAGGGTGTGAAAGAAATCACCCTGCTGGGTCAAAACGTCAATGCCTACCGAGGCCTCATGGGCGACACCGCTGAGATCGCTGACTTTGCGCTGCTGATCGAGTACATCGCCGAAATACCTGGCGTTGAGCGCATTCGCTACACCACCAGCCACCCCAATGAATTCACGCAGCGACTGATCGATGTCTATGCCAAGGTACCGCAGCTGGTGAGCCATTTGCACCTGCCTGTGCAGCACGGCAGCGACCGCATTTTGATGGCCATGAAGCGCGGCTACACCGCCATGGAATACAAGAGCACGATCCGCAAGCTGCGTGCGGTGCGCCCCGACATTTCCATGAGCTCCGATTTCATCGTCGGCTTTCCTGGCGAAACCGAGGAAGACTTCGACAAGCTGATGAAGCTGATCACCGACATTGGCTTTGATGCGTCTTTCAGTTTCATCTTCAGCCCCCGACCAGGCACCCCCGCTGCCAATTTGCCTGACGACACACCGCATGAAGTGAAATTACGCCGCTTGCAACACCTGCAAGCCACGGTCGAAGACAACGTGCGCCGCATCGGTGAGAGCCGTGTGGGCACGGTTCAACGCATCTTGGTGGAAGGCGCTTCACGCAAAAGTGCAGCCGAGTTGATGGGCCGCACCGAATGCAACCGCATCGTCAATTTCCCTGCGGGCCCCCTGGGCCAACGTTTGGTGGGGCAGATGGTGGACGTGCGCATCACCGAAGCGCTGCCGCACTCCTTGCGCGGCGAAGTGGTGGTGGCCTGAGGCGTCAGCGGGGCATGCCGGGGAAGCCCCCGCCCATGCCCGGGAAGCCTTTCATGCCACCCAACTTTTTCATCATCTTCATCAAGCCGCCGCCGCGCATTTTTTTCATCATGTCTTGCATCTGCCCGAACTCGTTGAGCAAGCGGTTGACTTCTTGAACCTGCACGCCCGCGCCAGCCGCGATGCGGCGCTTGCGGGTGGCCTTGATCAAATCGGGTTTGGCCCGTTCTTTGGGCGTCATGCTGTGGATGATGCCTTGCTTTTTCAGCATGTCTTTTTCTGCGCGGTTCAAATCCACATCTTTGGCTTTGGCCGCCAGTTGGGAAGGCATCTTGTCCATCAAACTCGACAAGCCACCCATTTGCTTCATCTGCTGGATTTGCGCCAAAAAATCGTTCAGGTCAAAGCCATCACCGCTTTTGAACTTGGCCGCCATTTTTTGCGCGGCTTCCATGTCCACATTGGCCGTGACTTGTTCGACCAGTGCCAAGATGTCCCCCATGCCCAGGATGCGTCCGGCATGTCGGTCGGCGTCAAAGGCCTCCAGCCCATCGATTTTTTCGCTGGTACCGGCAAACTTGATAGGCGCACCCGTGATTTGACGCACCGACAGCGCCGCGCCACCGCGTGAATCGCCATCGGTTTTGGTCAGCACGATGCCCGTCAGGGGCAACGCCTCCTTGAAGGCCTTGGCGGTGTTGGCCGCATCCTGGCCCTGCATGGCATCCACTACGAAAAGGGTTTCAACAGGCTTCAATTCGGCATGCAAGGCTTTGATCTCGGCCATCAAGGCTTCGTCAATCGCTAAGCGACCCGCGGTGTCGACCAAAAGCACGTCAAAGAAGTGTTTGCGGGCGTAATCGATGGCGGCGCGCGCAATGTCGATCGGCTTTTGGTCGGGTGTGCTGGGGAACCATTCGGCTCCAGCTTGCGCGGTGAC
>CAJBOO010000213.1 GCA_903956845.1 uncultured Burkholderiales bacterium
CGACAGCAAGGACGCTTTCAAAAACCGGGTGGCGATCTTTGGTCTCAACGGTGAACTCTTGCTGGGCAGTGTGTGGCGTGCCACGACCGGGCCCGTGATCGAGCGCCCGGTGTTGCTGAATGGGCACGTGGTGGCCACGGTGCGCATGGTGAAACTCAAGCCAGTGCCCAGCGACGTGGAAACGCATTTCTTAACAGCGCAATACCAAAGCATGTTGGTCGTCGCCGCTGCGTTGCTGTTGGTGGCAGCATGGGTGGCGCGTTGGGCGGCAGGACAGGTGGTGCGGCCTTTGCTTCAAATCCAAACCGCCACCGAGCAAATTGCGCAAGGCAAGTTGGACACACAACTGCAGACACAACGCTCGGATGAACTGGGCGACACCATGCGCAACATCAACCGCATGACCGAAGGCTTGCAGCAACTCGAGGCGAGCCGACGTCAATGGATTGCCAACATGTCGCATGAACTGCGCACACCGCTCACGGTGTTACGCGGTGAAATTGATGCGTTGGTCGACGGCATCCACAGCGCCTCCCCGACCACCTTGCAGTCCTTGCGCGAAGAGGTGTTGAAGTTGAATGCACTGGTGGATGATTTGCACCTGTTGGCCATGGCCGACTTGAACGCCCTGCCTTGCTACTTTGAAACCTTGGATGCGGTCGCACTGCTTCATAGCATCACACAACGTTTTGCCCTGCGTGCTCAACAAGCCGGTTTGACTTTGCAGTTTGAAACCACATGGCCATCGCTCAGCGTTCGATGGGACGCCAAGCGCATCGAACAACTGTTGGGCAACCTGCTGGACAACAGCTTGCGCTACACCCACGCGCCGGGGCAGGTGGTGCTGCGCCTGCACTGTCAAGATCAGCTGGTGGTCATCGACCTCGAAGACAGCGCCCCGGGCCTTTCCCCTGCCGAGCTTTCCCGCGTGTTTGAGCCGCTGTACCGCGCCGAGGCGTCGCGCAGTCGGGACGCTGGCGGCAGCGGTTTGGGCTTGGCGATTGGCGAGCAAATCGCCAAAGCGCACCACGGCCAGCTCAGCGCGTCTGCCTCTGAACTTGGCGGCGTGTTGTTTCAGATTCAGCTGCCCTTGCAGGCAGCCCCAGCGGCATGAACAGCAACCACAGCCGCGTCTTGGTGGTCGAAGACGACCCCAAAATTGCCGCCTTGCTGCTGAGTTATTTGCGCGATGAAGGCTTGGAAGCCACGTCTGCACACGACGGCCACGAGGCGCTGCGCTTGATTCAACAAGAAACCCCGGATGCGGTGATATTGGATTGGATGCTGCCCGGCATGGACGGCATCACGCTTTGCAAAACAGTGCGTGGTTTCAGTGATGTGCCCATCCTCATGCTGACCGCCCGCGTGGATGAGCTCGACCGCTTGCTGGGCCTCAACACTGGCGCAGATGACTATGTGTGCAAACCTTTTGCGCCCCGCGAGGTGGTGGCGAGGGTGCGGGCTTTGCTGCGCCGCTCGCAAGGGCTACTCAAAGCCACACCCGCACTCTGGCAGGTTGACGATGCGGCGTTTCGCATCAGCTGGCGTGGCGAATGGTTGTCGCTCACGCGGATTGAATTTTTGATGTTCCGACTGCTGCTGAGCCGCCCGGGGCGGGTGTATTCACGCGACCAGTTGCTGGCCTCGGTGCACGACAGCCAGCGCGACATCAGCGACCGAGCGATTGACACGCACATCAAGAATCTGCGCAAAAAAATTCAGACAGTGGACGCGGACTGTGATTGCATCGCCTCGGTGTATGGAGTGGGTTATCGGTTTGATGTGCCCGCTTGATGTCATTGCAAGCCTAAACTAAGCGCATCTGTCTTTGCGCCTGCCCAACACCATGCTCCACTACGAAACCATCCCCGTCACGCCCTTTCAACAAAACTGCTCTGTTGTCTGGGAGGACGAGGGCATGACCGCGGCGATCATCGACCCGGGCGGTGACTTGGATTTATTGCAAAGTGCTTGCAAGCAACTCGGCGTGACGCTGGTGGCCATCTGGATCACCCATGCGCACTTGGACCATGCAGGTGCCACCGCCGATTTGGCCGACAGCTTGAACCTGCCCATCATCGGTCCGCACCCCGGCGATCAGTTTTGGATTGATGGCTTGAAAGAGGCCGCCGAAAGTTATGGTTTTCCACCGGCACGCCCCTTCAAACCGACACGCTGGTTGGCCGATGGCGACACGGTCACCTTGGGCCAGCACAGCTTGCACGTGCGGCACTGCCCCGGCCACACGCCCGGCCATGTGGTGTTTTATTCGGCTGAATTGAAACGTGCGTTTGTCGGCGATGTGCTGTTTGCCGGGAGCATTGGTCGCACCGATTTCCCGCAAGGCAACCACCAAGACCTGCTCGACAGCATCACGCAGCGCTTGTGGCCGATGGGCGACGACACGGTGTTCATTCCTGGTCACGGGCCTGAGAGCACCTTTGGCCGCGAGCGGCGCAGCAACCCCTATGTGGGTGGTACCTGAGACCGACACCACGTACTGCTCATATCAACACGCGTAAATGTCGTGCGTCTGCCTTCAAGGCCCAAGCGATGGCGATTTTTTGATCCAGCGTCACCATGCAGGCTTGGTTTTTCACAGCCAGGGCCAGCAGGTAGGCATCGGTGATGTCCGAAGGGCGCATGACTTGGCCCCAGTTGATACCGTTTGTGTCCAAGGGGTGAATGTCGTCTGCCCAAAACACGTGCATCGGATGTTGCACGGCTTCCTGCAAGCCTTGCACCACAACGTGCATGGGCAATCGGTTCGGGTAATTGGCTTGCGACAAGATGCGAATGCAGCCATTGAGGGTGATGGGGCAACTGGCCCAGCCGTC
>CAJBOO010000214.1 GCA_903956845.1 uncultured Burkholderiales bacterium
CGTGTGGTGGGTGTCATTCCCCATGCCTTGGCTGCCAAAGAATTTGCACGCCTCGACTGTGACGAGCTGCACCAGGTGGACACCATGCACCAGCGCAAACACCTCATGGCCGAACGTGCTGATGCATTTTTGGCCCTGCCGGGTGGCATTGGCACGTTTGAAGAATTGTTTGAGGTCTGGACCTGGCGGCAACTGGGGTTTCACAACAAACCGATCGGCTTGCTGAATGTGGCGGGTTACTACGACGGTTTGCATGCCTTCATGCAGACCACGGTCCGTCAAGGGTTTGTGTCAGATTGGCAGATGGATTTTGTCCAGGTGTCTGAGGATGTGCAGACACTCATGCCCAGCTTGGTGCAGGCCGCTGGGCTGGCCAAGAGCGATGGATTGAAGCGGATTTAAACGGCTGACTCGTCGAGCTCGCCGGTGCGAATGCGCACCACTTTTTCAACCGCGGTCACAAAAATTTTGCCGTCGCCGATTTTGCCGGTGCGCGCAGCGGTGACGATCGCGTCTACACAGCGGTCCAGGTCGGCCGAGTTGACCACCACTTCGACCTTCACCTTGGGCAAAAAGTCCACCACATACTCAGCACCTCGGTACAACTCGGTGTGCCCTTTTTGGCGACCAAAACCCTTGACCTCGGTGACTGTCAATCCAGTCACACCACATTCAGCCAAGGCTTCACGGACTTCTTCCAGCTTGAACGGTTTGATGATGGCGGTGATTTGTTTCATGGTGAACTCTTTGGGTCTGACAAAAAATGGACGTTACGCCCGGAAAAGACTGGTAATAGGATAACGCCAATCTTTGCCAAAGGCGCGGTGGGTGATGCGCACCCCTAGCGGCGATTGGCGACGCTTGTACTCGTTGATGCGAATAAGGCGAATCACCTGGTCGACATCCGCGCGGCGGTAACCGGCGGCCTCGATCTGGTCGGGGCTTTGGTCTTGCTCCATGTACCTGGCCAAAATCGCGTCCAGCACCTCGTAAGGCGGCAAGCTGTCTTGGTCTGTCTGGTCGGGGCGCAACTCAGCACTGGGCGGTCGGGTGATGATGCGCTCAGGGATCACATCCAAGCCCTGGCCAAACGGGTCGTTGGCATTGCGCCAGTGGGCCAATTGGTAAACCAGGGTTTTGGCTACGTCTTTGATCACCGCAAAGCCACCCGCCATGTCCCCGTAAAGCGTGCAATAACCGGTGGCCATTTCGCTTTTGTTGCCTGTGGTGAGGACCATGCCTCCGTGCTTGTTGGATAAGGCCATGAGCAAGGTACCGCGTATGCGTGCTTGGATGTTTTCTTCGGTGGCGTCCAGGGGTTTGCCTGCGAAGTCAGACTGCAAGGTGCTCAAGAAGTTTTCAAACATCGGCACGATGGACAACTCGTCGTAACGCACCCGGATGCGTTGGGCCATGTCGCGGGCATCGGTCAGGCTGATGTCCGCGGTGTAAGGCGACGGCATCATGACCGCCCGCACACGCTCAGGGCCCAAGGCATCGACCGCGATCGCCAGCACAACGGCTGAGTCAATGCCTCCCGACAAGCCCAACAAGACCGAGGGGAATGTGTTTTTACCGATGTAGTCCCGCACACCCAACACCAAGGCATGCCAGACATCCGACAGTGCATCCGGCAAGGGCTGGGTGGTGGCCTGAAGCGTCAGACCTTGGGCACTGGCCGCGCAAATCACCTCGAACGCGTCTTCCTCAAAACTCCTGGCCCGACCTGCGATGTCGCCATTGGGTTGCAGGGCAAAAGAACGGCCCTCGAAAACCACCTCGTCTTGGCCACCGACCAAATGGGCATAGACCAAGGGCAAGCCTGTCGACACGCAGCGTTCCCGCATGGCGGCTTCTCGCTCACCCGGTTTGCCTTGGTGAAAGGGCGAGGCGTTCATCACCACCAACAAATCAGCGCCTGCAGCCTGGGTTTCTCGGGCAGGTTGTTCAAACCAAGCATCCTCGCAAATCAGCAACCCGACTTTCACGCCAGCCACGTCGAAGACGCAGGTGTCATGGCCTGGCTTGAAATAGCGCCGCTCATCAAACACCTGGTAATTGGGTAATTCGCGCTTGGCATAGCTGGCGACCACCTCGCCCTCGCAGAGCACCGAGGCCATGTTGAACCGCTGTTGAACCGACACCGAGCGGGTGCGCTGATCGTCACCGCTGGGGTGGCCGACCACCACGTGCATGCCGGGCAGGTCAGCCAAAGACGAGCGCACCAGGTCGAGGGACTGGGCGCAAGCCTGGATGAACGATGGACGCAAAAACAAATCTTCAGCGGCATAGCCACACAGGGACAACTCTGGCGTGACCAACAGGCGAGCCCCACGCGCATGGGCTTGGCGAGCGGCCTGGATGATTTTGTGGGCATTGCCCTGCATGTCACCGACGGTGAAATTGAGCTGGGCTACACTGAGTTGGAGCGTCATGAAAGATATGCAAAAAGACCTGAACGATTATGGCATTCGGGTCCACTCGGACCTCAGCGAGATCCCCTCGGCAGCCTGGGATGCACTGCTGGCCACCCAAGACTTGCCCTCCCCGTTCATGCAGCACGCTTACCTACAGGCCATGCATGACAGCGGCAGCGCCGTGCCTGCTACCGGATGGACGCCTCGGTTTTTCAGCCTGTGGCAAGGCGATACCTTGCAAGCTGCCTGCCCCCTCTACCTGAAGGACCATTCCTACGGCGAATACGTGTTCGACTGGGCCTGGGCCAACGCCTACCAGCAACACGGCCTGCGGTATTACCCCAAAGCCCTGATTGCCGTGCCCTTCACCCCGGTGCCTGGGTCGCGTTTGCTGGCCACTTCGCCAGCCATGCGCCAAATGCTGCTGCAAGCCGTGGTGGCTTGGTGCGAGCAAGAAAACCTATCCTCCATGCACCTGCTGTTTGGCAGCCCGGCAGACTTGGCTGCCAGCGAAGCGCTGGGCCTGATGGCGCGCAACACCGTGCAATTTCATTGGGACAACCAAGGTTGGGAAGACTTCGATGGATTTCTGGGCAGCTTGAACCAAGAAAAGCGCAAAAAAATCCGCCAAGAGCGACGCAAAGTCAGTGAGGCCGGGGTCAGCTTTCGCTGGTCACAAGGCAGTGACATCAGCGCGGCTGACTGGGACTTTTTTTATGCCTGCTACGAGCGCACCTACCTCGAACATGGCAACGCGCCCTACCTGACACCGGCGTTTTTCAAGGCCATGCAAAGCCACATGCCTGAGAACTGGCTCTTGTTTATCGCCGAGCGGGAAGGCAGGCCCATGGCCAGCAGTTTGATCGGTGTCCATGGCCTCGGCCGTGACCAGGCAGTGGCTTATGGCCGCTACTGGGGGGCTTTGGAGCGCGTGGACTGCTTGCATTTCGAGGCTTGTTATTACCAGCCGCTGCAATGGTGCATCGCCCATGGCGTTCGGCGTTTCGAGGGCGGCGCCCAGGGGGAGCACAAGATGGCACGCGCCCTGATGCCGGTCAGCACCCACAGTTCGCATTGGTTGGCCGACGACCGCTTTGCCCAAGCGGTGGCCCAGTTTTTAGAACGCGAGGGTCAAGGTGTGGACAAGTACATGGCGCATTTAGACGAACGCAATCCATTCAAACGCGCCGACTGACCTCAGCCTTTGGCTTTCTGGTGGTTGTTCATGCCATCCAAGACTTCTTGGCGCGCCGCTTCGGGTCCTTCCCAGCCCAAAATCTTGACCCACTTGCCCTGCTCCAAGTCTTTGTAATGTTCAAAGAAATGGGCAATGGTTTTCAAACGCATGGGGTTGAGGTCTTCGGGTTTTTGCCATTGGGTGTAGATGGACAAGATTTTGTCGGTGGGGACAGCCAAGACCTTGCCGTCCATGCCCGCTTCGTCTTCCATTTTCAAAATACCAATTGGGCGGCAAGGCACAACCACGCCTGGAATGAGCGGCACGGGCGTGATGACCAGCACGTCGACGGGGTCGCCGTCGCCGCTGATGGTTTTGGGCACGTAACCGTAGTTGGTCGGGTAATGCATGGCGGTGCTCATGAAGCGGTCCACGAAGATGGCGCCGGTTTCTTTGTCCACTTCGTATTTGATGGGATCGGCGTTCATCGGGATTTCGATGATCACATTGAATTCATGGGGTGCGTTCTTGCCTGCGGTGACGTTGTCGAGGGACATGATGAAAATCTCACAAATGGAAATGAAACGAAAAAACTGCGCTATTTTGTCAGTAATTACCCTGATTTTTCTTACACCTTGGTACTGTTTATGGGAATGGCGGCATTTCAATCACGTACATTCGCGCAGTTGGCCAATCACCCTTCGTTGGAGTGTGTGAGGAAGCAACGCAAGGGTGGTGTCAAACAACCGGTTGCGTGGCCCCACCTCATCGCGAAACAACCAAGGAGCATTTATGACTGGCACTTCAGCGCTGTACTTTGCGCTCATCTGCGGCCTCATCGCCGTGATTTACGGGTTTTGGGCCCGCAGCTGGATTCTTTCTCAAGACGCAGGCAATGCCCGCATGCAAGAAATTGCAGCGGCCATTCAAACCGGCGCAGCTGCTTATTTGGCAAGGCAATACA
>CAJBOO010000215.1 GCA_903956845.1 uncultured Burkholderiales bacterium
ACTTCCATGCGCCGCTTCACATTTTGAAAACTGGCCAGCGCTTGTGCAGCAATATGAGGCGAAACGCGCACATGTTCAGCAGCCGCGATGGCCGCCAAGGCATTGAGTTGATTGTGAACGCCGCCCAATGACCAATTGACATGCGCTACTTTTTGGCCATGTTGCAGAACATCGAAGTCACTGGGGCTGCCCTGCGCCGTGAAGTCGCTGACGGCCGCACCAAAAGTTCTGACTTCACTCCAGCAGCCTTGATTCAAGACGCGGGTCAAACTTTCTTCAAGGCCATTGACCACCAAGCGACCTTGTCCTGGCACGGTACGAACCAAATGATGGAACTGCTTTTCGATGGCTTTGAGGTCTTCAAAAATATCGGCGTGGTCAAACTCCAAATTGTTCAAGATGGCTGTGCGCGGTCTGTAATGAACAAATTTGCTGCGCTTGTCAAAAAACGCGGTGTCGTATTCATCGGCTTCAATCACAAAGTAGTTTCGCGTGTGACCAGGCGCTACTTCGCCCAAGCGCGCTGACACGCCAAAGTTCAGGGGCACGCCACCGACCAAGAAGCCGGGTTTAAGGCCAGCTGCTTCCAAGATCCAAGTCAGCATGGACGTGGTGGAGGTTTTGCCGTGGGTGCCTGCCACTGCCAAGACGTGGCGACCTTGAAGCACATGCTCAGACAACCACTGCGGACCGCTGGTGTAGGCCGCGCCCGATTCTAGAATGGCCTCCATCAGGGGAAACTTAGGCTCGCCAGAGGGCAGGCGGCTTCGGCTGACCACATTGCCAATGACATACACGTCTGGCTTGAGTGCCATCTGATCGATGCCAAAGCCTTCTATCAATTCGATGCCCAAGGCTTCCAGTTGGTGGCTCATGGGTGGATACACGCCGGCATCACAGCCTGTGACGCGGTGACCAGCCTCTCGAGCCAACGCGGCCAAGCCGCCCATGAAAGTTCCGCAAATGCCCAAAATATGAATATGCATAGGGGGATTTTAGGCGGTGCACAATGTCGTTATGACAGATTTGACCGATGAAATTGCAGCATCCGCAGCACAGTGCGTGGTGGAGGAGGGTTTGGAGTACGGACCCGCCAAAAGACGCGCACTGAAAGTTTTAGGCCTGCCGCCCAAAACGCCCTTGCCCAACAACGAGCAAGTGGAGGCGCAGGTGCGTGAATACATCGAGATTTTCTGTGCAGACACTCAGCCCGCTGAATTGTTGGCCCTGCGTCAGCATGCCCTCGTGTGGATGACCCGTTTGGCTGCCTATCGGCCTTATTTGGGCGGGGCTGTATGGCATGGCACAGCCACGCGTTTGTCTGACATTTACCTTCAATTGTTTTGTGATGATGCCAAATCAACTGAAATTGAATTGATCAACCAAGGGGTGGATTTCGAGGCGCGCACGGTCAATGGGCTTCATGGCGAACCCGTTGAGGCCTTGAGCATCCACAGTTTTTGCCAAGACTTGGGTGAAGAAATTGGCGTTCATCTATTGATCAACGACTTTGACGATGTTCGGGGTGCATTGAAAATGGATGCTCAGGGGCGCTCACCCCGCGGTGATGCAGCAGCAGTGAAACGATTAATTGAGGCATGATGTACCTATGAAGAACGAAGTTATTGAAAAAAGCGACACTCAAGACGTTTCTGGACCTGCTTTGAATGCAAGCCGCCGTCATTGGGTGGTCGCAGGCTTGGGTGTGACGGCCGGTTTGGCTGGCGCACTGGTCGCGTGGCAAAAGTTTCAACCCCACGCCGTGATGGACGAGTCGGTTCAAAACTTCTGGGCCCAGACGTTTGAGAGGCCAGAAGGCGGTACTTTGAGCATGAAAGAGCTGCAAGGCAAACCGCTGCTGGTCAATTTCTGGGCCACATGGTGCCCACCTTGTATTGAGGAACTGCCTTTAATTGACGCGTTCTTTAATCAAAATAAAGCTAAATCATTGCAAGTTGTTGGTCTGGCTGTTGATCAGCCCAGTATGGTGAGGCGTTACTTAAGCCAAAAGCCCTTAAGCTTTCCTGTAGGTTTGGCTGGCTTTAATGGTACCGAGTTAGGTAAAACTCTGGGCAATGCCCAAAGCGTTTTGCCATTTAGCGTTATTTTCGATGCA
>CAJBOO010000216.1 GCA_903956845.1 uncultured Burkholderiales bacterium
CCAGGGACCTACGGATTAACTGCGTATGCGGCTGTAAATTAATCTAATGAAATCATTAAGTTAAGCGAATAATTTGGTGGCGTGTAACCAAACGTGTAACGAAGAAATTTTCTTGATTCAACTCCAAAGCTGGAACTCGAATCTATTTTTTAATTGAATTTAATGTCAAGTATCAATTGACAAAGTCAATTGACTATTTACAATCAGCCTCAATGATCACTTCTTTCAAACACAAGGGTTTGGAGCTTTTCTTCACCAAAGGCAGCTTCAAAGGCATTCCTGCTCAGTACTGTTCACGCATTGAGCGAATGCTGGACCGTTTGGATGCGTCAAAGGAAGCTGAAGACATGGACTTGCCTGGCTACAAATTCCACGCTCTGAAAGGTGATCGAAAAGGCGAGTTCGCAGTTTCTGTCACTGGCAACTGGCGAATCACATTTCAATTTGTTGGCGAAGACGCCGTCAACGTTAACTTGGAGGACTATCACTGATGAAGTCTCTACGAAACCCCAATCGCAAGCCAACGCACCCCGGCGCAGTTCTGCGTGAAGATGTGTTGCCAGAACTGGCATGGACACAAGGTGAGTTTGCTGCGCGTCTCATGGTCAGTCGACAAACCGTATCAGACTTACTTCACGAGAAAAAAGCAGTTACAGCGGAGATGGCCATTCGCATTGCAAGAGCTGTAGGCGGCACGCCTGAAAGTTGGCTTCGCATGCAGGAGGCGTTGGATCTTTGGACAGCAGAAATTAAATTCAAAAACAATCCTGCGCTTGCGCCCAAAGCAGTGGCCGCATAAAAAAAGCCCTTGCAAATACTTGCAAGGGCTTTATGTAGTGGCTCCTCGACCTGGGCTCGAACCAGGGACCTACGGATTAACAGAAATCCAGGCTCGTCAAAAACCCTTATAAATCAATGACTTAATTGTAAAAATAGCCACCGTGTAATATTTCGTGTAATTGGCCAAAAGTTGCATATTGCAACTGGACAGGTGAAAACCTGGTTTTTCAGGTTTTGACCCCCGAATTTTGACCCCAAAACTTCGACGACACAACCGGGACTCGAACCGAAAAAGCTCAAAGTTCGACTCCATGACGGGACGCTGAACTTTGAAATCACTTTTGTTCGACTCCCTCGCTGGTGCTCGAACTGAGGAGGTCGGTGAGTCGACGCCGTAAATTGTCTTATAGAAATTTTTTTCGATCAATGATCAGGTTCTTGTCGCCCATTTGCGCGACCATATCAACTTGAATTTATTGCAACAGGGTCATTTGCTGCGAAACTTGCATTCTCATTTGGAACACTTCACTCGCTGGCGTTGAAAAACGCAGCGACGCTAAAAATTGCAAACGTCCCTGGGCTGTTCCGACCACGCTGGACAGCGGATGATTTTTTTCAGCCCATTCTGCCGCCAAAGCCTGACCGAGTTCGGTGCCATGGCTGGCCGTGGCACTGGCCAAAATATCCGCCTCGTTGATCAACACACAGGCCCAATCCAGATTCATTTCAAATGCCAGACCTTTCACTTTGTCGTGGTTGCCAGCCACGAGCGACGGATCGGTGCGCAAGATCATTTCAGAGACGCGGTCTAACCACAGATGTTCAACAAGCCATTTTTGCGAAACCCGGCGCATCTCCAAAGCCGAGCGTTGCTCGAACTCTTGCAAAAAACTATTCGCGCCACCCGGGTGCAGCACATCATGAGACGTCACGGCCAACAAAATGGCGGCTATCCATTCGTCGGAGAGCGCATGGCCTTTGTCTTGCAAGGCTTGCATCAAGAGACAAACCGCGGTGAGTGCATCGGCAGTGTGCAAACGGTTGTGGTACTGGGGCTCAGCGTCTGTTTGCTGCGCCAAGTTTTCCATGTGCCGGGCCATGGTCTGGGCCGCTTGCAACAATTGGCCTGTAGGACTGGCCACTTTTGGTGCATGGCCTGACCACAACCGATGCATGCAAGCTTCCAACACCACCGGCAAGCCCGGCCAACTGTGCGGCCAAGTTCTGCGCAAATTTTGCAAGGACGCTAAATACAGTTGTGTCCAGTCTTGGGCGGGCCGTTTGGTGTTCATGGGTCGAGCGCTCTTGGTGTACTCAGGCCATGGGCGAGCGCAAAGCGTTGTGCATGTTTTGTTGCAGCAACAAGGCTTCAAACACCGGGACCCACAGCGGTGATGCTTCGGACAACATCTGGTTGGCGTCCTCTGACGCGATTTGGATGCAGCTGACTTCGTTCTTGGCTTGGGCGGTTGCACCGCGAACGCCACCTTGCAAAAAGGCTTGTTCTCCAAACGACTCGCCATCGGTAATTTCAACAAAGACCTGGCCTTGGGCGTCCAGCAATTGCACAGTGCCAGCTTGAATGAAATACAGGTGATCCGCAGCATCGCCTGCATTGAAAATACGTTGGCCGGGTGCAAAAACAACGGTTGGGAAATCGCTCACAGCACCCCCTTGGGCAAGGCTTTCAAAGCCAGTGTTCGTTTGACCGTGGTGCGGATGATTTGTCGAATGGCATGGGGCAGATTGGGCACCATGTGGTCCACTTTGTGCAACGGGATGATGCGGGCTTGAACAGGCGTGACGGTCACCACAGTTTTCGGTGCAGGCAGGCCCGCCAATCCGTCGGCCAGACACAGCACGCTGCCGGGCCCCAAGCGTTCAATCTGCTGTCCATCAATCGCCAACAAGCTGCCCGACACAATGAAGTACGCCACCGCCACGTCTTCGCCTTTTTGAAAAATTTTCTTTTGGGCTTCAAAACTCGTGGTGCTGAGGAGCTTGCTGCCCCACAAGCTGAAATACAAACGTTCATTGCTGTTGAGTTGGCCTGAGGAAAAAATATCCAAACTTTTTGAAGAGCTGGGATCCACCACGCCCAAGGCATGGAGGTGTTCCACATCGACTTCAAAACTGGCAGAAACCTGACTCATGCCTTTGCATCCTTGTCGTTCAGTTGCTCCAGTTGCGTGGCCAGCTGCTTGAGTTGGAGGGCAATCCATTGGCGGTCATCTTGGTTAAGGTACTGGGGTGACAAGTCAATGTGCACACCTTGGGGGTGCTTCAAGCGCAAGGGTTTGTCGGATTCGGCTTTTCGTGCCTTGATTGCATAGGTGCGGATGGTGCGGTCAATGCCTTTCAAGTTCACGGCTTGGCGCTCTTCCACCTCCACCAGGTCATCC
>CAJBOO010000217.1 GCA_903956845.1 uncultured Burkholderiales bacterium
ACAAGACATTTTTATGAATTTAAGGACAGGAAAGGTGGCTGTTGTGCTGGGTACAAAAGCTATTCTGCGTGAAAAATCTCACAGCTCAACAGGAATTATCGAGTGGCTAGTCCGTTAATTTGGTGTTTTTTCCTTTTTGGTATTTGGCTAGCAGTCATTTAGATTTTTCATTTCAATCATCCCCAACAAGGAGCTTTCCATGATCAAGTTTTATTTTCATCCTTCTCCCAATCCTTTGAAGATAGCGCTGTATCTGGAGGAGACAGGCGAGCCTTATGAACTGATTCCTGTTGACACCCGCAAAGGTGAGCAGCACGCAGACACTTTCAAGGCCATCAATCCCAACGCCAAAACACCGGCCATGCAAGACGGCGACATTCGCGTTTTTGACAGCAATGCCATGCTCATTTATTTGGCTGAGAAGACAGGTAAATTTTTGCCTGCCAATACGCCCCAAAATAAGGCAGAGATGTATTCATGGTTGATGTTTGTTGCAACGGGCATTGGCCCTTATTGTGGTCAGGCCGTTCACTTCAAACACTTTGCACCACAGCCACAAGAATATGCCGTCAATCGTTACGACTTCGAAGCTTGGCGCCATTGGCACATCATCGATGATGTGTTGGCTGCTCAACCCTACATGATGGGCAATGACTATTCCATCGTCGACATGTCGGTCTGGGGTTGGGCTCGTGTTGCGCCCTTTGTGCTAGGTGCACAAGCCTGGGAAAAACTGCCGCATGTCAAACGTTTACTCGATCAAATTAACGCGCGTCCTGCGGCTCAACGAGCAGAAGCTTTGAAGACGCAATTTACTTTCAAAACCGAAGTGGATGCAGAGGCGCGAAAGATGCTTTTCCCGTCTAACGAACGTCTCAAGGTTTAAGAGGTACACCCAACTCATATGCACAGTGGGGCACCTGGCGCTCATCAAGGATGAATTCATGAAAATTAAAGCGGTTGTTTTTGATGCCTATGGCACCTTGTTTGATGTCTATTCAATCCAGGTATTGGCCGACTCTCTTTATCCTGGGCAGGGTGCTGATATTGCTGTGAAGTGGCGTGACAAGCAAATTGAATATACGCGTTTGATTACT
Organism: uncultured Burkholderiales bacterium; assembly: GCA_903956845.1. GTDB lineage: Bacteria > Pseudomonadota > Gammaproteobacteria > Burkholderiales > Burkholderiaceae_C > Limnohabitans. The sequence continues at coordinate 1,098 of CAJBOO010000217.1, forward strand.
CAGTCTGATCCGCACAATGCAGCGGGCAGTCAATACTTCAGACCCTTTTGGGAGCTTACTCAGCTGTCATTGACATACACGCTTGACCGACTCCATCTCAGTCATCAAGAAGGGCAAGTTGAGCAACTCATGGACCAATACGCAAAGCTCAAAGCTTTTCCTGAAAATTTGGCAGTGCTTGAAAAAATCAAGGAGCAAGGTTTGACCACGGCAATTCTTTCTAACGGCAGCATGGACATGTTGACCTCTGCTGTAAAGAGTGCAGGCATGAAAAATGTTTTAGACCATGTCATTTCTGTTGATCCCATTCGCTTGTTCAAAACTTCGCCAGAAAGTTATGGCTTGGTACAAAAAACATTACCTGTTAATAAAGACGAAGTCCTGTTTGTTTCTAGCAATGCTTGGGACGCGTTGGGTGCCACTTGGTTTGGATTTCAAACACATTGGGTCAATCGGCAAGGTCTACCGTTTGAGGCGCTAACGCCGCAGCCCACATTTACGGGCTCTGATCTCAATTCTGTATTGGTGTCTTTGGATCATTTCAAATACCAAAAAAATTGAATGATCTACTTCAATTTAAATTCGAGCAGGACCTGGCAACACTAAGTAATTGATGGCATTCATAAGTGAGGCGATTCTTTTTTCCTCAGCTCTAGGAGTTTTTGCAGAGTACCTACTTCCGCTAGGTAGTAAATGCATTTTGA
>CAJBOO010000218.1 GCA_903956845.1 uncultured Burkholderiales bacterium
ACCTCGAAGACAACAAAGTCACTTTGGGCTTTGTGCTCGGCCTTGATTACCAAAACCCCTACCTCAGTCCTTTTGAGGAAATGCAGCGCTGGAAAACACATCCACGCATTGCCCAACACCTCAAAGGCGGCAAACGCATTGGCTATGGCGCTCGCGCCATCAACAACGGCACCTTGCAAGCCCTGCCCCAAACCGTCTTTGCCGGTGGTGCGTTGCTCGGTTGTGATGCTGGCTACATGAACGCAGCGCGCATCAAGGGCAGCCATGCTGCCATCAAGTCGGGCATGTTGGCGGCCAATGCAGCCTTTGACGCGGTGCAATCTGGTCGCGCCAACGATGTGCTCAGCGCGTACCCGCAAGCATTTGAAAACAGCTGGCTCTACAAAGAGTTGCACCAAACGCGCAACTTCAAAACCTGGTTCAAAAAAGGCCAACTCATGGGCACCCTCATGACAGGCATCGAGCAATGGTTGTTGCCCAAAATCGGCATACAGACCCCTCCCTGGACCTTGCACAACCACAAGGCTGACCACACCAGCTTGTTGCCTGCTGCACAGTGCCAACCCATTGCGTATCCCAAGCCTGATGGGGTGTTGAGCTTTGACAAACTCTCCAGCGTGTTCATCAGCAACACCAACCACGAAGAAAACCAACCCGCGCATTTGACACTCAAAGAGGCCTCGGTACCTGTCAGTCTCAACCTGGCCCGCTACGATGGACCCGAGGGACGCTACTGCCCAGCCGGCGTGTATGAGTATGTGAAATCCGATGCAGGAGAAGACCGTTTGCAAATCAACGCGCAAAATTGCGTGCATTGCAAAACCTGCGACATCAAAGACCCGAGCCAAAACATCGTGTGGGTCACGCCCGAGGGTGGCGGTGGCCCCAACTACGCAGGAATGTGACCATGACCAAATACCACGCTGAACACACTTGGGTTCGCACCGAAACAGACACCGCTTGGGTAGGCATCACCGTGCATGCACAAGAAACCTTGGGTGACATCGTGTTCATTGAGTTTGCCGAGACAGGCAAATCCTTCGAGCAAGGCACCGTGGCGGGCGTGGTGGAGTCGGTCAAAGCAGCCGCCGATGTGCACATGCCAGCCACCCTCACTGTGTTGGAAGTCAATGAGGCTTTGCGCGCAGACCCGTCATTGGCCAACACCGACCCAGAAGGGGCGGGTTGGTTTTACAAAGTGCAACTCAGCAAGCTTGCCGAATTGGATGGCCTGATGGACGCGCAGGCTTACCAGTCATTTGCCGGCTGAGTGTCAAAGGGCTTGCCCCAAACGGGCAATACCTTCTTTGATGCTGTTCACGTCCGCGGTGGCAAAACTCAAGCGAATCGCTGTGGGGTCTGGCTGATTCGCAAAGAACGGGGCACCAGGCACAAAAGCCACCCCTTGCTCGATCGCACGTTTGGCCAATGCACTGCCATCTTGCAACTTGCCGCCCGCCCCTGTGAGGTTGGCCCAAAAAAACAATCCCCCCTGTGGTTGGGTGAACCGCAATGCATCCCCCAGCTCACGGGTCAAGGCCTCGCCCATGGTTTTGGCGCGTTCGCCATACACACGGCGAACGGTTTGCAAAGTCGCAGGCATGCGTCCAGACTTCAAGTACTGTGCGGCAGTGGCTTGGGCAAAAGTCGAGGTATGGGCATCGCTGAACTGTTTGCACATGGTGGCGCGGGCCAGCAGGTCTGGCGGCGCGATCATCCATCCCACCCGAAGCCCTGGTGACAAGACCTTGCTGAGTGAGCCGCAATAGACCAACCAATCCCGGCTGCCGGGCACTTGGTCGCTCAAGGCCAACAAAGAAGGCGGTGGCGCATCGCCAAAATACAAATCACCGTAGGGGTCGTCTTCCACCAACACGGTTTGGTATTTCACGGCCAGTTCAAGGACTTTCAAGCGCCGCTCTAAGCTCATCATGGCACCACTGGGGTTGCCAAAGGTGGGAATGAGGTACATGAGTTTGGGCTTGTGCTGGATCAGCATCTCTTCGAGCTTGTCCACTTGCACACCATGCGCGTCAATCGGCACGCCCACCACTTGGGGGCCATACAAGCGAAAGCATTGGATCGTTGCCAAAAACGTCGGTGCTTCAACCAAGGCCACATCGCTGGGGTTGAGCAAGGTTTTGCCGATCAAATCCAGCGCCTGCTGACTGCCTGTGGTGACGATCAACCCCTCGGGGGATAAGCCTTTGACGCCCTTGCTGGCCATGAATGCCGCCAATTGCTCACGCAGTGGGTTGTAGCCTTCGGTCGCGCCGTATTGCAACGCCGCACCTGGCTCTTCTTGCAAGGCCCGCTGACTCGCTTCTCGTATACCTTCCACATCGAACATGGCACTGTCAGGAAAGCCACCAGCGAAACTGATGATGCCTGGCTTACCCAATAATTTGAAGAGTTCGCGGATGGCAGAGGTTTCAACCTGGTTGAGGCGATCGGCAAATTGCATAGGAAGATAATTGGGTTCTGACCCCAATATTGAAAATGAAAAAAGAGCACATTGAGCCATTTTTTGCGACGCTGAAAGCAGCCAATCCGCAGCCCAATACCGAACTTGAATATACCAGCGTGTTCGAGTTACTCACGGCTGTCTTGTTGAGTGCGCAGGCCACTGATGTGGGTGTGAACAAAGCCACCAGACGCCTTTTCCCTGTGGCCAATACCCCGCAAGCCATCCTGGCATTGGGCATCGAGGGTTTGGAGTCCTACATCCAAACAATTGGGCTCTTCCACAGCAAAGCCAAACACCTGATGCAGACCTGTGACATCTTGGTGCGGCAGCATGGTGGCGAAGTGCCTCAGACCAGACAAGCTTTGGAAGCACTGCCTGGTGTGGGCCGCAAAACCGCAAATGTGGTCTTGAATGTGGCTTTTGGTGAACCCACGATGGCGGTGGACACGCACATATTTCGCCTGGGTAACCGAACCGGCTTGGCCCCTGGCAAAACGCCTTTGGATGTGGAGATGGGTTTGCTGAAACGCATCCCCAAGCACTACTTGGTAGACGCACACCATTGGTTGATCTTGCATGGGCGCTATGTGTGCCAAGCCCGCAAGCCCATGTGCTGGGTGTGCCAGGTGGCACCCTATTGCGACTTCAAGCCCAAGACCACAGGGGACTGAAGACCGCGATGGGGCGATCAGTCCAAATGGTCTCGCGCTGTTTGGATGGCTTGCTTGAGCACTTCCAAGTTGCCGATGTGGTTGGCCATCACCAAAATCAACCGTGCATTGAGCAAATGGCTCTGCGATTCATTCAGACCTTGGTGGGCGTCCATCAGCGCTTCGTAAAACGCGTCGCCCGGCTCAAAGTCGCCACGCAAAGCAGAGCCGCTTTCATGAAAATGGGCTTGGGTGCGAAGTTCTGACATGGTTCCCCTTTGGCATTGGACCGCTGAGCTTAACAAAACCGGGCCTCAAACCGTCAACGCAACCCAATGGCCTTGGACCTGGTGAAACGACAAGCGCTGCTCAAACACGTCTTGCAAACAGTCGTGCAATGAGGTGTCCTGGGGTGACGCCTGCATGACCACCCGGCCCGCCTGCATCACCAAAACCTGGTCTGCGCGCAAAGCGAAATTCAAGTCGTGCAGCACGCTCACCACGGTCGTTCCCGATCGTGTGAGCTGTTGAACCGTGTCCAACCAATCGGCTTGGTGCGGGACATCCACGTTGGCGATCGGCTCGTCCATCATGACCACCGGTGCTTGCACGGCCAAAGCCCGCGCCAACAAGACGCGTTGGCGCTCACCGCTGGACAAGGTCCCCAACCCACGTGCGCGCCAGTCACTCAGCGCAAACCGTTCCAAGAGTTCATCCACCACCCGGTGGTCTTGGGCGGTGGGCCCCGTCCACCCATCGTGGTGAGGCAAGCGCCCCAGCATGACCACGTCATGAACGGTCAAGTCGTCACCGCCGATTGCCTGTTGACCCAGCCAAGACAAGCGCTTGGCCCTTTCTCTGGGGGACCATTGCAGCAAGGGTGTCTGGTGCAAAATCACTTCGCCTTGGGAAGGCATCAAGCCTGCCATCACCTTGAGCAAAGAGCTTTTTCCTGCGCCATTGGGTCCCACCACACAGGTCCATCGCCCTTGCTCGAATTGCGCATTGGCATTGAACACCACTTGCTTCTTGCCCCAAAAAGCATTCACACCACGCGCTTGCAAAACCATGTGGGCGCTCATGCCCGCGCCTCTTGCATGGCGGGCGCATGCAAACGCCACAGCAAATACAAACCGCCCAAAATGGCCGTGAGCACACCCACAGGCAGCTCTTGTGGCGCCAATACCCAACGCGCCATGATGTCTGCCAAACACAGCAGGACACCCCCCATCAAAGCGGATAAGACCGACATCGCCGCAAACCTGGCACGCACACGTGAACGCACCAAATGGGGTGCGACCAGGCCCACAAAAGCGATCAAACCTGTTTGCGCCACTGCCGTGGCTGTTGCCAAAGCCATCACACCCAGCAAGACCAAGCGCAAAGGAGCGACACGCAAGCCCAGGCTCTGGGCGGTGGCCTCACCCAGGCTCAAGCCATCGAGCAAGGGACTGAGCCGCCATGACAACAACCAGCACAGGCACAACACCAGGAACATCAAGACACAAGAGGACAAACTCAGCATGGCGGTACTGCCCAAGGTGAACGATTGCATGGCGGGGTAGATCTGCGGTGCGGTCACCAAGATCAAAGACGTGATGGCACCCAACACCACACCGACCACCACACCGGCCAACAGCAAGCGCAAGGTGTGTTGAACACCTTGGGCCAGCAACAAGGTCATCAACACTGCCAGCCAAGCACCCATGAACGCAGATCCGGTCAGGCCCAAGCGCCATGCCCACTGCGCAGCCCAAGAAGCTTCTGCTGGCCATTGCATCCCACCCCACATGCCCAGCATCAAAGCCAGGGTCACGCCCAAGGTGGCACCCGATGCACTGCCCAACAAATACGGATCAGCCAAGGGGTTGCGAAACAAACCTTGGGCCAGTGCGCCCGACAGACCCAGCAATGCCCCGGCCAACCAGGCACCCAGGGTGCGAGGCAAGCGAATGTCACTGATGATCGGATCGTCCCACCTTAACGACCACTCCAGGCCCAAGCTGCCGGTGATCAAGCCTAAGCTCAGCAATGCCAGGCTCATGGCAAACAGCCCCCCACCGAGTCGAATCGTTTTGTTGTTCATGGAGCGTAGTGTCGCTGGAGACAGTCAGCGATCAATTGGGCCGCTTGCGCCAGACGCGGTCCGGGTCGCACCAGCACATCCCCTTGGGCAGGCGTGAACGCGCAAATGCGGTGTTTCACCACGGCCTCCATGCCAGACCAACCTGGCCGACGATGCAAATCTACCGCCATGGGTTCGGCCAGCAAGATCAACTGAGGCTGAGCGCGCACCACGAATTCGGGATTGAGTTGAGGGAACGCCCCCATGTGCGCTGGCACGATATTGCGCAAACCCAATTGAAGCATCACTTCGCCAATGAAAGACGCTTCGCCTGCCGCATAGCCACCAGTGCTGGCCTCGAAATACACCCGCGCACCCGCCGCACCCGCAGGCAGATTGCGCTTGGCTTTGGCAATGCCATCCATGCCTTGCTGCCATAACGCTTGGGCGGTTTGATCAGGGTTGGGCAAGTGAATCGCATGCGCGACCGTGTGCATCACACGCTGCATGTCCGCTTGGTTTTGCGGCTCCAAGGCCAAGACTTTGATGCCCAAGCTTTCCAAGCGGCCAAGCAACCGCGTAGACCGGGCTGCCAAGACAAGGTCTGGTTGGAGTCTGACCAAGGCTTCCAAAGCCGTGTCGTCTAACCCACCGAGCTTGGGCAGTGTCTTGACAGAGGCCGGCCAATTGGCAAAGTTGTCGGTGCCCACCAAACGCTGGCAAGCGCCCAAAGCGCAAACGGTTTCGGCCAATGAGGGCAAGAGCGTGATGATGCGCTGGGGTGGACGATCGATCGAGACATGCGCACCACGGTCATCGACCAGCGTGACTGCGCTCGCATGCGACATGCACCACAGCAACAAGCAGCACAGGAATTTAGCCATGCTGCCTCACCCAAGCTTGAATGATTTGGTGCAACTGATCCACCCCATCGGTCAGCGCAGCGGGGCCGGGTTGCAAGATGTCTGCCGATTTGATTTCATACATGTGCTTGTCGCGAACGGCAGGAACGCTTTGCCAACCGGGACGATTGGCGACTTTCTCCGGGCGAAATTTTTTGCCACACCACGAACCAAAGATGATGTCGGGTTGTTGCGCCACGATGGTCAAGGGGTCGGCAATGATGCGGTTTTTTCCCATGGGCTCCAGAGACAAGGCTGGGAAACAATCGTCACCGCCGGCGATCTGAATCAACTCAGACACCCATCGGATCGCGCTGATCGGCGGTTCGTCCCACTCCTCGAAATACACCTTGGGCCTGCGGGTAAAAGCCTTGGCGTTGTTTTGAATACCCTGCAAACGGGCTTGCATGGCGTGAATGCGTTGCAAGCCTTGCTCGGCCTCCCCCACCATGGCGGCCACTTGGTACATCATGGAAAAAATGTCTTGCACGCTGCGTTGGTTGAACACCGTGACTTGCACCCCTTGGCGAATCAAAGCCGCTGCAATGTCGGCTTGCAGGTCTGA
>CAJBOO010000219.1 GCA_903956845.1 uncultured Burkholderiales bacterium
AATCAACAGTTTAAACGCGAAACTTGCCAAAGAAAAGGCAAAGGTTCATGATCTTGGCGGCTCAAGTACGCGACACTTCAGTCGATCAAATTCATGGAAGAGTTTGTTGCAACCCATCGTCAAGATTGAATATTTAAACAACCAATGACCGGAATCACCAAATACCTGTTCATGTCCATCGTGATGACGTTGCTCACGGTGGTGCTGTTCATCTATTCGCAAAAGGTGGCTCACCCCAGCACAAGCCCCGTGCAGGCTGGCGCATCGCACGCAGATGTGCATGCCGCCCACGCTGATGCGGTGGCCAAGGCTGATGAGGGCCATGCGTCGCTGACCCACGGCTCTTCCAGCGACAACCCGGCGGATGCCAACGCCAGCGAAGAACCTGCCGAAGAGGCCAACAGTCCCGAACGCTTTTCTTCCGTGGCCAACCTTTACAGACCGCCCTTGTTTGGCAAATGCAAAAAACTCTTTGAGCGATTCAACCGCAAATCATTCCCTGATAAACCTTATAAAGCTTTTGTCTACAGCTTTGATGGTGAAGCCGCCTATTGCGCTGACGCCTACACCGACAAAGGTCAGGCGGCGGCGGAAGAAATTGTGCTCAGGGAGTGTGAAGAGCACCATGCGGGTTCAGGAAAGTACTCCCCATGCCGAATCTACTCGGTCGAATGAAAACAGATAGGTCATGAACATGGATTGCGCAGCCTGCGGAAAACCGATATCAGTCACAGCCAAGTTTTGTGGGAAATGCGGTGCGCCTGTCAAACGATCAGGTAAACCAGCTGAAGCCGAGGTCCCCGAGACCGCGCAAGGGCCTTTGACGCCATCCACAGCGGTTCCTGAAGAGACACCACCCACCGCAACAGACAAGGTGGACGACCTGGTCATCACCTTGACACCTGCTCCCAACCAAACCTTGGATGACTCGGGCATGCTCGACATCGACCTGAACTTGGATGTGCGCCCCCCGCCTGCTGCACCTGCGCCCCAAGACAACGCATCCCAAGACTTTCCTGCCCCCAGCGATGCAGACTGGCTGTCACGCTTGGAGCAGCAACAAGCGGAATTGAAAAAGACCCTGGAGAAACATTCGCTCTTGCTGGACTTCATTTCACTGGCGTCCCAACAACAAACGCACCACCAGTCCCAGCCCAACCCGGCAGAACACCTGCTCCACGAGGTGGTTGAAAAGCAGACCGAATTTGCTGTTCAGTTGGCGCAATTGCAAAACCATTTGAACCAACAGTCCACCACCGCTTCTGCGGGAAGGATTCCTGAAGAGTGGAAACTGTTGTTAGAGAAACAAAAAGTCGAAATTCAAAAGGCATTCACCACCAATGTGACCCAAATCACAGACAACCTGGGTGCCGCCCATGCCGCCGACGTGTCCCAGATGCAAAACATGGTCAAGGTCAACGCAGCAGCAGCTGAAGGCCTGGAAAAAAACCTGGCACCGGTCAGCCAAGGCCTGGCTGAACTGAAAAAACACGTTCAGGAACTGAGCAAAAAAGTGGAATCCCAAGGCGCTACCGCTCGCAAAGCAGGGATCGCGGGCAAGGTGGAAGACTCTGATGGTGGCAGTCTGATGATTTTCGTCATTGGTCTGCTGTGCGGATTGACGGTGGTGCTGAGCTCACTGGCGATCTATAACTTTTTGGGTCACAGCAGTGCCAGCTCCGCGGCCAGCGCAAGCCACGCCGACACCAGCAGCCACGGGGGGGACACCAGCAGCCATGCAGACAGTGCAAGCAGCCACGCAGACAGCTCGGCCAAGCCCAAAGCCAAAGCACATGCCCCAGAAGGTCACTGAGAGCCATCCATGATCTGCACCAGCTGCTATTTCATCAACCCCAGCGAGAACGTTTTTTGCCAAAACTGCGGCTCACAGTTGCCGCACGTGCAAAGCCAAAAGCCCAGCAGCATCTCGCCGATGATTTTGGCCAACACCCTGGACAACAGTTCATTGCTGATTTCCCGCGGTCCTTGGGAGATGAAATTTGACTTGCTGATGCCGTTTTTATTCGGCGCGGTGTTGGTTTTCATCATCACGCAAAACAACACCTATGCCATGGGCGTGCTCTTAGCGGGTTTGGCCTTTGCGCTTTACAAAGCCCGCGACATCGCGCAAATCATCCAGCAATCCATTCCTGTTGAGCTGATCAACAAGACCATCATTGCCTACGGCCCGGCCAACACCTCGAGCCGCTTCTCGCTGCCCACCGGGGTGCTGTATTTGCTGTCTGACGGCTTGTATTTCAAGTCGTTTGACAGCCATGAAGACATCTCCTTCATCCACATCGAAATTTCATTCACCGAAACAGCGGTGCGCAAAGGTGGTTTTTCGTTCTTCCAAAACTGGCACGAAATCGAGATGAACAACGGCATGAACGAGCGATTCACATTCACCGTGCACAATGGTGGCGAATGGATGTTGCTCATGAAGTTGTTGCGCACCGACATGATGAAGCGGTAACAATAGACCCCTTTTGAGGAGTCACTGCCATGTTGAAGTTGCTCACGGGCTTTGCCAGCCTGTCCATCGCCCTCATACCCGCCTGGGGCGCCAACCTGGGAGGCCCCTCCCCAGCGGGTTCTGATTTGGACAAAGCCAAAACCCAAATCGAGCAAAAAGACTGGTCCGCCTCGGTCGCCAAGCTGGAAAAATACGTCAAAGCCAATCCCAATGACGCCGAAGGCTTCACCCTCTTGGGATACAGCTTGCGCAATGCCAAGCGTTACCCCGAAGCCATTCAAAGTTACTTAGAAGCCTTGCGCCTGGACCCCCAACACCGGGGCGCGCATGAATACCTTGGCCAAGCCTATGTGCAAACCAAGGAATGGGACAAAGCCAAAGCTTTGTTGGACTCGCTGGAAAAAATCTGTGGTTTGCAATGCGAGCAATACCTCAGCTTGAAAACCGCCATCGACAAAGCCGCCAAACCCTGAGGATTCAGACCGCCTGGCCTGACTTCAATGGCAAGGCGGTTTTGTAACGCACCTGCTTAAGCGCAAAGCTGCTGCGGATTTTTTCCACGCCAGGAATGGGCGTGAGTTGCTCCAAGATGAACTTCTCCAAGGCAGCCATGTCAGCGATGGCCACACGGATCAGATAGTCTGAGTCACCGGTCATCAAATAGCACTCCATCACTTCGTCATGCTCAGCAATGCGCTGCTCAAACTCGGCCAGCGCGGCTTTGGATTGCTCTTTCAAGCTGATGGAGATGAACACATTCAAGCCCAATCCCAAGGCTTGAGGCCGCGTGAGCGCCACGTAGCGCTGAATCACCCCAGCCGCCTCCAGCGCCTTGACCCGGGTCAAGCACGGTGAAGGGGACAAATGCACCCGCTTGGCCAACTCCACGTTGGTCAAGGAGCTGTCGTTTTGCAGCTCAGCAAGGATTTTGTAATCCACCGCATCTAAAAGCATGATGTTTCCATGAATGATTTATTTTAAGTATTTTATGCTGATTTAAGGGCATTTCAAGCCATATTCGACACCCTGTTTCGCTCATTGCAGATTAAATTAGACGCCTCATCTGTACCGAAGCCTCCCATGCTGCAACGAACCAACGACATCGACCCGATTGAAACCGCTGAATGGCGAGAAGCCTTTCAAAGCGTGGTGGCCCTGTATGGGCCGGAACGAGCGGGCTTCTTGCTGGACCAATTGGTGGTCATGGCTCATCAGGCCCACATCAGCTGGTCTCCCCAGTTGGTCACGCCTTATGTCAACACCATCCCAGTCGACAGCCAACAGCCCTACCCTGGTGACCTGGCGATTGAAGAAAAGCTCGCCTCGCTGATGCGCTGGAACGCCTTGGCCATGGTGGCCCGGGCCAACGCAGCCTACGGCGAGCTCGGCGGGCACATTGCCAGTTACGCCAGCGCGGCTGACTTGTTCGAGGTGGGGTTCAACCATTTCTTCAACGCACGGCATGCCGGGCACGGTGGCGACTTGGTGTTTTTCCAACCGCACAGCGCACCCGGCGTGTATGCACGGGCCTACCTGGAAGGTCGGTTGAGCGAAATCGATTTGACCCATTACCGCCAAGAGTTGAGCGCGGTCCGTCATGGGGCGCGGGGCCTCTCCAGCTACCCCCACCCCTGGTTGATGCCTGATTTTTGGCAATTCCCCACGGGCTCCATGGGACTGGGGCCGATCAGCTCGATTTACCACGCACGTTTCATGCGCTATTTGACACACCGCCAACTGCAAGACTGTCAGGGCCGCAAAGTTTGGGGGGTGTTTGGCGATGGCGAGATGGACGAACCCGAAAGCATGAGTGCCTTGACCTTGGCGTCCCGCGAAAAACTCGACAACCTGGTCTGGGTGGTGAACTGCAATTTGCAGCGACTCGATGGACCGGTGCGTGGCAACGGGCGCATCATCGACGAGCTTGAGCAACTCTTTCGCGGCGCGGGCTGGCATGTGATCAAACTGGTTTGGGGCAGCGATTGGGATGGCCTGTTCGCCAGAGACACCCAACAAGCCCTGGTCCGCGCTTTTGCCCACACGGTCGACGGACAAATGCAAACCTTTGCCGCCAAGGACGGACGCTTCAACCGTGACAGTTTTTTTGGCCAAACCCCTGAATTGGCCCAACTCGCGCAAGGCCTCACCGACGAACAAATCGACCGCTTGAAACGCGGTGGCCATGACCTGGTCAAGGTGCACGCGGCCTATGCCGCTGCGGCCAGTCACACGGGGCAACCCACCGTGGTCCTGGCCCACACCAAAAAGGGTTACGGCATGGGTCACGCTGGCCAAGGCAAGATGACCACGCACAGCCAAAAAAAGCTCGACGACGAGGCCCTGCTGGCCTTTCGCAACCGCTTTGACCTGCCCTTGAGTGATGAACAAGCCACCTCGTTGACGTTTTACAAACCCGCCAATGACAGCCCTGAAATGCAGTACCTGCAAGAGCGTCGCCAGCAATTGGGGGGGTACTTGCCAAAGCGGCACACCGAAGCCGCGCAAGTGGCTGTGCCCGCGTTAGAGAGTTACGGGCAATTTGCGCTGCAAGCGCAAGACAAAGAGATGTCCACCACCATGGCGTTTGTGCGCATGCTGGGGCAATTGCTGAAAGACCCGGTGCTGGGGCCGCGCATCGTGCCCATCGTGGCTGATGAGGCCCGAACCTTTGGCATGGCCAACCTGTTCAAACAGGTAGGCATCTACTCCAGCGTGGGACAAAAATACGAGCCCGAAGACATTGGGTCGGTGCTGAGTTACCGCGAAGCCATGGACGGCCAAATTTTGGAAGAAGGCATCAGCGAAGCCGGTGCGATTGCCAGCTGGACGGCTGCGGCCACCAGCTACAGCGTGCATGGTTTGGCGATGCTGCCTTTTTATATTTACTACTCGATGTTTGGTTTCCAACGGGTGGGCGACGCCATCTGGGCAGCCGCTGACCAACGCGCACGAGGCTTCTTGTTGGGTGCCACTTCTGGTCGAACCACCTTGGGTGGCGAAGGCTTGCAACACCAAGACGGCAGCAGCCACTTGGTCGCCGCGACCATCCCCAATTGCAAAGCCTACGACCCGGCCTTTGCAGGCGAGATGGCGGTCATCATTGACCAAGGCATGCGCGAGATGATGGTCGAGCAGCAAGACGTGTTTTATTACGTCACCTTGATGAACGAAAACTATGCACAGCCCAATGTGCCTGATGGTGTGAAGGTGGATTTGCTCAAGGGGTGTTACCGATTTGCCGCTGCACCCCAGGGCTTGGCGGCCAACGCACCGCAGGTGACCTTGATGGGCTCGGGCGCGATCTTGTGCGAAGTGATCTTGGCAGCTCAGCAGTTGGCTGAGCAAGGGATCGCCGCGGAAGTGTTCAGCGTCACCAGCTGGAGCGAGCTGGCCCGTGACGGCCAGCAGCAGGAGCGGTTGGCCATGTCAGGGCATGACGCGCCCGCACCGTTTGTTCAGCAGCAGTTGTCGGGCGGGAAAGGTCCCGTGGTGGCCGCCACCGACTATGTGAGAGCGGTGCCTGAAAGCATCCGCGCTTTCCTGCCCCCTGGCCGCCGTTACCTCACCTTGGGCACGGATGGGTTTGGCCGCAGCGACACACGGGCTGAGTTGCGTGCATTTTTCCAGGTCGATGCTGCCAGCGTGGTGCGCGCTGCGCGACATGCACTCGGCTTGACAGCCGCTGCGTGAAAGGCTCAGCGGTGGGACTTTTCAAACTGGTGCATGTAATCCACCAAGGTTTGAACACTCGCCAAGGGCATGGCGTTGTAAATGGAGGCGCGCATGCCTCCGGCTGATCGGTGACCGCGCAACTGCACCATGCCTTGGGCTTGCGCCCCTTGTAAAAAACTGTCGTTCAAGGCTTCGTTGCGCAGGAAAAAAGTCACGTTCATGCGAGACCTGTCCGCACGCGCCACCTTGTTGAAAAACAGTTGGCTGTGGTCCAAGAAGTCATACAAGTGATCGGCTTTGCGCAGGTTGTGCGCCTGCATGGCAGCCAAGCCGCCCTGGCGCTTCACGTGGTCCAACACCAAACCCATGATGTAAATCGCATAGGTGGGCGGTGTGTTGTACATCGAGTCTTGCGCGGCTTGGATGTGGTAGTCGAAGGCCGACGGAGTGATCGGCAAAGCATGACCCATGAGGTCATTGCGCACGATCACCAAGGTCACGCCTGACGGCCCCATGTTTTTTTGCGCACCGGCATAAATCACCCCGTACCGCGACACGTCCAAAGGCGCCGACAAGATGTTGGAGGACATGTCTGCCACCAAGGGGACCGAACCGGTGTCTGGCGTCCAATGGCACTCCACCCCACCAATGGTTTCATTGCTGCAAAAGTGGACATAGGCTGCCTGAGGAGACAGTTGCCACTCGGACTGCGCTGGCATGCGCAGGAAGTCATCGGCTTGGCTGCTCGCGGCCACATGGACTTGCCCGTATTTGCCAGCCTCTTGCGCGGATTTTGCAGACCAAACACCACTCACCACGTAGTCAGCCTGTCCGGTGCGGCCGATCAGGTTCATCGGCAAGATGGCGTTCTCAGCGATCGCGCCACCTTGCAAAAACAACACCGTGTGGGTGTCAGGCACCTTGAGCAGCTCACGCATCAAGGCTTGTGTATGGGCCAATATCTCGGTGAATTCCGGCCCGCGATGGCTCATTTCCATGACCGACATGCCAGAGCCCCGCCAATCCATCATTTCCTGGGCCGCTTGTTGGAGCACTTCCTGGGGCAATTGGGCTGGACCTGAGCTGAAATTGATGACGCGGGACATGGTGGATTTACGGGTGTGAAAATACATGTTGGAAATTCAACGGCTTACACATGTTTCATGAAGCAAATACAATTTGCCAATACTGAATTAATTTGATAAATTCGCTACATGAATTGTTTTAGACAAATGGGTGGGCTGTTGCTGCTGGTCTTTTTGACCGGCTGTGCCAGCCATTCCTCCAAAGCCATCGCCAAGTTAGATGATAAGAGCGAAGCCTTTGGCACCGGGGTTTGTCAAAACGCTCGTCACAACGCTTGGGTCCATGACGACTTGAAGAAAGCGAAACTGTGGGCCATGCCCTCGGTGTTGTTGGCGGCAGGACCGGCAGCAGCTGTGCCCTTGTTTTTGGCCAATGTCGGCTTGAACACCGCAGACCACATGAAAGCCAGCCACATCACCGCCAGCTGTGGTGGCGATGCGTCCACCCAAGAGGCCATGGTGGGCAACATTGCCATGGATGCAGCCGTGGATTTGACCGTCGGCGCGGTTGTTCCAGCCGGTTCAGTTATCAGCAAAATCGGCACACGCTGATCACTCAAGCGCGGGGCACCGTTCACGTCAGGTCGATGCCTTCATGCAAGGCCACCCGTCCCAACGCCTCCTCAAACAACACCCTGGCCGAACCCGACACGGCAGA
>CAJBOO010000220.1 GCA_903956845.1 uncultured Burkholderiales bacterium
CCATTCAATGCTTGCAATTCGCTCACAGAAATCAAGGTGGTGTACATGCTCAATGCTCCTCTGCAGGGGATTCGGGAACCGCGCGGGTGCGCAGCACGGTAGAGGCCACGCCGCTGGCGATGATCAAACCCATGCCCAGCCAGCCGATGGTGGGCAATTGTTCGTCAAACAACACCATTCCATACAGGGCGGCAAACACAATGCCCGCGTATTGCAAATTGGCCACCACCAAGGTGGAGCCGCGTGAAAACGCCAGGGTGAGACAAACCTGACCCAAGGAGGCCAAGAGGCCAATCGGCAGCAGCCACATCGCGTGGCCCCAGTCCCATGTGGACAAGCCGGTGACCGTCATGCCCAACAGACCCGCCACGGTGGTGCCCAAGGCGAAGTAAAAAACAATCCGTGTGATGGGCTCGCCGGTGCGACCCAAGGCCATCACATGCATGTAGGCGAAAGCGGCAAAAAAACCAGAGATGAGGCCGACCAAACCAGCGAACAATTGGTTTTGTTCGATGGTCGGGCGCAGCATCATGACCACCCCCACAAAGCCAGCCATAACGGCCAACACCAAGGGTCCTTGACGGCGCATGTCGTGTCCGCTGCCGGTGAGCGTGCCCATCAAACTGCCGCCCACCAAAAAAGCGGCAATCCACACACTGCTCATGTAGTTCAAGGTCATGGCCGTGGCCAAGGGGAGTTTGCCAATGGCATAAAACCAAGCGCCCAAGGAAGTGACGCCCACAATGCTGCGCCAAAAGTGCATGGCAGGGATGGACGTGCGCAGGGAGGTGCCTGCGTAGCGGGCAAAAGCGGCCACAAAGCACAAGCTGATCAGGCCCCGAAAGAACACCAGTTCGCTGGCATGAAAGTAGGCGGAAGCGAATTTCACGCATACGGTCATACTGGCCAATAACGCTGCGGCCAGCAGCATCCATAGCGCTTGCATTTAAGGCGTGACGTTCATGCGCTGGTGGTACCACTCATGAAACTGCTGCATGCCGTCTTCCATGGGGCTTTGGTAGGGGCCCACTTCGTTGTCGCCGCGTTGCATCAAGGCCCAGCGGCCTTGGTCCATGCGTTCGGCAATTTCATCGTCTTCAATGCAGGTTTCCATGTAGGCGGCACGTTGCGCCTCGACAAACTCGCGTTCGAAAGCGGCGATTTCTTCGGGGTAGAAGAACTGCACCATGTTCATGGTTTTGCGTGGTCCCATGGGATGCAAGGTCGACACGGTCAGCACATGTGGGTACCACTCGACCATGATGTGCGGGTAGTAGGTGAGCCAAATCGCGCCATGGGGCGGCACCGCGCCCTGGTTGTATTGCAGCAAAGCATCGTGCCAGCGCTCGTAAATCGGGCTGCCGGCTTTGCCCAAACGGTTGGCCACGCCCACGGTTTGCACCGAATACTCTTTTTTGAATTCCCATTGCAAATCGTCGCAGGTGACGAAGTTGCCCAAGCCAGGGTGGAAGGGGCCGACGTGGTAGTCCTCGAGGTAGACCTCGATAAAGGTTTTCCAGTTGTAGTTGCACTCGTGCAACTCCACATGGTCCAGGGCATAGCCCGTGAAATCCAGTTGGCTGCGCGGGCCCATGTGGGCCAAATCGGCCTCGATGTCGCGGCCGTTGTCCTCGAACAGCAAGCCGTTCCACTCGCGCAGTTTGTAGTTGTTCAGGTTCAGGCAAGGGTCTTGTTGAAAGTGCGGTGCACCCAGCAACTGGCCGTTGGTGGCGTAGGTCCAGCGGTGCAAGGGGCAAACGATGTTGCCGCCCATGGCGCGGGAAGGGTCGTTCAGGTTGCCACGGCCTTTGAGCATCACGGCTTGGCGGTGGCGACAGATATTAGAGATCAGCTCAATCCCATGGGCGTTGCGCACCAAAGCGCGGCCCTCGTGTTCTTGGGGCAGGGCCATGAAATCGCCCACCTCGGGGACCGCCAAAGCGTGACCCACGTAACGCGGCCCTTGCTGGAACAGCAAAGCCATTTCGCGCTGGTAGAGCGCGTCGTCAAAGTAACTGGTAACTGGGAGTTGGCCAGAGGCCTGCTGCAGTTGAAGACTTAAATCAGACATGGAACGTCCTGACCTAAAGACTCCCCACAGGGAGGTGATTAAAAAACTGGCAGGTCGCCAGAGGGAAGGGGATTGTAGCCTCGTCCAAGCAGCCCCCTACAATCGCGCCAAAACCCAGATGCAAACCCCATGACCAAGGCCGCCACCCCCAAATCCACCGCCCCCCAACCCGAGGCGGTGCCCACCAGTTACGAGGCTGGCTTGAAAGAGTTGGAGCAGTTGGTGGCCCAGCTCGAATCGGGGCAAATGCCGCTGGCCGATTTGCTGCAAACCTACCAACGCGGGGCCTTTTTGCTCAACCATTGCCGCCAGCAGTTGCAGGCGGTCGAGGACCAGATACAGGTGCTGGAAGCTGGCAGTTTGAAGCCTTGGGCCGGCGAATGAGCGGCTTTGACATGACCGCCTGGAGCCAGGCGCACCTGGTGGCGGTTGAAGAGGCGCTGCAAGCCTGGGTGCCTGCAGACGCGCCTGCCCGCTTGGGCGAGGCCATGCGTTACGCGGTGCTGGATGGCGGCAAACGGCTGCGACCTTTGTTGGTCTTGGGCAGCATGGAAGCCGTGAGCGATGCACAGCGCCCTGCCTGGATGACAGAAGCGGCCATGCGTGCAGCCTGCGCGATGGAACTGATCCACGCCTATTCATTGGTGCATGACGACATGCCCTGCATGGACAACGACGTGCTGCGCCGTGGCAAACCGACGGTCCACGTGCAGTTTGGCGAGGCACAGGCTTTGCTGGCAGGCGATGCGTTGCAAACCTTGGCGTTTGAGTTGTTGACACCCACGGTCTCTGACATCCCCCCAGCGGTGCAAGCGCAGTTGTGCGGCAGCCTGGCGCGGGCCGCAGGCCATGCCGGCATGGCTGGGGGCCAAGCGATCGATTTGGCCAGTGTGGGCTTGCGCTTGAGTGCAGATGCCTTGCGGCAAATGCACCGCTGCAAGACCGGTGCATTGCTCGAAGCCAGCGTGGTCATGGGTGCGCTGTGCGGCCAAGCGCCTGCCAGCGTGACGGCTCACCTCTTGCAGTTTGGCCAAGCCCTGGGCGTGGCATTTCAAGTGGTGGATGACATCCTGGACGTGACGGCTGACGCGTCCGTGCTGGGCAAAACCGTTGGCAAAGACGCCGCCAACGACAAACCAACCTATGTGTCCCTGCTCGGCTTGGACGGCGCCCGGGCCGAAGCCAAGCGCTTGGCTGAGCAAGCGCACAGCGCTTTAGATCACAGTGGATTGACCCACACCCAAGCCTTGCAGGCCTTGGCGGCTTGGGTATTGCAACGTCAGCATTGAACCAACAGGGAGAAACGCATGGGCTTGTTTGTACTGGGATTGGTGTTGTTTTTGGGGGCCCATTCATTGCGCGTGTTCGCCGAGGGCTGGCGCACCCGCTTGATAGCGCGCCTGGGTGACAAACTGTTCAAAGGTTTTCACAGCCTGGCCTCTTTGGTGGGTTTGGTGTTGATGGTCTACGGCTTTGGCTTGGTGCGCTGGGACAGCCCTTTGCTGTGGGCGCCACCCGTGGCCATGCGCCATGTTGCTGCCTTGTTGATGTTGGTTTCTTTGGTGCTGCTGGTGGCCGCCTATGTGCCACACAACACCTTCAAAGCACGCTTGCGTCACCCCATGGTGTTGTCGGTCAAGGTCTGGGCTTTGGCGCATTTATTGGCCAATGGGCGCTTGGCGGACCTCATTTTGTTTGGCGCGTTTTTGGTTTGGGCGGTGCTGAATTTCAGGGCCAGCCGCCAACGTGACCGTCAGGCTGCTGCCTCCTTGGCTGACACCAACCTCGCAGCGCAGCCCTCGGCATCCACGTCAGATGCCGCTGCCGACTTGGCCTTGCCCAGCGTCAATCACAACGCTCGGGTGATCGTGATTGGCGTGGGGGCCTGGCTGGTGCTGCTGTTTGGCGGCCACACGTGGTTGTTTGGGGTCAGCCCCATCGGCTACTGAACAAGCCTTGGCAACGAGGTTCTAGGCGAAAACCCTAGGTGCGATTCGATTGACAAACATTTGTGTCATGTTAAATTGACACTTGTGCAGGTCGTCCTGAATGGTCAGGGCGATGTTTGTCACGCCGCCTGCGGGGGTTCCCATGTCCATGTTGACACGCATTGAAGCTGCGTTAGAACACCATTTCACCCTGACAAACACCCACAGTGCCCCGCCCCGCTTGATGGCCGCCATGCGCCATGCGGTGTTTCCAGGCGGCGCTCGCATCCGCCCGCAACTGTGTTTGGCCGTGGCCAAGGCCTGCGGGGAAGACGATGCTGCGCTGACCGACGCGGCTGCCATTGCCATTGAATTGATGCACTGTGCATCCTTGGTGCACGACGACATGCCTTGTTTTGACGATGCCGACATCCGACGCGGGCAGGTCACGGTTCACAAGCAATTTGGCGAGCCTCTGGCTTTGCTCACAGGTGACGCTTTGATCGTCATGGCTTATCAAGTGTTGGCGCGAAGTGGTCGCCAACATCCTGCACGTTTGGTCGAACTCTTGGGCACCATTTCCGATGGAGTCGGTGCTCCCGATGGCATCGTGGCTGGCCAGGCCTGGGAATGCGAAACCCGGGTGGAATTGAGCCAATACCAACGCGCCAAAACCGGTGCATTGTTTGTGGCGGCCACCATGGCAGGCGCACAGTCTGCGGGGGTAGACCCCAGCCCGTGGCGAGCCCTGGGCGACACCTTGGGCGAGGCTTACCAAGTGGCCGACGACATCCGTGATGTCATGTTGCAAGACCACCAACTGGGCAAACCCGCGGGACAAGATGCCACCCATGGCCGACCCAGTGCGGCGGCCGACCTCGGCCTCAAAGGTGCGCTCGACTATTTCAACCAACTCATGGCCAATGCGGTCGACGCGGTTCCCGCTTGTGAAAGCCGCGCTGCCATGCGCCATTTGGTCATGAAAGAGTCCGAACGATTGGTGCCGCCTTCGGCCTGCGAATTGATTGCCCAGCAAGCCAACGCCGCGCCGCAGCGCGTGAGTGCCTGAGGTCACCCATGGCTGGCGCGAGCACGAAAAGCCTGGACCTGGCCAAGCCCTTCGCCAAACCTGACACCCAACGTGCTGCATGGCGGGTCTGGCTCGACCAGCGCGTCGATGCATGGATGACTTCGCCGGGTTTTTACCGCTGGGCGATTGGCAATCCCCTGACCCGCTGGGTGACGCGCCGCCGCGCTGCACAGTTGTTTGACATCATGGCCGGGTTTGTGCACTCGCAGGTCTTGCTCGCCTGTGTGCGCTTGCAGTTGTTCGAGCAGCTGCGGGTTCAACCCATGCCCTTGGACGAATTGGCCAAAGCCTGTCAGATGAGCGCACCCGCCATGCAACGTTTGTTGCACTCCGCCGTGTCCTTGCGATTGCTGGAGAGCCGTGGCCCTCAGATGTATGGCCTGGGCCCGCTGGGCGCGCCGGTGGCGGCTGACCCGGGTCTGCGCTTGATGATCGAGCACAACGCGGTCTTGTTCGACGACATGCGTGACCCCTTGGCCTTGCTGCGTGACCAGGTGCAGCCGCACATGCAAGCCTATTGGCCCTACATGGAGGGTGACAGCACCCAGGGTTGGGAAGCGGCGCAAGTGGCCCGGTATTCCGAGTTGATGGCCACCTCGCAGCGCTTCGTGGTCGAGGAAATGCTGGCCACGTACGATTTCAACGGCCACCAACGCGTGCTCGATGTGGGTGGCGGGCAGGGCGGCTGGGTCGGTGCCTTGGCCCAACACGCACCGCACCTGCAACTCATGCTGTTTGACTTGCCACCGGTGGCGGCGCTGGCGCAGGCCCGCATGCAGCAGCTGGGGGTGGACAAGCGAGTCAGCACCCATGGCGGCAGCTTCATCAGCGACCCACTGCCCCCGGGTGCCGATCTGGTCACCTTGGTGCGGGTGGCGCACGACCACCCCGACGCGGTGGTCAAAGCCTTGCTCGCCAAGATTTGCCAAGCCTTGCCTCGCGGCGGGCGCTTGTTGCTGGCCGAGCCGATGGCTCAGTCGCCGGGTGAGCCACCTATGGTGGGCGACCCCTATTTCCACTTTTACTTGCTGGCCATGGGCTCTGGCCGCCTGCGCACCGCCGACGAGCTGCGCGGCTTCATGCTGGAGGCGGGTTTTGAGGCGGTTGACCAGTTGTCCAACCCCATGCCCTTGCACACCCGGATGCTTTTGGGTCGCAAATCCTAAGTAATTACCCTAGTCAAGCACTGAAAACGTCAATTAAGATTGACACAAATCAATGTAACTCTAAAAATACACCTGAGACCGATGCATTTCCATCGATGACGGTGACTGGAGAACCCGATGAGTGAATCCAACAGCAGTTCCGAAAAGCCCATTCAGTTTGTTGACCGCTTGCGTCAAGAGGCTTTTGAAGAGCCTGACGCCGTGCACACCGGCGAGGTCACCAAAGAAACCCAAATCATCGCCATTTATGGCAAAGGTGGCATTGGCAAAAGCTTTACGCTGGCCAACCTGAGTTACATGATGGCGCAGCAGGGCAAAAAAGTCTTGCTGATTGGCTGTGATCCCAAGAGCGACACCACCAGTTTGCTGTTCGGTGGCAAAGCCTGCCCCACCATCATTGAAACCTCATCCAAGAAAAAACTCGCTGGCGAAGAAGTCAAGATCGGCGACGTGTGTTTCATCCGTGATGGCGTGTTTGCGATGGAACTCGGCGGACCCGAGGTCGGTCGCGGTTGCGGTGGTCGCGGCATCATCCACGGCTTTGAAACCCTGGAAAAACTCGGCTTCCACGAGTGGGGTTTTGACTATGTATTGCTCGACTTCTTGGGCGACGTGGTGTGTGGCGGTTTCGGTCTGCCGATTGCGCGCGACATGTGCCAAAAAGTCATCGTCGTGGGCTCCAACGATTTGCAATCGCTCTATGTCGCCAACAACGTCTGCAGCGCGGTCGAGTACTTCCGCAAGCTGGGCGGCAATGTGGGCGTGGCTGGCATGGTCATCAACAAAGACGATGGCACTGGCGAGGCGCAGGCGTTTGCTGCCAATGCAGGCATCCCCGTCTTGGCCGCGATCCCTGCCAATGAAGACATTCGCCGCAAGAGTGCCAGCTACGAAATCATCGGCAAGCCCGATGGCGAATGGGGCGCCTTGTTTGCTGAGTTGGCGAAAAACGTGGCAGAGGCCCCGCCCCAGCGACCCAAACCCCAAACCCAAGACCAGCTCTTGGGCTTGTTCAGTGCCGATGTCACCGGTCGCGACTTTGTCATGACCCCTGCCACCGAGGTAGACATGACTGGCAAAACCGTGATCGAGCGGCCCACCTTGGAAGTCGTTTACGACGAGGTCTGAGGCATGAGCGACATCATCCCGATCACCCCCTTGCCCAACCCAGCCGCGGCCAGTACCGACGGCTTGGGCTGCCATGCGGGCAAAGACCAGATGTTGGACGCAGCAGCCAAAGCGGGCAAGAGTGAGGTGTTGGCGCAATACGCGGCCGACTACCCCAAAGGCCCGCACGACCAACCGCAAAGCATGTGCCCTGCCTTTGGTTCCTTGCGGGTCGGTTTGCGCATGCGCCGCACCTCCACGATCTTGAGCGGCTCGGCATGTTGCGTGTATGGCCTGACCTTCACCTCCCATTTTTACGGCGCACGCCGCACCGTGGGTTACGTGCCGTTCAACTCCGAAACACTGGTCACCGGCAAGTTGTTCGAGGACATCCGCGAAGCGGTTTACGCAGAAGCAGACCCTGACAAATTGGACGCTATTGTCATCATCAACCTGTGTGTGCCCACCGCCAGCGGTGTGCCTTTGCAGTTGCTGCCCAAAGAGATCAATGGCGTGCGCATCATCGGCATCGATGTGCCGGGTTTTGGTGTGCCCACCCATGCCGAGGCCAAGGATGTGTTGGCGGGTGCCATGTTGCACTATGCCCGCCAAGAAGCCATGGCAGGCCCTGTGGCCGCGCCTCGCCAAGGCCGCAGCGCCAAACCCACGATCACTTTGCTGGGCGAAATGTTCCCCGCCGACCCGATGATCATTGCGCAAATGATCGCCCCCATGGACTTGGCGGTTGGCACGGTGGCTCCCACCCGCGAGTGGCGCGAGTTGTACGCCGCGCTCGACTGCAAAGCGGTCGCTGCGATTCACCCTTTCTACACCGCCAGCGTGCGCGAATTCCAAGCCGCGGGTCGACCCATCGTTGGTTCGGCCCCTGTGGGCATCGAAGGCACGCACGATTGGTTAGGCGCCATCGGTCAAGCCTGTGGCGTCAGCCAAGACAAGATTGACGCGGCACGCAACCAAACCTTGGGTGCCATGCGCGGTGTGTTGGCCGCCCAAAAAATCAACGGCCGCATCACCCTCAGCGGCTACGAAGGCTCCGAGTTGCTGGTGGCGCGATTGTTGATCGAGTGCGGTGCCGACCTGCGCTATGTCGGCAGTGCTTGTCCCGCCACCCCCTGGAACCAACACGACGCCGATTGGCTCAAGGCCAAAGGGGTGCATGTGCAGTTCCGTGCCTCGCTCGAGCAAGACCTCGCGGCCATGCACGAGTTCAAGCCTCAACTGGCCATTGGCACCACACCTGTGGTGCAAGCGGCCAAAGAGCTGTGCATTCCATCCTTGTATTTCACCAACCTGATTTCTGCCCGTCCCCTCCTGGGTGTGGCGGGTGCCGGGTCACTCAACCAGGTGGTCAATGCCGCCATCGGCAACCAA
>CAJBOO010000221.1 GCA_903956845.1 uncultured Burkholderiales bacterium
GCTGCCGTGAGCGGCCCTTGGCCATGCACCAGCGGCAGCCAAACCCCTGAGCCATTCGCATCGAAGCGCGCCACGTGCAACGTGCCGTGGTCCAAGAGTTCGCGGTTGGCTTTGGCGCCCCCGGCTTGGATCTTGTCTCGGCTGACAAATTTGTAGATGTACTCGAAGCGTGCGTCCTCGCCCGAATACACCACGGCGCGGCCGTCTTTGGTTTGAGCGACCCAGGCGCCTTCGTGGGCGGCACGCCCGAGTGCCGTGCGTTTGATCGGGGTGCTGGTGGGGTCCATCGGATCGACCTCGACCACCCAGCCAAATCGGTTGGGCTCGTTCGGGTGCAATTCGGCGTTGAAGCGCGGGTCGTGTGCTTCCCACTGGCTGTGGCTTTTGGCGCGCAGGCCCCAGCGTTTGTGGTGCGCTGAAGCTTGGTTGCCTGCCGAGAAATAGTTGGCCCAGTTTTCTTCGCCCGACAAGTAGGTGCCCCATGGGGTCATGCTGCTTGCGCAGTTGTTCAAGGTGCCCAGCACGCGCTGGCCTTCGGGGTCGGCTGCGGTGCGCATCATGGCGTGGCCAGCGGCGGGGCCGCCCACCGCGAAGGGCGTGTTGGCCGTGATGCGTCGGGCGTAGCGCGAGGGTCGCACCATCTGCCATCCCTTGCTGCCCAGCTTGACCTCGATCACCGAGATGCCATGCGCGTTTTGCGCTTTCTGGACCTTGCTGGCCGTCATCGGCTCAAAACCATCGGGGAACAACAAACCTTCGTCAATGTACTCATGGTTGATGGCCAGCAAGCCGTGGGTGGAACTGCCGCTCAACGGGTAGAACACCAAACCGTCGTGGTGCATGCCCATTTGCACCGCTTGGTCTTCGGCGGTGTTGGTCGCGTCAGGGCGGTAGGCTGGCATGTGCCCTTCGATGCCAACGGGCTCACCCCAGGGTGCCAGCACTTTGGCCTCATAGTCGGGTGGCAATTCGATGAAGTCACCCATGCCAGGCGGCATGGCTTTGAAACCCATCTTGCTGCTCGCGGCCTGGCCGTGCAGGGGCGACAGGCCTGCGAGCAAGCCCAACCAAGCAGCGGCTTGCAAGGTCTGGCGTTTGGCCGGGTCTGACACCTCGTGGATGCTGGGGTTGGCGCAGCGGTTGCTGTGCTCCATTTGCGAAAAATCTTTGGCCATGTCGGCTCCGTTCAGGTCAAGCCCAATATTTTGGCTTTTTTCAATGACCTTGTGGCGACAGCCATTGACAAAGAAAAACCCCTGGGCGTTGCCACCCAGGGGTTCAAACAATCGAGGGGGGACAGTGGCGTCCCAGGGGGTGTTAGCTGCCGTTGAGGGTCACGAGGCGAATGAGCACGACCAAGGTGGTGATCATCAGGCTGAACACCACGATCCCGCCAAAGTAGACCTTGGCCATTTTTTGCTTGGTTTGCAATGCAAGACTGTCTTTCATGGTCAACCTTTCTTGACAAGCGAGTGTGTAAACACAAATTGACGCTCAGTCTATCAGATCAACCTGGGCCTGTCATGCAAGGGTTTCTACGGAGTTCGTGACCCGCTGGGGCTCACAAAGACTCCAAAAACGCCAGCAAGTCGCTGCGCTGCGCTTTGGGCATGGTGGTGAACTTGTCCCTGGCCGGTTTGGCTTCGCCGCCATGCCACACAATGGCTTCTTGCAGGTTGCGGGCGCGCCCGTCATGCAGGAACGAGGTGCTGGCGCTGACCTGCTTGGACACGCCGATGCCCCACAAGGGCGCGGTGCGCCAATCGGCCGCCCCGGCTTTGTAGTCTGGGCGACCATCGGCCAGCTCAGGGCCCATGTCGTGCAACAACAAGTCGGTATAGGGCCGGATTTTGCGATTGGCCAACTGAGGCAAGGCATCGAATTGGCTGGTTTTGAGCTCTGGTACATGGCAAGCGGCGCAACCGCTGTCCACGAACAACTGCTCGCCACGCTTGACCTCGGGCTTGTCCTTGTCGCGCTGAACAGGTGCGTCGAGTGACATGGCCCAGGTGGTGATGGCCGCCCACAGCTCGGGGCGCAGTTCAGGTTTGTCGTGTCGAATGGCCTCTATGCATTCTTTTTGCACCGCGGTGCAGTGTGTCTCGGGATACAGCGCTGAGTTGATGCCCATGTCGCTGCTGAACGCAGCGGCAATTTGCTGACGCACACTGGGTTGGTTGGCTTTCCAACCGAAGCGCCCGATGCTGGTTTGTTGGCGGATGTCGTCTCGCACATAGTTGGGTCGGCCATTCAAACCCTTGGTTTTTTGCATCTCGGCCAGCTTCAAAATGTCTTTGTCACTGACGGCTTCCAACAGCCCGACACCCATCATGGCTTGTGAATTGCGCAGGGACAGCATGGTGCCTTCGCCCAGCGCACCAAAGTTCAGGTTTTCCACCCGCACCTTTGGCTGACGCAACTCGAGGGTTTCACCATCGGCGAAGCTGAATTTCTGGGTCACCCAATCGATGAACACCTCGGCTTCGCCAGCACGGGCGGACTTGTCTTTGCGGGTCACGATGTCAAACATCTGGATTTCAGTGCCGTAGTTCGGGTGGGGGTTGGGTCCACCGTGCGCGTCTTGGCCAGGCACTGACAGGCGCAGCACATGCTGGACAGCCAAACTGCCGCTGGCATCGATGGCGCGCCCACGCCCCGCATTGACGTGACAGGCCGCGCAATTGGTGGCCATGAACATCGGGCCCAAGCCCCATTCAGCACCGGCGGGGCCAGGCAGAGACAAGTCCCAGGTCAGGGGAATGATCGGGTTATTGACCGCCATCCAAAAGTTGTTGAAAACCTTCTCACCCTCTTTGAACTGCTTGAGTTGTTTGGGTGTCAAACCTGTGACGGGTTGCTTGTAGACGTCTTGAGGCAACACCACCTTGGTGGCTTTGGCGGTTTGTGGCGTGACCATGGTGGGGCCCAGGGCCAGGGACAAGGCCAGCAGGCAAGACAAGGTTTTTTTCACAGCATTTCTCCGAAGGGGACCAGCGTTTTCACGCCGCTACCCCTGGATTCTGACAGCGATTGCGCCCGGGAGATTTGACCCAGCTCAAATTCCCCATCGCCACTGGCACTCAGTGGTTGATCACCTTGGCGGGCAGTCGCAAGATCAGCAAGGCGCCCATGACCGCCAAAGCGCTGAACATGATCAGGCTGTTTTGCGGGTTGCCCGTCAAATCGGCGATCCACCCCACTGCCGCGGTACTGACAAAGCCAGCGATGTTGCCCAAGGAGTTGATCAGGGCAAAGCCTGCGGCAGCGGCTGCGCCACTCAAGAAAGCGGGCGGCACACTCCAAAACGCAGCTTGGGTGGCAGACGCGCCAGCGGCAGCCAGGGTCAGGGCGCACATGGTCAAGGCCAGGCTGTCAAAGTGCAACCCACTCAAGGCCAAACCGATGGCCGTCAAGAAGCCGGGCACCGCGGTGTGCCAGCGGCGCTCACCGCGTCGGTCTGAACTGGTGTTGCACAAGTACATGGCGGCGATGGCCACCAAATAAGGCACTGCTGTCAGCATGCCAATGCGCATCACGTCGGTCTCGCCATGCTGCTTGATGAGCGTGGGCATCCAAAAGATGGCGACGTAGACCGAACTGGCGATGCAAAAGTAGGCCAAGCTGAGCTGCCACACCAACGGGCTGGTGAACGCGCTTTTGACACTGGTGTGCTCTTGCTTGCGCTCGCCTTCGCGTGCCAAATCGCTGTTGATGATGTGTTTTTCACCCTCACTCAGCCAGTTGGCTTCATTGGGCGTGTTGACCAAGTACCGCAGCACGACCAAGCCCAAGACCAAGGATGGGATGGTTTCGATCAGGAACAACCATTGCCAACCACGCATACCGGCCACATCGGCAAAGCTGGCCAAAATCCAACCCGACAGCGGCCCGCCCATGATGCTGGACAAGGGCAAGGCGGACAACAGCAAAGCGATGATGCGTCCCCGCCAGTCAGCGGGGAACCAGCAGGCCAAGAAATAAAACGCGCCAGGGATGAAGCCAGCCTCGGCAACCCCCAACAGGAATCGCAAAATGTAAAACTGGGTGGCCGTTTGCACAAAGGCCATGGCCGCACCAATCAGACCCCAGGTGATCATGATGCGGGCGATCCACACCCGCGCACCCAACTTGTGCAGGTAAATGTTGCTGGGCACCTCAAACAACACATAGCCCAAAAAGAAAATGCCCGCACCCACGCCATAGACCGTGTTGCTGAAGGACAGGTCATCCATCATTTGCAGCTTGGCAAAACCCACATTCACGCGATCGAGGTAGGCCGCGACCAGGCACAAGCAGAGCAAGGGCAGCAATCGCCAAGCGGCTTTGCGATAGACAGCAGCCCGTTCTGCGGGAGAAGCGCCGGTGTGGGATGGGTCAGCCATGCAAGGCTCCTGTGGATACAAACAATGAGAACAAACAAAAAGAATCGACCCCGTGATGCTCACGGGGCCGACTCAACCCTGAAAAATCAAACCATCATTTAGACAGTTTGAACACCATCAACGTGCCGCCTTGAGGCACAGCGGTTTTGGTGTTGTTCAGTGTATTGATGCCAGACTGCATGCGCTCAGCATCAATACCCCAACCGGCTTGCACAGCGATGTACTGCTCGCCATTGATCTCAAAAGAGGATGGCACAGCGGTCACGCCAGAAGGCATTTTGTATTTCCAAACTACCTTGCCGTTGGTGGCGTCAAACGCGCGGAATTCGCGGTCGTTGGTGCCGCCTGCAAACAGCAGGTTGCCGCCTGTGGTCAAGAGCGGTGCCCAAATGGCTCGGTCGTATTTGTACGACCAGGCCATTTTTCCTGTTTCCAGGTTCCAGGCTTGGAGTTCACCGATGCTGTCAGGCTTTTTGCCACCTTGGTAGCGCAAGCTGCCCAACACACCGTCGATCGGGTAACCGATGTAGAGGTCGCCTTTTTTGTAAGCACTGGCCTCAGCCGCTGGCAACTCGGAACACAGGTGGTTGTTGGCAGGGATGTAGAACAGCTTGGTCTTGGGATTCCATGCCTCTGGGGGCCAGTCTTTGCCACCCCACAAGGAAGGACAGAAGGTCACGGCTTTGCCCATGCCAGGTTTTTTGGTCATGTCATAGGTGGGACGGCCCGTCTTTTTGTCAATGCTTTTGAAGACGTCGTTGTAGACGTAAGGAACACCATTGACATAGTCGATTTTGCCGCTGGCTTGACGCTCGAGCATCCACAAGAAGCCATTGCGACCTGCGTGCACCGCGCCTTTGACTTTGCGGCCGTTGATCTCGGTGTCAATCAGCACAGGAGCGCTGACCTCGTCCCAGTCCCATGCGTCGTTTTGATGGTACTGGTGGTGTCCCTTGATCTTGCCAGTGTCCAAATCCAAGGCAATGGTGGAGGTGGTGTAGAGGTTGTCACCTGCACGGCCTTCGGTGGGCCAGGGTGCTGGATTGCCCGTGCCCCAGTAAGCGATGTTGGTAGCAGGGTCGTATGTACCTGTGATCCAGACACTGCCGCCACCGTTTTTGTAGGAGTCGCCAGCCCAGGTGTCACCACCAGGCTCGCCGGGCGCTGCCGTGGTGTAGGTGCGCCAAACTTCTTTGCCTGAATTGGCATCAAAGGCAGCCACGAAACCACGCACACCGGTTTCACCGCCGGATGAACCCACCAAAATTTTGCCCTTGGCGGCCAAAGGTGCGAGTGTGATGTAAGACAAGGCCTTGACATCGCCCACGGTCGCGTCCCAAACCACTTTGCCTGTTTTCGCGTCCAAGGCAATCAGGTGCGAGTCGACGGTACCCACATAGACTTTGTCGCCGTAGAGCGCCACACCACGGTTGGTGTTGTGCAGCATCAGCAAGTCGGCAGGGATTTCTTTCTTGTAACGCCACAACTCTTCACCGGTGATGGCGTTCAATGCAATCACTTGGCCGTTGGGCGTCGTGATGTACATGTAGCCGTTGTTCACGATCGGAGGGGCTTGGTGACCTTCGGTCACGCCAGTGGCAAACGACCATGCCAAATCCAGTTTTTTGACGTTGCCTGCGTTGATTTTGTCCAACGGGCTGTAACCCCAACCCTGGTAGTTACCTCGGTACATCAACCAGTTTGAGGGCTCAGGGTTGCTCAAACGTGCATCTGTAACTGGCGCGTAGTTACCAAGCTTGTTATCGGCATGGGCCATGATGGCACATGCACTGATCGCTGCAATGGACAGCTTCTTCAACAAATGACTCATGGTTTTTCTCCTGAAAGTGAGTCTGGGAAATAGCCAGGGTTAAGAACCTTGGCTGGCGGGGGAACTCGGCACAATGGATAACAACTCGCCCTCGAGCTTCAAACTGACAGCGGGCAAGGGTTTGGAAGCGGGGCCATCAACGACTTTGGCGCCGTTCAACAGGTCAAACTTGGAGGCGTGGCAAAAACACACCAACACTTTTTCTTTGGCCAGCCAGGTTTTGACATCGCAGGCTTGGTGCGTGCACAAAGCTGAATAGGCCAACACGCCACCTGCAGATCGGGCCTTGGTGGCCGCCTCCATTTGGTCCTCTGGCAAGCGTGTCAAAACCAACTTGTTGGCGCGAGACTCGTTTTTGGGGGCGCCGGTTTTGGTGTCAAACGGATACACCAACAAAGGTTTGCCCAGGGTCAAGTCTTCTGGACGCAGGGGCTTGAAGTTGCTTTCAGCATCGGCATCGACCAATAACAACGGGGCCGATTGCGCCAGGGCACCCTCGGTCATGAATGGCAGCGCAGCGATGCCACCAAGTGACACCCTCTTGAGGACTTCACGACGTGACACGTCTGAGCCCTCTGGGCTGGCAGCGCATCCGCAGCAGGTGGACGAAGGGGTTCGGCAAGGTGTCTTGGTGTTCATGGTCAGGTTGGGGTTCTATGCATGTGGGTTGGCGCAAAGTCTCAGGTCGTTGCACACGCTTGTGCTTCTTCAAGCAATGCATCGCGCAACCGGCGGTGCATGACCTTGCCGGTGGCCGTGCGTGGCATCTCCTCGGACTGCTTGAAGGCATATTGACGCGGCTGCTTGTAGCCCGCCAAGCGTGATTTGCACCATTGCGTCAAATCGCTCTCGGTGCATGCCTTGTCTGTTTTGAGCACCACCACGGCCATGACCGCCTCGCCCCATTTGTCGTGTGGCATGCCAATGACAGCCGCTTCCTGCACGGCTTCATGGGCGCACAACACCGCCTCGACTTCGGAGGGGTAAATGTTTTCGCCGCCGCTGATGATCATGTTGCTCTTGCGGTCTTTGAGCCAGATATAGCCTTGCTCGTCGCGCATCGCCATGTCGCCCACCGAGCACCAAGCGCCAAAGTAGGCCTCGGCGGTTTTCTCTGGCGCACCCCAGTAGCCCTCAAAGGCATAAGAGGTACATGAAAACAATTCGCCGGTTTCACCATCGGGCACTTCTTGGCGCTGCGCATCGAGCAACTTGATGGGGCCGCTGCCCGCCCATTCACGCCCGACCGACCCCAGCTTGGTGAGCTGGTCTTCAGGGCGCAGCAAGGTGACCCATCCGGCCTCGGTGGAGCCATACAACTCGTACAACTCGCCATTGGGGAACAGGCCTTTGATCGCGTCCTTGAGGCTGGCGTTGGCAGGTGCGGAGGAAATGAGCAAGCGCGCCACACTTTGGGTGGCAAATTGTGATTTGAGGGCATCGGGCAGCGCCAGCAACATGATGTAGTGCGTGGGCACCATCGAGGTGAACGTGATTTGGTGTTGAGACAGCAACTGCATCAAATGCTGCGGGTCAAAGCTGGCGTTGTCGTCCACCACGATGCACGCACCCAAGTGAATGAAGGTGTTGGCAAAGTACAGCGAGTTGGCATGGCACAAGGGCATGACCAACAAGGCCTTGTCTTGGGTGGTGAAACCCATTTCCATGGCGGTCGCGTAGGCCATGAGCGTGCTGGCCTCGTGGCTGCGCAACGCGCCCTTGGGTTTGCCGGTGGTGCCTGAGGTGTAGAGCAGTGCACAGGTGCTTTTCACATCCACGTCGGGCCACTCACCTGGGCTGGCTGGGGTCTGCATGAGGCTTTCATAGCCCCACCAGCCAGCAGGCGGCACACCATCGATTTGCACCCGCACACGCACACCGCGCGTGTGGTCTGGCGCAGGGGCTTTGTCTTGCAAGGCTTGCGCACACACCAACGCAGCGGCTTGTGCGTCGTTCAAGATGTAGGCGATTTCGTCTTTGACCAAGCGAAAGTTCAGCGGCAAGGCCACCAAGCCGGCGCGGGCCAGGGCCACATAGATCTCGAGCCACTCGATGCGGTTGAAGGCCAACACGGCCACGCGGTCACCGGCTTTCAAGCCCTGCGCGAGCAAGCCAGTGGCCAGCGCACTGGCGCGCTGGTCCCATTCGGCAAAACTCAGGCTGCGCTGGCTGTCCACCGCCCCGGTTTGCGTCGGACGCAAGCGGGCGTGGGTTTGAACCATGTCGGCGATGTGGGGCAACTTTCTCACAGGGACTTTTTCTCGATCGGTGGGTGGCGGTTTGCAGTCAGAAACGAAATATAGTATTCTGAATTCAGAATTCACTCAGTGTTATCCCTGCCATGACCAGTCACACACCCGACACCCAGACCGTTGCCGATTTGATTGCCCGATTCCTGAAAAGCCAAGGAATTCAACGGGTTTACGGGCTTTGCGGGGGGCACATCATGCCCATTTGGATGCGTTTGGACGCCCACGGCATCCACATCATCGACACCCGCGACGAGCGCGCCGCCGTCTACATGGCCCATGCCGAGGCCGAATTGACCGGCGGTTTGGGGGTGGCCTTGGTCACCGCTGGGCCAGGTGTGACCAACGCCATGACCGGGATCGCCAACGCCCATGTGTCTCGCGCTTCGGTGTTGGTGCTCTCGGGCACCCCGCCCATGCCCCAGGAAAACCGAGGTGGATTGCAAGACATGGTGCACACCGAGATGCTCAAAGGCATGACCCGCTTATCGCGCACCGTGCGCCACCCCGATCTGGTCTTGGCCACCCTGAGCGAAGCCAGCGCTTGCGCCTTGGGCCACGGCGGCGACAGCGGCCCGGTGTTTTTGGATTTCCCCGTTGACGTGCTGCGGGCCAGGCCCTCTGCGGCGGTGCAACTCCCCGAATTTTTCAAAGCCCCGCATGCCCCTCGGGCCCTGCCCCACCCCAACGATGTGCAAGCCGCGCTTGCACTGTTGTGGCAAGCCAAGCGTCCGCTGTTCATCTCGGGCCGCGGTGCGCGGGGCAGCAACGTCGCTTTGCAAGCCTTGTTGTCTCGCTTGGGCGCGGTGTATTTGGACACCGGTGAGAGCCGTGGCTTGGTGCCCGAAGACCATGCCAGCGTGGTCGGCGCGATGCGTGGCCAAGTGATGCAAGAAGCGGATGTGGTGGTCACACTGGGACGCAAACTCGACTTCCAACTCGCCTTTGGTTCACCCGCGGTGTTTGGCCCGGCCAAGTGGTTGCGCATCGCAGACAACGCCGCGCACTTGCGGGACAACCGCCGGGGTGAGGTGGAAATCCTCGCCGATGTCGGCTTGACGTTGCAAGCATTGCTCGACGCTGCCCCTGCCCATGCGCCTGCCACCGACACCGCTTGGGCCCAAGGCTTGCGCCAGCAACATGTGGCACGTGCCGACAAATTGCAAAAGTCGATGCAATCCGCCGCCCCCGGCAGCGATGGTTTGATGCACCCCAACCGCTTGCTGTCCGCGCTGCGCCAAGCCCTGCCCAGTTCATCCGTGGTGGTTGCCGATGGCGGCGATTTTTTGAGCTTTGCCCGCGTGGGTTTGCCAGCCGACACCTACCTCGACCCGGGCTCCTTGGGTTGCATTGGGATAGGCACGCCGTTTGGCGTGGCCGCGAGTTTGGCCTGCCCCGACCAAACCGTGGTGGTGGCCACTGGCGACGGTGCCTTTGGCTTCAACGCCATGGAAATCGACACCGCCGTGCGACACCAAGCGCCGGTGTTGATCGTGGTGGCCAACAACGGTGCTTGGGCGATCGAGGTGCGCGACCAGCAAGAAACCCATGGCAAGGTGGTGGGCACGCGCTTGCAGTTTGCCGACCACGCGGCCATGGCACGTGCCTTTGGCATGCATGCCCAACGCGTTGAAAAAGCAGAAGACCTGCCCGGTGCCATTGCCTCGGCGTTGAACAACCTCCCCGCTTTGCTGGATGTGTTGATCACCCCAGAAGCGGCCTCTTCCGACGCGAAGTCGGGTCTTGCTTGGGTGCCCGACCTGCAAGCCTTGGGTTCATGGGATGATGCAGAGCGAGCCTGGCGACAATCAGGCAAGGTTTCCACATGACTGCCGCCAAAGCGGCAGCACCCAACAAAGCTGTCCGTACCATGAAGATGTTGTCGATTCAACCCAACCTGGTTGAACAAGTTCACGAGGCCATCTTGCTGGAAATTTCCTCTGGCAAACTCAATCCAGGCACCCGCATCATCCAAGAACAGATTGCCACCGAATTGGGCGTGTCACGCCAGCCGGTGCAACAGGCTTTGCTGTTGTTGCGCAACCAAGGCTTGCTGCGCGATGCGCCGGGGCGTGGCTTGATCGTGGCACCCCTGGACCCCGAGTACATCCAACAGATGTATGACATCCGCGCGGTGTTAGAGGGCTTGGCGTTTCGCAAGGCCGCTGAAAACAACGCCAAAGCAGCATCCGCCAACGGTGGCGAATACATTGACAAAGGCCGCGCCGCGGTCAAGAGCGGCTCGGTGCGTGAATTGATCAATGCCGACATGGCTTTCCACAACTTCGTCTACGCCTTGTCTGAAAACCTGTTGGTCGCACCCACCATGGACACCCATTGGACCTATACCCAGCGGGTCATGGGCGAGGTGTTGATGCGCAATGAAAAACCGCGTGATATTTGGGACCAACACGAAGCCATGCTCCAAGCGATTGCGCAGGGCGACGGCAACATCGCAGAGCAGGCTGCACGCAAACACATCATGCAAACCGCGGCTTTCATCATCGAGCGCATCAACGCGCTTTGAGTGGTTGCGCGGCCACCGCCTCAATAACTTTGGGGCGGCTGAGTTTCAAGCCAAATTTTTTGAGCAACCGTTGCCACTCCAAGGTCGGCACGTGGGTGTTGTCCATGGGCTCATCCGCGCCCACAGGACGGGTGTGGAACACCGGTGTTTGGTCGATGATGCCGATGCGTTGAATGAAATGCTTGTCAGCGATGTGGGTCCACAGCCATTCATATCCCCAACCCGAGGTGTTTTCCGCAAAGTATGGGGCGAACAGGTGCAGGTGTTGCACCTTGAAGCACGGGGCCATGGCCTCCACAAAATTGGTCAGGCGCGCCACCACCTCGCTTTGCTGCAAAGTGATTTCCCAGCTGTAATGGCTGTAATGGGTGAGCGCGGGCTGAGCGATCGTAAGGTCTAGCGCTTGGCAAAGGGTGAAGAAGGTGTCGATGTTGTGGCTGGTGGTGAGCAAGTCATCATCGGGAAACCACACATATTGGTATTGCCTGACCAACGTGCGGTGCTCTTTCAAAAAATGGCTCAGCCCTTCCCATTTCGAGCCCTTGAACACATGCAAAAAATCGTATTGGCCTTGGTAACGGTCTGGGAAGTCACCGTGGTAACTCAGCGCCAAGTCCCAGTTGCGGTCTGCCGTGCCCATCCACTGCGGGTGAAGCGAGGTGTCGCCTGCCCTGACGATGACTAAATGTTGTCTCATTTGAATAGTATATGAGTACAAATTTCAGGTTCATCGATAACAAATACATTGTTTTGTTTTCTTGAGCTCTGCGACTCACGTGGTGGGTACACAGCCATGCCTGGGCCAGAAACACAAAAACCTCTGCCATTGCTGACAGAGGTTGTGCATTTGGTGGCCTGGGGCAGAATCGAACTGCCGACACGCGGATTTTCAATCCGCTGCTCTACCAACTGAGCTACCGGGCCGAGTCCTTAATTGTAGCATTGCAATGGGCGTGCGACTGCTCAAAAGTGCTCTGAAATGTAGCCCCACCGTGTAAAAACTTCCTTTCTGTATCTGCGTTAGATCCAACCTTCGAGCACCAGTCATAAAGAAACCCACCGGTTGCTCGGGCCAGGTTGGCGATTCTCGAAAGGTGTTCGCATTTGATGATGGCAGCCAGCCCTATGGATTTCAGGGCAGATTCAAACGATTGTTGACTGCAGCTGTCATGGTCAAGGTCTTGAGCAGAGGTGAACCAAGAACACTTTACAGCCTAAGGCACACCAACTCCACGATGGAGCTATTGGCTGGCAATGACACTCACACACTAGCTAGGCAAATAGGTACGATTGTGCTTATGTTAGAGATCCACTACTCAAAATTTACAGAGGCTATGGAGGCCAAGAAATTGGCAAATTTAAGGTGAATTATTTTGAGTAGACTTTACCCAACAGGTCTGCGTATTCTTTTAAGGCCAAGAGCAATTTTGGCTGTGCCACAACAACACGAACTCGCTTGTCATTGCTCACGCTCTCAAGGCTAATCCATCCGTCACTGATACAGCGTCGCATTTGCTTTCTCACACCCGCCTCACTGTAGTTGAGTAAAGCGAATAAGTGCTTTAGCGAAAGTGGCGTCCCCAATACTGTGTGATGCGCAGTAAGCGCTAGTAGGTCGTAAGCAAGAGCACTCCGCTCCATGGGCAGGTTCCCCTCCTCCCAGTCCCTGACTGTGAGCATTGCCTTTGTAATTCGTTCTAGTTCTATGGATGGCGGCATATCTTGTTAATCCGCACTTTATTTTCAAAGTTAAAAACCTCCTACAAGAATAATATGTACTAAGTAAAGGCTTTTTGGCTATGAATAATCATTTAGTTAATAATATGATGTAGGAAATCTTTTTACTACCGACTGGAAAAAAAATGAATTTCAACAAGATGCTGTTAGTTTTGATTACAACGGGTCTCACAGCTTGCGGTGGTGGCGGTGGCGGTGGGACAACTGCAAACAACATTACTCTTCAAGGTGTTGCCGCTACTGGTGCTGCAATTTCTGGCGGGACAGTAGATGTGAAATGTAAGAACGGTACAGGAACGGCTTCAACTAATGCGGATGGCACTTACACCGTTACCGTTGCTGACGGCGCACAGCCCTGTATTTTGAGAGCCATTGATCCAGTTACTAAAGTAGAGCTTTTCTCAATTGTTGAATCAGGCGGTACAACAGCCAACATCACCCCAGTCACTAGCCTCGTTGTTGCGAACACCTTGGGTGACTCCCCATCTACTGCTTTCGCTAGCTTTAATTCAACAGTTCACAACAAAATCACGTCCGCAAATATTTCAAGTGCTGTAACGCGAGTTCAAGCCGCTACCGCCGCTATTGGCGCTGATGCCGACATGACTGGCGTTGACATCATGAAAGGCTCATTGACAGCCGCAACTGACTCTACCGGAGGAGATGCTACAGACAAGAAAATTGATGCTTTGATGGCAGCATTAACAGCAGCTGATAAAAAAATCAGTGACCTTACTGATCAACTTAAATCAGCCACTACCAACAATGCTGCCGCCTCAGGTTTAGGCGCCGTAGTGGGTGACTCTAAGTATTCACTTGCTAATTGTCCTTACGCTCGAAACGGTGATGTTTGGGCTATCAATTTCGCAGGCGCGGCTCCAGTTTCATACAACGCAGACTTCAATAATATGGTGTTGAAAAAATTAAGTAACAACACAACTTCTGCCATTAACTTTAAACGCGATGGATCAAACAATGCGATTCCATGTGCCTTCACCTCAACAATCGGTGGGGTAGCAACAGAGTTCCGAGTTTCAGAAGGAGGAATTGGAGCTTGGACGCAAGCCACGGATTTTGGTTTGGTTGTGCCAGTCCAGAAAACCAAACTCCTAACTGATGCTTCGATGGTTGGAACATTCCCAACTTTGGCATTCATCAGAGAAAAAACTTTAGGCTATCGCGCAGCTTTGCCAA